>JAICMI010000040.1 GCA_025929315.1 Frankiaceae bacterium
ACGCGCGAGGCCAAGAACCTGCGAGGCACGCAGCTGGGAGCGGCGCTGGTCGCGGCGGTTCATCCGCTCGTGCGCAGCGCCGAGATGACCGGCCGCTGGGAGCTGCGCCTGCGCCGCATGGAACGCGGGCAAGAGCAGCTCGAACCGTGTCTGCGGCGATCGCCAGCGCAAGCTCGATCCGGACATCCGGGTCCAGCTGCAGCCGCGTCTTGGCTTCGTCGAGCCGCTTGACCGGCACGACGATCGCCCATTTCTCTGCGGCTGGCCCCATGTCTGGCATCCTCGCAACGTGCGCCGAACACGTCAGCGACTGGGCTTCTGGTATCGCCTGGTCATCCACGTGGTGAAGCCGTTGTTGCTCCTGCTCACCAAGAAGGACTGGCGTGGGATGGAAAACATTCCGCGCGAAGGCGGAATCCTCGTCGCGGCCAACCATGTCAGCGAGATCGACCCGCTCGTCATCGGCCATTACCTCTACGACATGGGTCGGGCACCCCGCTTTCTCGCTAAGTCCGAGCTGTTCCGCAAACCACCGATGAAGTGGATCGCGGAGGGTGCAAAGCAGATCCCGGTGTCGCGCCATGCGAACGATGCGTCCGCTGCCCTGGGTCCTGCCGTTGAGGCCCTGAAGCAGGGCGAATGCGTGCTCATCTATCCCGAGGGCAGCGCGACGAGGGACCCCAACCTCTGGCCGATGAAGGCCCGCACCGGCATTGCGCGAGTGGCATTGATGTCCGACGCGCCGGTCATCCCGATCGCAATGTGGGGACCTGAGGCGATCCTGCCCTACAAGGCTCGCCGTCCGAAGCTGTTCCCGCGCCGCACCATGCGCATCCTTGCCGGTTTGCCGGTGGACCTCTCTGCCTACGCGGGCCAGCCGCTCACCGCTGACCTCTTGCACGCCGCGACCGACACCATCATGCGAAGGATCGCCGACCAGCTCTCAGAGCTGCGGGGCGAGCCTGCGCCGTCCGAGTTCTACGACATGAAGGCGGCCGGCCCCACGGTCGAGCACAAGGAGTCAGCGTGACAAAGGCGGCCGTGCTTGGCGCGGGTTCGTGGGGCACAGCTTTCGCCCAGGTGTTGGTCGACGCCGGCACCGAGACCACGCTGTGGTCGCGTCGCCCCGAGATCGCGGCTTCCATCAACGCTGCGCATCGCAACCCCGACTACTTGCCGGATGTCGAGCTGCCGCCGACGTTGCGCGCGACTTCTGACCCTGAGGAGGCGTTCGCCGGCGCCGATCTCGTCGTTCTGGCTATTCCGTCCGCGACCCTGCGCGACAACCTCAAGAGCTGGGTCGACCTTGTCGGAAGCCGATCGGTGTTCGTCAGCTTGATGAAGGGCATCGAGGTCGGCACGTCCAAGAGAATGAGCGAAGTCATCATCGAGGTGGCCGACGTGCCGGATGAGCGCGTCGCCGTCATCAGCGGTCCCAACCTCGCCAAGGAGATCGCTGCGCGTCAGCCGGCGGCCAGTGTCGTGGCGTGCACGGACCTCGAGGTCGCGGGAGCCTTGCAACGCGCCTGCAACTCCGGCTACTTCCGGCCCTACACCAACCACGACGTGCTCGGTTGTGAGCTGGGTGGCGCCGTCAAGAACGTGATCGCGCTGGCTGTCGGCATGTCAGTGGGTCTCGGCTTCGGTGACAACGCGCGGGCGTCATTGATCACGCGCGGGCTCGCCGAGACCGCGCGTCTGGGTGAGTCGCTGGGCGCCGATCCGATGACCTTCGCGGGTCTCGCGGGTCTGGGCGATCTCGCCGCGACGTGCATGTCGCCGCTCTCGCGCAACCGCACCTTCGGCGAGAACCTCGGCCGAGGGATGACGCTCGATGAGGTTGTTGCGATCACGCGTCAGACCGCCGAAGGCGTCAAGTCGTGCCGGTCGATCCTGGATCTCGCGCGCATGCACGGCGTCGAGGTTCCGATCACCGAACATGTCGCGCTCGTCGTGCACGAAGGCATGACGGTGAGCGAGATGTTGCAGTCGCTGCTCAGTCGCGACCCCAAGCACGAGCGCGACGCCGATGTCTGACCACGACCTGCCACGCAACCTGCCCGTCGTACCGGCGCGTAGCGGCGACGACGGCGAGAGTACGCGCGCCGTCCATGGCCCGCGCCAGGCACCTCCGGAGCAGCAGCCGATGGGCCTGCCCACGTATCGGACGTCGGCGTTCGTGTTCGAGACGGCGCAGGACTACGCCGACGTACTCGGCGACCAGACGTCGGGGTACTCCTACAGTCGCGTCGACAACCCGACGGCTGATGCGTTCGCTCTCGGCGCCGCTGCGATGGATGCCCACGGGCTCGAGCAGGACGTTGCAGCCCAAGCATTCGCTTCCGGGATGGCCGCGTCGTCGACGACGTTGCTGGCTCTCTGCTCGACGGGCAGCCACATCGTTGCGCCGGCCGCTGTTTACGGAGGCACCTACGGCGTGATCCGCCATGTGCTCGAACGGTTCGGAGTGACCGCGACGTTCGTCGAAGGCAACGAGATGGACGCCGTTCGCGCCGCACTGCGACCCGAGACCGCACTTGTGTGGGCCGAGACCATTGCCAATCCGACGACGGCGGTGGCGGACCTGTCCGGTTTCGCTGCCGTCTGCCGTGATGCGGGCATCCCTCTTGTCGTCGACAACACGTTTGCGTCGCCCGCCGTCTGCAGGCCCCTCCAGTGGGGTGCCTCGTTGGTCATGCAGTCCGCGACCAAATACATCGGCGGTCATTCGGATGTCACCGGCGGTGTTGTCGTCGGCGACGTCGAGCTCATGGCGCGCATCCGTCGTGCCCGCATCGACCTGGGCGGGATCCTGGCGCCGGACGAAGCCTTCTTGCTTCACCGTGGCCTGCTGACGTTGCCGGTTCGCGTGGCACGCCATTGCGCGACCGCCGCGGCTGTCGCCGAGGCACTCGCCGACCATCCACGGATCGAGCGGATCGACTACCCAGGACTGCCAACCCATCCGCAGCACCAGCTCGCCGACAAGCTTTTCGAGAGCGGCCCGGAGGGCAAGAGGTACGGCGCCATACTGGCCGTGACGCCCGGCGGTGACCGCAACGTCGGCATGGCGCTGTGTGACGGGCTGCGGGTCGGCACCGTCGCGACCAGCCTGGGCGGCGTGCACACTGTCGTCAGCCACGTCGCCTCCACCACCCACCGGCAGATGGATGACGCAGCACTGGCCGCGGCGGGAATCGCGCCCTCGACCGTGCGGGTCAGCATCGGGCTCGAAGACGCCGAGGACCTGATCCGCGATCTCGAGCAGGCGCTGGACCGCCTCCCGGTCTGACGATTAGCACGTTTCGGGACTGCCCGATCGTCACATGAGTCACTACAGTCACAGGTGTGACAGGTGCCCAACGGCGCCGGGCCGGCCTGGTGACGGCTGCGATGGCGGCTGCCCTGGTCGTTGCGCCGTCTGCTCCCGCCCTTGCGTCGCACCACCCCGGTCCCTCGGCGCGGGCCGTGGCCGCGGGTAAAGCCGCCGTCGCCAGACGCGAACATCAGGTGGCACGCGCGGTCGACCGTCTCGCCGCCGCCCGCACGGAAGCACACCGTCTTGCCGACTCGGCCGAGGTCGCGGTCGAGGCCTACAACGCCGCTCGGGTGCGACAGCTTGCCGCGACCGAGGCGGTCACCGCGGCGCGTCTTGTCCTGGATGCTGCCGGTCACCGCGTCGATCGCGCCAGAGCCCGGGTCGGGCGGTTCGGCGCGGCGGCCTACATGACCGGTGGCATGTCGTCAGTCGACGCGATGCTCAACGCCGACGGCCCGGAGTCGCTGCTCTATCGCGTCGGCACCCTCGAGGTGATCTCGCGCTCGCAGCGCGACGCCACGCAGGCTCTCGACGCGGCGCGCGTGTTCCAGGTGAGCGTCGAACGGCAGGCGCAGGTCGTTCTCGGCCGTGCGCGCCAGGCGGCGACAGCAGCAGCTGCCGCGCGAGTCCAGGCACGACAGTCCGTGCAGCGCCAGGTCGCCGTCGTACAAGCAGTGCGCCAGCGACACGGCCGGCTCATGACCCTCCTCGGCCAAGCCCGTCAGCATGCATCCGCGCTCGAGCGCGCTCGCCTTGCCGCGATCGCACGAGCCCGGGCCCAGGCTGCGGCCAGGGCGGCTGCCAAGGCTGCGCGTCAGGTGACCAGCCGACAACCGTCTTCCGGCGGAGCCACCGGGCCCGTGCCAGGGACCGTCTCTGCTGCCACCGAGCAGCAGGCCGTCAACTACGCCGAGTCGCAGATCGGCAAGCCCTACCAATGGGGAGCCGCTGGTCCGGACAGCTACGACTGCTCCGGTCTCGTCATGTGGGCATATGCCCATGTCGGCGTGACGCTCGATCACTGGACCGGTTACCAGTGGCAGGAAGGCGCGCACATCGCGACCTCGGCGCTGCGTCCCGGCGACTTGCTGTTCTTCGCGACCGACACCAGCGACCCCAACACGATTCACCACGTCGGGATTTACATCGGGAGCGGCCAGATGGTCGAAGCGCCCTACACGGGCGCCAACGTGCGGATCAGCTCCGCTTGGCGCCCCGATCTCATCGGAGCCGTCCGGCCCTACGACAGATGAGGCGGTAGCGTCGCGGCGTGAGAAACCGGCCGCGCGTCGCCGTTCTCTTTGGGGGACGCAGCACCGAGCATGCGATCTCGTGCGTGTCAGCCGGAAGCGTGCTGGCGGCCATCGATCGCGATGCCTACGACGTCGTCCCCATCGGCATCAGCGCAGACGGTCGATGGGTGCTTGCGCCGGACGACTCCGAAGCGCTGATGATCCGCGATCGCACGCTGCCTGCCGTCGACCCGACCGGCACCGCGCTGGTGCTGCCTGGTGACCCGACCGCCAAGGCCTTGGTCGCGCTCGATGCAGGCGCCATGGCGGACGAGCTCGGCAGCGTCGACGTCGTGTTCCCGCTGTTGCACGGCGCTTACGGCGAGGACGGCACCGTGCAGGGCCTGCTGGAGCTCGCCGGGGTTCCCTACGTCGGGTCGGGGGTCTTCGCGTCTGCAGTTGCGATGGACAAGCACCACATGAAGCAGCTGCTCATGGCTGCGAATCTGCCTGTGCCCGACTACGTGGTCGTACGACGGGGCCGCCCGGTTCCCGTGGCTGCCGACGACCTGGCACTGCCTGTGTTCGTCAAACCGGCTCGCGGCGGATCCAGCATCGGCATCACCAAGGTCACGCGTCGTGCACACCTCGAGGCGGCGCTGGCCGAAGCTCATCGACACGATCCCAAGGCACTCGTCGAAGAGGCCGTCGGCGGCCGTGAGGTGGAGTGCGGTGTGCTCGCCGGCAAGGACGGGCCCGAAGCCTCGGTGCCTGCCGAGATTCGTGTCACGGGCGGTCAGGACTTCTACGACTTCGAGGCCAAGTACCTGACCGACGCGACCGAGTTCGACATCCCGCCGAACCTTCCCGACGCGATCATCGAGCGGGTGCGGTCGATGGCGGTCCGCGCATTCGAAGCCCTCGACTGCGAGGGTCTGGCCCGCGTGGACTTCTTTGTCGACGGCGAACGAGTGGTCGTCAACGAGGTCAACACGATGCCGGGATTCACGCCCGCGTCAATGTTCCCCCGGATGTGGGCCGCGGCCGGCGTCAGCTACTCCGAGCTGGTCAGTCGCCTCCTGGAAGATGCGCTGCAGCGCGGCACCGGCCTCCGTTAGCTGATCGTCTGCCTGATCGCTTTACCGAGCTCGACCAGGAAGCCGCCTTGCGCGTCGTAGGACGTCGGCACGGTCAGCTGGAGATCGGCGTGGTGTCGGATCGCGGTCCAGGTGACGGACTTCTGGCCGATCTGCTGAAACCAGACCACGCCGTCAACCGTCGCCGTCTGCGGTGACCCTGGGTCGTAGGCCGCAGGTCGGGACACCCCGCAACGCAGCACGATCGGCGGTGAGCCCCATGCGTGCACCAGCGGAGACCGTGGCTCGACCACTCGCGAGTGGTGACCGTCGAGCATCGACGGCAGGTAGTTCACGAGCCGTGCGCACGCGATCCGCACCGCGCCGGCCGGAGTGGGTGGGTCGACTCGGACCGTGCCGCTCCCGGCGCAGCCGGCGAGAGCGGCCATCCCGGCGATGGTCGCGAGTCCGGTCCGGGTCAGAGATGTACGACGGGACAGGTGAGTGTCCGGGTGATGCCGGGCACGCCCTGCACCTTTGCCACGACCAGCTTGCCGAGCTCGTCCACGTTGCGCGCCTCCGCGCGGACGATGACGTCGTAGGGCCCGGTGACGTCCTCCGCCATCGTCACGCCCTTGATGCCGGCGATCTCGGTGGCGACGGCCGCTGCCTTGCCGACCTCCGTCTGGATGAGGATGTAGGCCTGCACCGTCACTGCTGCTCCTTGCACCCGAGAGACTGCTTGCCGTAGGTCGGCACCTGCGAATTTATCGGAAGAGGAAGGAGATGGACATCTCGGTTTCCGACGCAGGCGAATTCGGGCTCATCAGCCGGATCCGTGCGCGGCTGCGATCGGGTGAGTCGGTGCTCCTCGGCCCGGGTGACGATGCGGCAGTCGTCGCCAGTCCTGACGGTCGCACGGTCATCACGACGGACGTTCTCGTCGAGGACGTTCATTTCCGCCGCGACTGGTCCAGCGCCTACCAGGTAGGCCGCAAGGCGGCCGCCCAGAACCTCGCCGACATCGTCGCGATGGGGGCGCGACCGACCGCCATCGTCGTCGGTCTCGCGGCGCCCCGGGACCTGCCTCTGGAGTGGGCCGACGGTTTGGTCGACGGGCTTCAGGACGAATGCGACCTGATGAGAGCCGGGTTGGCCGGCGGCGACGTCGTACGGTCCGCGACCTTGAGCATCTCGGTCACTGCCCTGGGAGACTTGCAGGGCCGTCCGCCGGTCCTGCGCTCGGGCGCTGAAGCCGGCCAGGTCGTCGTCGTCGCGGGACGGCTCGGCCATGCGGCGGCGGGCTTGGACCTGCTGCGCGCCGGCCGGCGGGAGCCCGCCGCGCTCGTCGACGCGCATCGGATGCCGACCGTGCCTTACGCCGCCGGCTTGCGCCTCGCTGCCGCCGGCGCGACGGCGCTGATCGACGTCTCCGACGGACTCGTCGCAGATCTCGGACACATCGCTCGCGAGTCAGGGGTGCGGATCGAGCTCGCGAGTGATGACCTGCCGCTGCCCCCTGAGCTGGTCGAAGCCGCGCTGGCTCTCGGCATCGACCCGCGTAGCTGGGTCGCGGCCGGTGGCGAGGACCACGCGTTCGCAGCGACGATGTCGGATGAAGCGGCCTTACGCGCCGTGGCGATGCTCGCTGACCTCGACGGCCCGGTCCCATTCACGCAGGTCGGTCGAGTCGTTGCGGGCGACGCCGGGGTTGTCTTCGTGGACGAGCCGCCGCCGAACCTCGCCGGTCACGATCACTTCGCTCCATACAGTTGACTGCGTGAGCGACCTGGATTTGCGCGAAGAGCCGTACGACGGTCCGGCCGCGCAGCAGCTGATCGAGGCAGTGCAGCAGGAGTACGTCGCGCGCTACGGCTCGCCCGACGCCACGCCGGTCGAGCCGACCGAGTTCGCGCCACCGCATGGTCGGTTTGTCGTCGGTTATCTCGACACGGATGCGGTCGCGATGGGTGGAGTCCGTCGTATCGACGCCGACACCGTTGAGGTCAAGCGCATGTACGTCGTTCCCGAGCAGCGGGGCCGCGGATTGTCCCGCGTCGTGCTCGCCCACCTCGAGTCGCTCGCTCGTGACATCGGAGCCTCTCGAGTCCTGCTCGAGACGGGACCGCAACAACCCGAAGCGATGCGGCTCTACGAGACCTCTGGTTACGAGCGCGTCGCGGGCTTCGGCCACTACCGCTGTGAGCCCGGCTCGGTCAGCTACGGCAAGACACTCACCGTCGATCAGTGACCCTGGCTTGGGCCGCCGTCGGCGTCGCGATCGGCGCGCTCGCGCAGTCGGTCAGCGGCATCGGGTTCGCACTTGTCGGCGGTCCGCTGCTGTTCGCTGTCTTCGGACCTCGTGAGGGAGTCCGCGTCGCGGTCGTTCTCTCGATGCTTGTCAACGTCGGCGTGCTCGTGCGCGAGCACCGGTCGGTCATGGTGCGGCGAATGCTGCCGGTGCTCATTGCCGCGCTCGTGTCGACGCCGGTGCTGGTGCACCTGCTGTCGTCCGTCCAGTCGCAAGCGCTGCGCGCGGCCGCGGGCGCGGTCATCGTTCTCGGAGTCTTGCTCGTTGCGGCCGGCCGGACACGAGATCTGGGGCCGGCCGGCGGTGTCGTTGCCGGACTTGTCTCGGCGACGATGAACGTGCTGGCCTCCGCCGGCGGTCCTGCCGTGGCCGTCTACGCAACCGGCGCGCAATGGGATGCGACCCGTCTGCGCGCGACGCTGCAGGCCTACTTCCTGTGCCTCAACGTCGTGACGGTCCTGACGCTGGGCGCACCTGACTGGAGCGGCCGTCGAGCCGTCGTCCTCGTCGTGGCGCTGCTGGCCGGATCGGCGGTCGGTGCCGTGCTGGCGCCGCGGATCTCACATCGGCTTGCACGGGCCGTGACCCTGCTGCTTGCCGCCGTCGGTGGCCTCGCGCTGCTGGTCTCCGCGCTCAGCGGGTGACTTTGCCGGCCTTGAGGCAGGAGGTGCACACGTTGATGCGGCGGCGGGTGCCTCGGCCGACGAGCGCGCGCACGGACTGGATGTTGGGGTTGAAGCGTCGCCGGGTGCGCCGGTGCGAGTGCGACACGTTCATGCCGAAGCCCGGCCCCTTGCCGCAGACGTCGCACACGGAAGCCACGGGAGTTCTCCAGTCCGAATGGGGCCCCGACGGGGCCGATGACAGTCACCCAGGTTAGCCCGGCGTCCCGCCTCGGCTCAAAACCTGGCGCCCGAAAGTGCAGGAGGCGTCGTACGTCGACTTTAGGCTCGTCCCGTGACCGGGCGGCCCGTTGACGTGCTCGACGGTGTCGGGCTGGCCGGGTGGTACTCCCGCTCAGCGGACGCCTTGGCCACCGCCTGCGCGGGCATCGACGCCCTCAACGTCTTTCCGGTCGCAGACGGGGACACCGGCACCAACATGCTGCTGACCATGCAGGCGGCCGCCCGAGCCGCCGCCACAGCGGTCGCGGCCGGCGGGGACGTTGCCGAGGTCGCCCAGGCGGCCGCCGCCGGTTCGCTGGTCGCGGCTCGGGGGAGCTCCGGTGTGATCCTGAGTCGTTACCTGTACGGCGTCGCAGCGGGGCTGGGGCCGGTCTGGCCGGGCCGAGGGCCGGATGTGGCGGCGGCGCTGACCTCCGCCTCCGAGGCGGCTTATGCCGCCCTCGCCGATCCGGTCGAGGGCACGATCCTGTCCGTGGCGCGGGCAGCAGCCAAGGCCGCGCGCGACGCCGACCCGGTCGACGTCCGGCAGGTCGTCGGTGCGGCCGTCGCCGCAGCGCGGCAGGAGCTCGCTCGCACCGTCGGCCAGCTGCCGGCGTTGTCCGCGGCCGGCGTGGTCGATGCGGGGGGCCAGGGCCTGGTGGTCGTGCTCGATGCGCTGGCCGACACCTTGGCCGGCGTTGCGGTTCCGCCGGCGCCGGACATCGCGGTGGCTCGGCCGTCGCAGATGTCCGCGGCTGCGACGTTCGCCTACGAAGTGCAGTATCTGCTCGATGCGCCGGCGGACGCGCTGCCCCCTCTTCGCGCTCGACTCGCCGCACTCGGCGACGCTGTCGCCATCGTCGCCGGTTCCGACGTCCACAACGTGCACGTCCACGTCGATGACATCGGGGCGGCGATCGAGGCCGCGCTCGACCTCGGTCAGCCTCGGCGCATCACCGTCACGCGATTTGCCGACCAGGCCGCCGCCAGTCGAGTCGTCGTCCTGACTCCGACCGGTGGTCTCGCCGATCTCTTCCGCGGCGCCGGCGCCATCGCGGTCGAGGTCGGTGATGACGAGAGTGCGGTTGTCTCAGCCCTGACCGCCGCTGTCTGCGCGCCCGGCGCCCGCTCGGCCGTCGTGCTTCCCAATGCGCGGGCGTTTCGCAACGTTGCCGACACCGCTGCGGCCGCCGCACGTGCTGCGGGACTCTCCGCCACCGTCGTGCCGACACGCTCGGTCATCCAGGGCCTGGCCGCGCTGGCCGTTCACGACCCCGGTCGCCGAGCAGACGACGACGCAGTCGCCATGAGTGCCGCTGCCGCCGCTACTCGCTATGCAGAAGTCAGCCGCGCGACCTTTGACGCGCTGACGAGCGCCGGGCCCTGCCGTGCCGGCGACGTGCTCGGGCACATCGACGACGATGTGGCCACCATCGGCGACGATGTCGCGTCGGTGGCGCGCGAGCTCATCGACCGGATGCTGATCGGTGGCGGAGAGCTCGTGACGATCGTCGTAGGAGCCGACGCGGACGCATCGTTGGGCCCTCAGCTCGAGGACTATGTGCGCGCGACGCGTCCTGCGGTGGAAACCGTCGTTCATCTCGGCGGCCAGCCCACCTACCCCGTGATGGTCGGGGTGGAGTGATCGTGGTCTCGATGTCGGACCCGCTTCGCCGCGTTCTCGGCGAGTCGTCGACCAAGGTGCTCGCAAAGGCGCTGGAGCTGCACACCGTCGGCGATTTGCTGCGCCACTACCCGCGCACATATGCCGAACGAGAAGTGTTGACGCCGCTCAACGAGCTCAAGGTCGACGACTACGTCACGGTGCAGGCCGAGGTCGCACGTGTCGACGTCGTCCCGATGCGCCAGCGCAAGGGAAAGATGGTCAAAGTCGTCGTCACCGACGGCTTGGGCCAGCTCCACCTGACGTTCTTCAACCAGGCGTGGCGCGGCGGCCAGCTGCATGCCGGGATGCGCGGTTTGTTCGCGGGCAAGGTCGGTGTTTTCCGCGGCCAACGCCAGCTGACCAACCCGCAGACCCAGCTGCTCGATGACGGCGACGGTTACGACGAGTCGATGATGACCGGGCTGATTCCGGTCTATCCCGCGACCGCCAAGTTCCCCTCGTGGAACATCGGGAAAGCAATCCGGGTCGCACTCGACGTCGTCGACTTCGATGACGATTCGCTGCCGGACGATGTGCGTGAGCGGCAAGGGCTCATGTCGCTTCGGGAGGCGCTGCGACTCATTCACGCGCCCGACGAGTGGTCACAGGTGCAGAAGGCGCGGCAACGGCTCAAGTTCGACGAAGCCTTTGTGTTGCAAGTGCTTCTCGCTCAGCGTCGCGCGGCAGCAGCTGCCCAACCCGCGACACCGCGGCGTCAGATCAGGGGTGGTCTTCTCGACGCGTTCGATGCGCGACTGCCGTTCACGCTGACGGCGGGCCAGCAAAGCGTCAGCGAGGAGATCTTCGACGGCATCGCGCAAGAGCATCCGATGCATCGACTGCTTCAGGGTGAGGTCGGATCCGGCAAGACGGTGGTGGCGATGCGCGCGATGCTCGCCGTCGCCGACAGCGGTGGCCAGTCCGCTTTGCTCGCGCCCACCGAGGTGCTTGCCCAGCAACACGCGCGCACTCTTCGCACTCTGCTGGGGCCGCTGGCTCAGGCCGGTGAGCTGGGGTCCGCCGAGGTGGCGACGAGAGTGGCGCTGCTCACGGGCTCACAAAACGCCGCGGCTCGACGCACCAACCTGCTCGAGGCCGCGAGTGGAGCAGCAGGCATCGTGATCGGCACACACGCGCTGTTGCAGGAAAACGTGCAGTTCGCCGAGCTCGGCCTGGTGGTCGTCGATGAGCAACACCGCTTCGGCGTCGAGCAGCGCGACGCGCTGCGCGCCAAGGGCGACACGCCACCGCATGTCCTTGTGATGACCGCGACGCCCATCCCGCGCACGGTCGCGATGACCGTCTACGGCGATCTCGAGACATCGATGTTGACGGAGCTTCCTGCCGGTCGCTCACCTATCCAGACGACTGTCGTCCCGGTCGGCGAGAAACCGCAATGGGTCGAACGCGTGTGGCAGCGCGTTCGCGAAGAGGTCGACCAAGGCCGGCAGGTCTATGTCGTCTGCCCCAAGATCTCTGGTGACTCCGCGGCCGAGGACGACGTGGACGTCGATGCGGACACGCTCCTCGACGACGAAGAGACGTCACGTCGACGAGCCGCTGCCGTGGAGGATGTCCTGCCGATGCTGGCCGAGGGACCGTTGTCAGGCCTCGCCGTCGACATGCTCCACGGCCGGATGACTTCCGAGGCCAAGGACGACGTCATGTCGCGCTTCATCGACGGACGCGTGCAGGTCCTTGTCGCCACCACAGTCATCGAAGTCGGCGTCGATGTGCCCAATGCCACGGTGATGGTCGTGCTCGATGCCGACTGGTTCGGAGTCTCGCAGCTTCATCAGCTGCGAGGTCGAGTCGGTCGCGGCAACCAGCCGGGCCTCTGCTTGTTGGTCACGCGCGCTCCTGCCGAGGCCGACGCGCGCGAGCGTCTCGACGGCGTCGCCTCGACCCTGGACGGCGTCTTGCTAGCCCGACTCGACCTCGAGCAGCGGCGAGAGGGTGACGTGCTCGGCGTGTTGCAGTCGGGCCGTCGATCGAGCTTGCGGCTGCTGCGGCTGCTGCGGGACGAGGACATCATCGTCGCCGCGCGGGAAGAGGCGACCGCTCTCGTCGATCGCGACCCCACGCTGTCGGTCTATGACGGGTTGGTCGCCGCGATTCGTGAGCTGGTCGACACCGACCGGGCCGACTATCTCGAGAAGGCCTGAACACCGTGCCGGCGAAGCCGGCGCTGTTGTTGGGTGGTGGGTGGGGAGGTGGACGTGGTGAGGATCGTCGCGGGCATCGCCGGCGGACGGCGCATCGCCGTACCGCGCGGACGGAGCACGCGGCCGACATCCGAGCGGACCCGTGAGGCGTTGTTCTCGACGTTGGAGTCACTGCATCGGACGCTTTCTGGACTCTCGTTTCTCGACCTGTACGCCGGCTCAGGTGCGGTCGGTCTCGAGGCGCTCAGCCGAGGTGCGACGACGGTCTGGCTGGTCGAGTCCGAGGCCACGGCACTCGCAGCTCTGCGTGGCAACGTCGCAGGTCTGGCCGTCCCCGGCGCGACGGTCATCGCCGATCGCGTCGAGCGGTTGCTGGCCACCCCAGCGGCGCAGACGTTCGACGTGGTCTTCGTCGACCCGCCCTACCGCGATCCTGTCGACCCCGTCCTGCAGCGGCTCGTCGACAACGGCTGGGTCGGGGACGACGCCACCATCGTGGTCGAGCGCGCGACCAAGACCGGATCGCCACAGTGGCCTGCTGGTTGGGCCGAAGATCGAGCGCGCCGTTACGGCGACAGCGCGCTTTGGTACGGTCGCCGATCATGACGACGCGGCGCGCTGTCTGCCCGGGCTCGTTCGACCCCGTGACGAACGGTCACCTCGACATCATCGGTCGGGCCGCAAAGCTCTATGACGAGGTCGTCGTCGCCGTACTCATCAACAAGACCAAGAGCAGTCTTTTCTCCGTCGAAGAGCGGGTGCAGTTCCTCAAGGAGTGCACGTCGAACTACTCCAACGTGCGCGTGGACTCCTTTCATGGGCTCATCGTCGATTTCTGCCGTGAAAACGACATTCAGGTGATTGCCAAGGGTCTGCGCGCGGTCAGTGACTTCGACTACGAGCTCAAGATGGCGCAGATGAACAACGGCCTCAGCCAGGTCGAGACTTTGTTCATGCCGACCAGCCCGCTCTACAGTTTCTTGTCGTCGAGCCTCGTCAAAGAGGTTGCGACGTTCGGCGGGGACGTCACCGGCCTGGTGCCCGACCTCGTCCTGGAGAAGCTTCGGGAAAAGCTCGACGCCTGACCGGAAGGCATCAGTGGTGGACGTCCACGCCAAGCTCGACGAGCTGACGGCGCTGATCGACAACGCGCGGGCCATGCCCATGTCCGCGTCGTGCGTCGTCAACCGAGGGGAGGTGCTGGCGCATCTCGACGAGCTCCGGCAGTTACTGCCCACTGAGTTCGACGAGGCCCGTCGGGTGTTGGACGACAAGGGCGCCGTGATCGCCGAGGGTCACGCCGAGGCCCAGGTTCTCCTCGAGGCCGCCAAGGCCGAGCGCGCCCGCCTCGTGTCACGCACCGAGATCATGCGGGAGGCCACGAAAGAAGCCGAGCAGGTCCGCGCGGCCGCGGAGGCCGATGCCGACCGCATGCGGCGGGAGATCGACGACTACGTGGACGGCAAGCTCGCCAACTTCGAGGTGGTCCTCCACAAGACCCTGCAGGCCGTCGACAAAGGCCGGGCCAAGATCAGCGGCCGGCACGAGCTGGACTCGCTCGCCGGGCCGCACCCGGACGAACCGCCCCTTCCCGAGTAACGCCGCGATCGATCGTCGCTCGGCAACGTAGACTTGATCGCCGTTATGACCGCTTCCCGCCATGCCACGCATCTGGACCCGCGTGCGCCCCTCGTGCTCGACACCCGCGAGCTGGGCCGCCGCGCCGGGTCGATGCGTCGTGTCCAGCGGACTGCGCCTGCGCCGGCCGGCTGGGAGCTGGAGCTCGTCGGCGTACCGGCCGGGGCGGAAGTGGCGCTCGAGCTGAGGCTCGAAGCCGTCATGGACGGCGTGCTCGTGTCCGGCACCGTGGTGGCCCCGATCCGCGCCGAATGCGGTCGTTGCCTGACGCCGGTCGAGGACGACGTCGAAGTTGAGGTGCAAGAGCTGTTCGCCTACGACCCCGACCCTGAGGGCGACGTCGTGGCGCTCGTCGAGGGCGATTTCATCGACCTCGAGCCGATTGTCCGCGATGCTGTTCTGCTCGGTTTGCCGCTCAACCCGGTCTGCCGCGAGGATTGTGCTGGACTGTGTGCCGGCTGCGGCGAGCCGCTGGTCGACTTGCCGGTCGGGCACGGACATGACGAGATTGACACGCGATGGGCCGCGCTGGCGGCCGTCGAGACCGAACCTGAGATGGGGAGCTGACCGTGGCCGTTCCGAAGCGCCGGATGTCGCGTAGCAACACGCGCTCACGCCGCTCGCAGTGGAAGGCGTCCGCGCCGGCTCTCGTGCCGTGCAAGCGCTGCCGCCAGCCCAAGCTGCCGCACGTGGCGTGCAGCGTGTGTGGCACCTACAACGACCGTCAGGTCATCAACGTCTGACTCGGTGCTCACCCGCGCCGACAACCCGACCGCCGAGGGAGTCCTCGGCGTGGTTCGTGATGCCCTGGCAGTGGTGCTGGAGATCGATCCGGCACAGGTGACGCCGGCCTCAACGCTCGCAAGTCTCGACGCGGACTCCCTCGCGCTGGTCGAGGTTGCCGAGATCGTCGAGGAACAGCTGGCCCCTTACGCCGCCGTGCCGTTCTTCATTCCTGATGCCGACCTCGAGTCGCTCGCGACGGTCGGACAGGTCGTCGACTACGTGCTGGCTCGGTTGTAGATGGGCGGCAACGGGGGCGCCGGCGCGGATCTCGCCGGTCTCATCGAGGCCCTCGGCACCACCATTGACGATGCGCTGGTCGACCGCGCGGTCACGCACCGGTCGTTCGCCTACGAAAACGGTGGCCTGCCCACCAACGAGCGTCTCGAGTTTCTCGGTGACTCGGTTCTCGGGCTCGTCGTCACCGAAGAGCTCTTCCGTCGTCACCCCGATCTGCCCGAGGGGCAGCTCGCCAAGCTGCGGGCCGCGGTCGTCAACTCGCGCGCTCTGGCCGAGGTCGCGCGCGACCTCGGCGTCGGGCAGTACCTGCGGCTCGGGCGGGGCGAGGAGGCAAGCGGTGGCCGGGACAAGTCCTCGATCCTCGCCGACGCGGTCGAGGCCCTGATCGGCGCGGTCTACATCGATCGTGGCACCGAGCCCGCACGCGAGCTCGTGCTTCGCCTCTTCCGCCGCCTGCTCGACGGTTCGGCCCAGCTCGGCGCCGGACTCGACTGGAAGACGTCGTTGCAGGAGCTGGCCGCGGAGCAGTCGCTGGGCGTGCCGGAGTACCACGTGACGGAGAGCGGTCCGGATCACGCCAAGACCTTTCGCGCCACCGCTCTCGTCGGCGGTGAGCCCGTCGGCGAGGGCGAAGGGCGCAGCAAGAAAGAGGCTGAGCAGCGCGCCGCCGAGGGAGCTTGGACCAGCCTGTCCGACAAGGACTAGCGAGTGCCGGAGCTTCCCGAGGTGGAGACGGTGCGGCGCGGCCTGGATGCGGCAGCAGTCGGGCGCATTATCCGCGCTGTCGAGGTCTTCGGCACGCGAACGGTACGCCGCCAACACGGGGGAGCCGCCGAGTTCGTGAGCCGCCTGGTGGGGCGGACGTTCACCGCTGCGCGGCGACGCGGCAAGTACCTCTGGCTGCCACTCGACGATGACGACGCACTCGTCGCGCACCTTGGCATGAGCGGTCAGTTCCGCGTCTCAACGGTGGATACGCCCGACGTGGCGCATCTGCGCGCCCGTTTCGCGTTCGCCGACAGCCCGCCGGACCTGTGCTTTCACGACCAGCGCACGTTCGGTGGCCTGTACGTCGACGACACCGGCCCGGGCGCCGTGCCGGCAACCATTGCGCACATCGCCTTGGACCCCCTCGACCCGGCGTTCGACCGCGGTGCCTTCGCCGCGTCGCTGCGCGGGCGCCGGACCGGGATCAAGCGCGCCCTGCTGGACCAGAGCCTGGTGTCGGGCATCGGCAACATCTATGCCGACGAGGCACTGTGGCGTGCACGTTTGCACTACGCCCGTGGCAGCGATGCGTTGAGGCGCGCCGATGTCGAGCGGCTGATGGACGAAGTCGTCGCCGTGTTGACGGATGCCTTGCGCGCCGGCGGCACGTCCTTCGATGCGCTCTACGTGTCCGTGAACGGTGAAAGCGGCTGGTTCGAGCGGTCGCTCGAGGTCTACGGCCGGGAAGGTGAGCCGTGCTCGCGCTGCGGCGCGGCGATCCGGCGAGAGCCGTTCATGAACCGCTCGTCCTACCGTTGCCCGCGCTGTCAGCCGCAACCCCGCGCCGGAGCCGCTCGATGGTGACAGCGCAGGCCCCCATGGCGCCGGCGCACGCATCGTGGTGAGTGCCGACGAGCGGCTGACGGTCTGGTTGCGGGGACATGTCCAGGGCGTCGGCATGCGGTGGTGGATCCGGTCTCGAGCCCTGGAGCTCGGGCTCGCCGGCTGGGCCCGCAATCTGGACGACGGCCGGGTCGAAGTCGTGGCGGAGGGTCCCCGCGAAGCGCTCGAACACCTGCTCGCGGCGCTGTCCTCGCCGCGCACGCCCGGCCGGGTGAACGGTCTGAGCCATCGATGGGGGGACGCAGGCGGAATGTCAGGGTTTGTGGAGCGATGACGCCCGCAAACCTGCGCGAGCAGCGCTCAACGTCGTGACCGGATCGTGACCTCGCTCTTGACCAGAAGGCCCTCCCGGCGGACACTGGGACCACCGCGTCTTCCCCGAGCCTTACCCCGGCCGGGTAGGCGCGCGCCGCGACGCAAGCGGCCCCGAGTCCTCAACCAGAGGACTGAGTCCTCACCGCGGAGGAATGCCACAGATGGCAAAGGCGCTGTTCGGTCATGTAGGAGTTGGACCGGACGTGCGCGTCATGTCCGAGATGCGTCGCTTGCGCGACCGCGTCCGCGATCTCGAGCATGAGGTAGCACGACTGGAAGCGGCGAACGCCGCACTGGCGGCCGGGCTCCCGGTCGACGACGAGATGCTCTCGCTGTCGGTGCCAGACACCGTCGAGCAGGAACCGGCCCTCACCTAGCCGGTCTCTCGGCAAAGGACGGGGCGCCCCAGGGCGCCCCTTTTCTTTTGCCCCAGTTTCTTTTGCCTCAGTTTCTCTTGCCTCTGTCTTGAGCGAGTCGGCGTGGTTGACCGGCGCACCGCGCGCCGCTCGGCTACCTTGGACCCGGCCTTCCCCGCCGTCCTCACCTTGCGCGGAGCCCGACCTGTGCATCTGAAGAGCCTCACGCTGAGGGGCTTCAAGTCCTTCGCCTCGTCCACGACGCTGACGTTCGAGCCCGGCATCACGTGTGTCGTGGGCCCGAACGGATCCGGCAAGTCCAACGTGGTCGACGCCATTGCCTGGGTTCTCGGCGAGCAGGGGGCCAAGAGCCTGCGCGGCGGCAAGATGGAAGACGTCATCTTCGCCGGCACCTCGGGACGGGCGCCGCTCGGTCGAGCCGAGGTCGTCCTCACCATCGACAACAGCGATGGCGCGCTACCGATCGACTACACCGAGGTCACGATCTCGCGGATCATGTTCCGCAACGGCGGCTCGGAGTACGCGATCAACGGCGCCCCTTGCCGGCTGCTCGACGTACAGGAGCTTCTTTCCGACTCGGGGATCGGCCGGGAGATGCACGTCATCGTCGGGCAGGGGCAGCTCGACGCCGTCCTGCACGCGGCACCGGAAGACCGGCGTGCCTTCATCGAAGAGGCTGCAGGAGTTCTCAAGCACCGCAAGCGCAAGGAAAAGGCGCTGCGCAAGCTCGACGCGATGCAGGCCAACCTCAACCGGTTGCAGGACCTGACCGCAGAGCTACGCCGCCAGCTCAAACCGCTGGGTCAGCAGGCAGAGGTCGCCCGCCGCGCCGCGGTTGTCCAGGCCGACCTGCGTGACTCGCGGCTGCGGCTGCTCGCTGACGACCTCGGGGCGATGCGCGCGACGCTCGAGGCCGAGGTTGCCGACGAAACCGCGTTGCTTGCGCGTCGGACCGAGGTCGAGCAGGCGTTGCAGGCGGCCAAGACCCGCGAGACCGAGCTCGAGGTGGCGGTTGCCACGGAGACGCCGCGGCTGGCTCGCGCGCAGGAGACCTGGTACCGCCTCTCCGGTCTGCGTGAACGTTTCCGCGGCACGGCGTCGATCGCCGTGGAGCGCCAGCGCAGCGCCGCCGAGATCGAGGAGCACGCCGGCACCGGTCGCGATCCGGAGGCGCTCGAAGAGGAAGCCGCAGACGTACGCCGCCAGTGCGAGACGGCGACCGGCACGTTGGGCTCCGACCGCGAAAGCCTGGCGCAAGCGAGCGCCGAACGGCAACGGCTGGAGGCGCTGCTGGCCGAGGCCGAGGCCGAGCTCACCGCCGCCCGTCGAGCGATCGCGGATCGGCGCGAGGGACTGGCTCGTCTGAACGGACGGGTCGCCGCGTTGCGGACCCGGGCGAGCGCGGCCGACGACGAGATCGGCCGTTTGACGGTCGCCCTCGACGGCGCCCGACAGCGGGCGACGACCGCCCAGTCCGAGTTTGCGACCGTGGAGTCCGAGGTCGCCGGGCTGGACGCGGGCGAGGTCGACCTCGATGCCCGCTTCGAAACCGCCGCGGCGGTCCTCAGCGAGGCCGAGGAGCGGCTGGCGGCGCTGCAGGACGAGGAGCGCGAGGTCGAGCGCCAGCGCGCGGCCGCTGCGGCTCGACGCGATGCTCTCGCGCTCGGGCTGGCGCGGCGAGACGGCACGGGCGCGCTGCTCGCCGCCCGGGACCGGTTGCCGGGCCTGCTCGGCTCGGTCGCCGAGGTCGTGCGGGTCGAGACGGGCTGGGAGGCCGCTGTCGCAGCGGCGTTGGGCGCCGCCGCGGACGCAGTGGCCGTCACCTCGCTCGCCGACGCCGCGGCGGCCTTGGTCCTGCTGCGCGAAGAAGAAGGCGGTCGCGCCGGCATCCTCGTCGGTGGCAGTGTCTATCCGGACGGCTCCGAGTGGCCGAGCCTGCCGCACGGTCGCTACGCCATCGACCTGGTGACCGCTGCGGACACGCTGCGGCCCGCTCTGGTGGGGCTGCTCGACCGGGTCGCGGTCGTCGACTCCCTCGACGACGCGCGCGCGCTGGTCGAGGCCGTGCCTGCGGTGCGCGCGGTCACGGCCGCGGGTGACCTGCTCGGCGCGACGTGGGCGTCCGGCGGCGCGGACGATGCGCCGAGCGTGCTCGAGATCCGCGCGGCGTTCGAGGAAGCCGAGAAGTCCTGTGCCGAGCTGTCCCATCGGGGTGACCGGCTCCGGTTCGCGCTGTCTGCGGCGGCAGACGAAGCCCGGCGGGCGCAGGACGAGGTCGACGACGCGCTCGGGTCACTCCACGAGTCCGATGCCCGGCTCGCCGCGGTTGCGGAGCGGCTGGGCCAGCTCGGGGCGGCTGCACGCGCCGCCGCTGCAGAGGCCGAACGGCTCGAACGGTCGGTGCAGGAGGCGATGTCGGCGCGCGACCGCGACCTGGAGGGCCTGGCGGAGCTCGAGGAGCGGCTGGCTGCCGCCGAGACCGCGCCCGCCGACTCCGACCCCGACCCGACGGGACGTGACCAGCTCGCGCGCGAGGTGACGACCGCCCGCGCCGCAGAGGTCGAGGCCCGGCTCGCCGTACGCACCGGTGAGGAGCGCAGCGAAGCGCTCGCCAGACGCGCGCAGGAGCTCGAGACCGCTGCGGTCGCCGAGCGCCAGGCGCGCGAGCGCGCCGCCCGGGCCCGTGAGCGCCGGGCTCGCGACGCGGTCGTCGCGGCGGCTGTGCACGCCGTCGCGCTCGAGGCGTTGCGACGGCTCGAAGGGTCGCTCGAGCAAGCTGCGGCCGAGCGCACTGCGGCCGAGGAGGCGCGCACCGTTCTGGAGGGCGAGCTGCTCGGAGTGCGCGGCCGGGTCCGTGACCTGGCCGGCGAGCTCGAGGCGCTCACCGGCGCGGTGCATCGTGATGAGGTCGCTCGTGCCGAGCAGCGGCTGCGGATCGAGGCCCTGGAGGATCGCGCGGCCGAGGAGTTCGGCATCGACCCCGTCACGCTGCGCGCTGAGTACGGGCCCGACGTCCCCGTGCCGCCGGCAGCCGATGCACCTGACGGCACCGAACCCGCTCCCTATGTCCGCGAACAGCAGGAGAAGCGGCTGCGCAGCGCCGAACGCGCCCTGGCGCTGCTCGGCAAGATCAACCCGCTCGCGCTCGAAGAGTTCGCCGCGCTCGAGGAGCGGCACAAGTTCCTGGCCGAGCAGCTCGAAGACCTCAAGGCATCTCGCCGCGACCTGCTGACCGTCGTCAAGGAGGTCGACGAGCGGGTCGAG
>JAICMI010000006.1 GCA_025929315.1 Frankiaceae bacterium
CTGCTGGCACCAGGACATGAAGCACTTGAGGTCTTGGGTGTAGGCGGTCAGGGTCGGCTCGCGGTAGCGAGCGAGGACCGATGCGATCGCGAGCCTGGTCACATCCAGGTAGCTGGGCAGCAGTTCCGTCGTGGTCGTCATCGCGGCTCCTTCCGGCCATGCCGGAAGCCGGTCTCCCGGCACCGCGATGATCATCGACCGCTGGCGACTCCGAGCGCGTGCCGCACATAACAAGCGGGGCAAAGGCGCGCCGAGGCACGGCGCGACCGAACAGAGCCGTCACTACAGGCCGGCGGACTTTGGCGCTTGTTACCCCTCTTGGGATGAACCCTCACAAGATCATCGGTGATGCCGCCTGGCACCACGCCTCGTCCACAGCGGCCGAGAACGGCGAACTACGGCGTCGTACGGCGCTGCGATTGAGCGTGGCCGCGGTAAAGTGCCTGGTCAGGAGCCTGTCGTCGGAGGTTTAAATCCCACCTCCACCGCCAACTCGCAACCCGCTGCTCGACGCTCACGAACGTGATCAACTTCGCGTCCGCACGGCGCAGTGCACGCTCAGCATGACCGCCCAAGCGCCGAAGTTGATCACGTTCGTGAGGAGTGAACGCTGCTTTCTCAGCGCGAGAGCATCGATCGGCGTTTGCGCTTCGGGGTGCCCTTCGGTGCGGGGAGGGCATCGCGGACCGCGGCGGCCAACGTCTTGGCGCTGCCCTTGCGCTTCTTCTCGCGGCCCGAGGTGATGACGTCCCAGAAAGGTGCGGACAGCACCTGCTCCGGGTCGTAAGCGCAGCCCCGGTTGAGAATCTCGTCCGGCACGTCCTGCGGATCGGGCACGATGTAGCGCTTCTCGATCTCGTCGTAGTTGTCCTTGAGTGCGGTACTGGCGGGGTCGGGTGCGAGAACGACGAGCAGACCAGTGGGCTGTGTGTCGACCGGAAGCAGCACGAGATCGGGGCGGTGCTCGCGCAACGTGTGGATCACCTTATAGACGTCGCCGGTCCATGCCCTGGTCTGGCGGTCGCGAGCGGCCTCCGGGACGTTGCGCGGCAGCATGTCGTCGAACACGACAACACTCGCCCAGTCGGTGGCGCGCTCGACATTGATGAAGTCACGAAGCGCGAACTCGAACAGGTGCATGCCGTCGATGAACGCCAGATCGATGGGCTTGCCACGGAAGTGCGCAAGTGCGTTTTCGCGGGCGAAGAAGTCGTCGCTCGTGGCCTTGGCCATCACGAGGTTGCACCGCAGCGGGTGGATGATCTTGAACTCCGGATCGATGGCGATCGTCCGCGCACGGGAGATGCGCAAGCTCGCGCCGGAGTTGACCCCGATCTCGAGGTAGGTCTTGGGCTTGATCTGCCGGTGCAGCCGGCGGAGGAACTCGTGGCGCTGCATGGGCCGCCTTCGTCTCGCGGTCGGATCGCCGCCGACGCTACCCGACCGCCGGCTCGGATTCGTGGCGCAGGGCGGTTCGCAGCGGCCCATTGTGAAGTGACGCGGGCAGCGGAGTCCGCCGGCCGTCCAGCTCGATCGACAGCCGCCAGGTCGTGGGTCGTAGCCGACGCCGTGTCGGAACTGTCGCTCGCAGATCGGCGCGGCCGTTCGGATTGATCTCGACGACGGCGGCAACGACCTCGCGCTCTCCCGAGCCCTCCGGGTCGAGCACGAGCGGGACGGCGACGCTGGCGCCGGGGCGACCGCGCACACCACGCAGCGGTACGACGAGCGTGTCGCCCTCGAGCTCGGGCTTTCCCGCGGTGATGAGACCCGGCGGTCGTGACTGGTCGACGTTGAGGGTTACGCGACCTGACTTGGTGGCGACGGGAATCGTGATGTGGCGAGTGAGCAACGCATCGAGCATGGCGACGGGTCGCCGCTTCGGTTCCGAGCGCAGTGGCGTCGTGGCGCTCCAGCCGCAGCCGACGAGGTTCACGTCGAGCTCCCAGGTGCCGCGCCGAAGCGGCGCACCGCCGAACGCGGACTCAGGGTCGATCTCGACCGTTGACTGCATCCCGACGCGTCGCGAGCCGTCGGAGTCGACCGGCAGCGGGCGAGCGTCGCCCGGCAAGTTGTGCGGCACCCAACGTCCTTTGCGCCGAATGGCCACCCGCAGCCGAAGAGCCTCGAGGTCGCTGCTGAAATCGAGCACCTCTCGCGGCATGTCGGGCAACGGCGCGCGTGATCGGTAGAGCAGGCGACCGTCTTGTACGTCGCACCGAACCGGTGAGCCATCCGCATAGCTGAACCACGCCGACACGGTCATGCGAATGCGGTCGTCCTCGAGATCCATGGCGTCGATCTCGTGGTGGATGCGCAACCTGATCTCCGACTCACCGAGCGCACGCGCCATTTCCAACTCGTCGTTGCGCAGCAGGTAGTCGCGCACGCGGTTGATGCCGACAACATGTGCGCTCACCGAAGTCGGGAAGTGCGCAGCGATAAGCGACCGCGCCGCGTCCCACTGCTTGCGCTGGTCCTCGGAGTCACGCTTGGCGAAGCCCGCACCGAGCTTCTCCAGCACCTTGCTCCCGTACCAAGCGGCAAGCAGTCGATCCCGCAGCTCTCCGTCGTCGACGTGCGTCTCCACGACGCGAATCGCATCGGTGAGGTTGTCGTACCAGGACGGCCAGTCGAGCGGGCGCAGTCCCGCATTGGATTGATCATCGCGGATCGTCCAGAAGTAACAGGCGTAGTCACTGAGGACGGAGATGACCTTCGCCTTCACGAAGGCCTCGATGACGAACGGATGGTCTTCGAGCCGCCGACGACCCTCGAAGAAGCGGATGCCGTTGTCGGCGAGGAACTGCCGCCGGAACATCTTGTGCGGCGTCATCAGCGACATGAGTGCGTCGGCTCCGAGCACGGCGTTCGGCACATTGCGCTCGAACAACCGGCCTACCGCTGCTCGTTGGTTGCGCACCTCTCGACCCACCACCACATCCGAGGAGTGCTGCACGGCGTAGGCGTAAAGCCGCTCGAGGGCCTGCGGGAACAACGAGTCGTCGTTGTCGACGATCTGGACGTAGTCGCCGCGCGCGGCCTCGATGCCGACGTTGCGCGGCCGGCCGGGGCCGCCCGATGCCGGGATGCGGATGACTCGCGCGTTCGGCATCTCGACGGCAAACGCGTCCAGTCGATCCGGTGTCCCGTCCGTCGAGCCGTCGTCGACGAAGACCGTCTCGAACTGCTCTGGCGGCATGGTCTGAGCGCGCAGCGAGTCCAGCAGCGGTTCGATGTGCCGTCCCGGGTTGTAGACGGCGACGACCACGCTCACGTTCACCGTCATGGCACGAAACCCTAGTGACGCTTCGTCAAGCACCCTGGCGGTCGCGCCGATAGGACAAGGTGCGCTGCCCGGCATGCGGTGGGTCCGCGCCGCCCTCCGCCGGGTGGTGCGGGCAATGCTTCACGCCCCTGCCCGCCCAGGAGGCGGTGGCCGCGCACGTTCTCGTCGGCTCTGGTGCACCGGTCGCCCGCAACGGCTTCGGCCTGCCGGCGGCGGCACCGGCGCCGACGCCCTCGCCGACCAGCCCCGGCCCACCCCTCCAGGTCGTCCCGCCCGACAGCGGGCCGATGTTGGGTCGCCGCGCGATCGCGCTCGTGGTCACGGCGATCTGCATCGGTGCCGTCGGTATGGGCGTTTCGTGGCTGCTTGGCCGCGACAGCCACCTCGAGCCGGCGACCTACATCCGCTACGCGCTCGTGCTGACGCTGGGCGTCTACGTCGTCGTCGGTGCCCTCGTCGTCGTGCGGCTCGTGCCCGGCGTCCGCTTGCGTTGGCACACCGGCCGGCCCGCTGCCGGCATCCTGCTCGGTGCCGGCGTCGGTGGCGCGCTGAGCGGTCTGCTGCTGGCAGGTGTGAGCAGTGCCGCCGGACACCTCTCGCCCGACCCTCGGATCGTCACCCTGATGAGCGAGGGCGATCTCGCGCACATTGTCGTCACGATCGGCATCACCTGCATCTGCGCACCTCTCATCGAGGAGGTGCTCTTCCGTGGGCTCTTGCTCGAATCGCTACGGACCAAAGGTCGAAGAGTTGCGTTGTGGGGCTCCGGCATCGCCTTCGCCATCTGGCACCTGAACCCCTCGGCGCTGCGCTACTACGCCGTGATGGGCCTACTCCTGGGCGGGCTCTACCTGCGACGTGGTCTCGTCTGCTCCATTGCTGCGCACGTCGCGTTCAACGGCGTTCTCACGGTGGCCGCGCTCGCTGTCGTCCTCGCGCCGGCTCGGACTGTCACCGTTGGGGACATCTCCTTCCAGGCGCCCAGCGGCTGGGGACAGCTGCACAGCGAGCAGGGTGGCTGGATCGTGACCGGACCATCCGATGCCGAGCTGTTCGTGGCCGAGCAACCGCTCGCGGTCACACCGACGGCCGACCAGATGCGCGACCGGATGCATGACGGTTTTGCGACAGCTCTGATCCCCAGCGTGACCTTCGACTCGTCCACGCTCCGGGAAACGAGCCTGCCCGCCGGCGTAGCCGTCGAGATGGGCATCAACTACGAGGGCCACGGCGGCACGTTCACGATGCTGGCGGTCCCGGGAGAGCTCGTGGAGCTCGTCTTCATGGACGGCGGCAGTACGAAGGCCCAGGCCGACTTCCCCCGCATGCTGGAAAGCCTGCGCGTCGGCTGAGCCCTGCGTCGCACGTTCCTTGGCGGAGGATGCGAGATTCGAACTCGCGAGGGGTTGCCCCCAACACGCTTTCCAAGCGTGCGCCCTAGGCCAACTAGGCGAATCCTCCGGCGGCGAGTCTAATGTCGTCCGCCCCGGCTAGAGTCGGGCTCGACCCCTCGGGCGGCGTTACCCCGCCCAACCCCCCCAGGGCCGGAAGGCAGCAAGGGTAAGCGGGCTCTGGCGGGTGTCCGAGGGGTCCCTAGTCGCGAGCCTGCGGCTCGCTCCCACAGCGTCCGGGCCAACGTCCAGGTCCGTACCTAGCTGGGGTGGAGGATCGTTGTCGCTCGCGCTTTACCGGAAGTACCGGCCCGGGTCCTTCGCTGAGGTCGTCGGCCAGGAGCACGTCACCGAGCCCCTCCAGCAGGCACTCCGCAGTGGGCGCATTCACCACGCCTACCTGTTCAGTGGCCCGCGTGGTTGCGGCAAGACGTCCAGCGCGCGCATCCTTGCGCGATCGCTCAACTGTTCCCAGGGACCGACTCCGACGCCCTGCGGCGAGTGCGACTCATGCGTTGCCCTCGCGCCCAACGGTGCCGGCAGTCTCGACGTCATCGAGATCGACGCGGCCTCACATGGTCTCGTCGACGACGCCCGCGATCTGCGCGAGCGCGCGTTCTTCGCGCCGGTGTCCTCGCCGTACAAGATCTACATCATCGACGAGGCGCACATGATCAGCCAGGCGGCGTTCAATGCGCTGCTGAAGGTCGTCGAAGAGCCGCCGCCGCACGTCAAGTTCATCTTCGCCACGACCGAGCCGGACAAAGTCCTGCCCACCATCAAGTCACGGACGTTCCACTATCGGTTCCGCCTCATCCCGCCCGCGGTCCTGCGCGAGTTCCTCGCCGGGCTGTGCGCTCGCGAGGGCATCGAGGTCGACCCGTTGGTCCTGCCGCTCGTCGTACGCGCCGGCGCGGGATCCGCACGTGATGCCCTCTCGGTGCTCGACCAGCTCGCGGCGGGCGCCGACGAGAGCGGCGTCGGCTATGACCGGGCGCTGTCGATCCTCGGCTACACCGACGCTGCGCTCCTGGACGAGACGGTCGACGCCTTCACGGCCGCCGACGGAGGAGCGGTGTTCCAAGCTGTCGACCGGGTGATCGAGGCCGGGCTCGACCCACGCCGGTTCGCGCAGGATCTGCTCGAGCGGTTCCGCGACCTGCTCGTGCTCGACTCGGTGCCCGACGCCGGCGAGTCCGGACTCCTCGACCTCCCTGCCGACGAGCTGGACCGGATGCGTGGCCAAGCGGCTCGGTTCGGTCGTCCGGGACTCACCCGCGCCGCTGACGTGATGGCGAAGTCGTTGATCGACATGCGAGGCACGACGTCGCCGCGGTTGGTGCTCGAGCTCGCCTGCGCCCGCATCCTGCTGCCGGGTGCATCGTCCGACCCGGATGCGTTGATCGCCCGTCTCGACCGGCTCGAGCGTCGTCTCTCCGTCACCCCGGCCGCCGCCGTTGCGGAACCGAGCGCCTCGCCGCAACCGACCTCAGTGCGGGAGCCGGCCTCAGCGCCGGAACCCACCTCAGCGCCCGAACCCACGGCGGCCGAGCCGCAGTCCGAGCCGGTGGAGCCGGCGCAAGCCGAGGAGCCGGCAGCGTCGATCGCTCCGTCGCCGCCGGCCGGTGCCGTCGACGTCGCCGCACTACGCCGGCTCTGGGACGACATCCTCGACGCGGTCAAGCAGCGCAGCCGGTCCGTGCACGCGATGCTCAACATGCACGCCCATGTCGCCGCGGTCGACGACCGTTCCGTGACGGTGGCGTTCAAGACGTCCGGCGTCGCCGGACAGTTCGAGAAGCGCACCGAGTTCTTCCGCGACGCGTTGCGTGAGGTCGTAGGCCTTGATCGCACGGTCAAGGTCGTCACCGGTGAGTCCGCTGCCGCCGGCACTGAGACGGAGTCGCGGCCATCGTCGGCCGCGGCGACATCGGAGGGGCCGGTCGACGACGAGGTGGTCGACCTCACCGACGACGAGGACGATGAGCCGGCTTCCCCGGGCACCGGTCCGGCAGACGCCCTGGCCCTGTTGCAATCCGAACTGAGTGCGCAGGTCATCGACCGCGTCGACGGCAGCTGAGCGCTTCTCCGACGTACGCTGACGGCATGCCGGCGCAGCCCAACATGCAGCAGCTCATGAAGCAGGCCCAGCAGATGCAGCAGCAGATGATGGCTGCCCAGGCGGAGCTTGCCGACCTCGAGGTCGAAGGTCACGCCGGTGGCGGGCTGGTGCGCGCGACGATGAGCGGGTCCGGTGAGCTCAGGAGCCTGCAGATCGACCCCAAAGCCGTTGACCCGGAAGACGTCGAGACCTTGCAGGACCTCGTGGTCGCAGCGGTTCGCGACGCAGCGCGGGCTGCCTCGGATCTCACTCAGGACAAGATGGGTCCGCTCACGGGCGGGCTGGGCCTGCCGGGTTTCTGATCCGGTGTACGAAGGCGCGGTCCAAGACCTCATCGACGAGCTCGGCCGATTGCCGGGCGTCGGCCCGAAGAGCGCACAGCGGATCGCGTTCCACTTGCTCGCCGCCGACCCGGCGGACGTTCGCCGCCTGGTCGTCGCGCTGACCGAGGTCAAGGACAAGGTGCGGTTCTGCTCCATCTGCGGCAATGTCACGGAAGAGGAGCAGTGCAAGATCTGTCGCGACCCGCGACGTGACGAAGGGGTCATCTGCGTGGTCGAAGAACCCAAGGACGTCGTCGCGATCGAGAAGACGCGCGAGTTCCGCGGCCGCTACCACGTGCTGGGCGGCGCCATCTCACCCATCGAAGGTGTGGGTCCCGAGGATCTGCGCATTCGTGAGCTGATGCAGCGTCTCGCCGACTCGGCCGTCACGGAGCTCATCCTCGCGACCGATCCCAACCTCGAGGGCGAAGCGACCGCGACCTACCTCGCCCGGCTGGTCAAGCCGCTGGAGCTGCGCGTGACGAGACTCGCGAGCGGTCTGCCGGTCGGCGGGGACCTCGAGTACGCCGACGAGGTGACCCTCGGACGGGCTTTCGAAGGTCGGCGGCTGCTCGACGTGTGACTGTCAGCCCGGCAGCGGCGTGGGCGAGGAGTAAGGGCGGAACGCGTGGCTGTCCGGGGCCTTCGTCGTGGCGTGCTCGACGCGAACCACATTGCCACTGGGATAGACGACCGCGGTGAAGATGCCGGCCGCACTCAGGCAGTAGATCCCGGTGGCGAGGTTGGTGCTCCGGTTCTTGGCGACCTTCACTCGGAAGCATGTGCCGCCGCCGGTCCGCACCGGCACGCTTCCGGCTGCGGGTGTGCGCACGGAGTACGAGTGCGGACGTGTGGCGAGCCGAGTCAGGCTGTCGGAGAACAGCTGCTCCGCCGACAGTCGGAACGGCGCAGGCACGGGCTTGTTGCCCTTGGCAACACGGAAACAGGTCCGGTGGTGCCGGGACCGCCGGCACGAATAGGCCGCGTGCGGGGTGCGGATGAGTGTCGCGGTGACGCTCTTGGTGACCACGTCGACTCGCAGCGATCGATGCGTGCGCCAGACGCGCCAGGCTGCGTGTCCGGAGGGGTGCTTCTGCCGCACGACGTAGGACGCGTGGAACACGGCCTTGGTGCCCTGCCGGGCGAGCTGGTGCAGCTGCTGGGCAGCGGTCAGTGCGGCGGTCGGACTCGGGCTGGGACTGGACGTCGCTGTCGTCGGTTGTGGCTGTGGCGCCGAGCTGCCCGTGCAGCCTGCGACCGTTGCGGCACAGAGCAATGCCACCGCGGTCGTTCGCGCCCGGAACATGTTGGAAGTCAAGCACGGCGGTCACTTTCCGTAGACTGGTCCGGCCAGCCGCGCCGCCGAAGGGTCCCTGATGTCGCTTGTCGTGCAGAAGTACGGCGGCTCGTCGGTCGGTGACGCCGAGCAGATCAAGCGGGTGGCGCAGCGGATCGTCGACTCCCGACGCTCCGGCAACGAGGTCGTCGTCATCGTCTCGGCGATGGGTGACACCACCGATGACCTGCTCGACCTTGCGCAGCAGGTGTCGCCGCTGCCGCCGCCGCGAGAGCTCGACATGTTGCTCACGGCGGGTGAGCGCATCTCGATGGCTCTGCTCGCCATGGCGATCGCCAACCTGGGTTTCGAGGCGCGCTCTTTCACCGGCTCGCAGGCCGGCGTCATCACCGACTCGGTCCACGGCAGGGCGCGGATCATCGACGTCAGCCCGGGCCGCATCCGCCAAGCGCTCGACGCCGGCTACATCGCGATCGTCGCGGGCTTCCAGGGCGTCTCCCAGGACACCAAGGACATCACCACCCTGGGCCGCGGCGGTTCGGACACGACAGCAGTCGCACTTGCGGCGGCACTCCAAGCGGATGCCTGCGAGATCTACACAGATGTCGACGGCGTCTTCACCGCCGACCCCCGCAAGGTGCCTAACGCAAAGCAGTTGGAACGGATCTCCTATGAGGAGATGCTGGAGATGGCCGCATCGGGCGCGAAGGTGCTGATGCTGCGGTGCGTCGAGTACGCCCGCCGCTACGGGGTCAAGGTCCACGTGCGGTCATCGTTCACCGAACGCAGCGGCACGTGGGTCGTCGGCGTGCCGGAGGAGGAACTGGTGGAGCAGGCAATTATCTCTGGCGTCGCGCACGACCTCTCCGAGGCGCGTGTCACCGTCGTCGGGGTGCCGGACAAGCCCGGTGAGGCCGCTGCGATCTTCCGCACGGTGGCCGACGCCGAGGTCAACATCGACATGATCGTGCAGAACGTGTCCGGTTCCACCGGTCGCACCGACGTCTCGTTCACGTTGCCGCGCGCGGACGGTCAACGTGCGATGGGCGCGCTGGAAAAGGTGCGCAGCCAGATCGGTTTCGAGTCGCTCCTGTACGACGACCACATCGGCAAGGTGTCGCTGATCGGTGCGGGGATGCGTTCACACCCGGGTGTCAGCGCAAAGTTCTTCGAAGCGTTGGCGGAAGCAGCGGTCAACGTCCAGAACATCTCCACGTCCGAGATCCGCATCTCGGTCGTCTGCCAGGACACCGATGTCCCTGCGGCGGTGCGGGCCGTTCACGACGCGTTCGAGCTGGGCGGCACCGAAGAGGCCGTCGTCTATGCCGGGACCGGACGATGACGACGGGTCTCCGTGTCGCCATCGTCGGTGCCACCGGTCAGGTCGGCACCGTCATGCGCGATCTGCTCATCGAACGCGACTTTCCGCTTGCAGAGATTCGTTTCTTCGCATCTGCGCGGTCAGCCGGCACGTCATTGCCCTGGCGTGACGGACACATCGAGGTCGAGGACGCCGCGACCGCTGACCCGAGTGGCATCGACGTTGCGCTGTTCTCCATCGGAGGTTCGGCGTCCAAGGCCCTTGCGCCGAAGTTCGCCGCCGCAGGTGCGACCGTCATCGACAACTCATCCGCATGGCGCATGGACCCGGACGTCCCTCTCGTCGTCAGCGAAGTCAACGGCGACCGCATCGACGATGCACCCAAAGGCATCATCGCCAACCCCAACTGCACAACGATGGCCGCCATGCCCGTGCTGAAGCCGCTGCACGACAAGGCGCAGCTCGTGCGGCTCGTGGTGAGCACCTACCAAGCCGTCTCCGGCACCGGGCCGGCGGGAGTGGATGCCCTCGACAAGGAGACCCGCGAGGCTGTCGACCGCGCACGCGAGCTCGTGCACCGCGGCGATGCGGTGCAGTTCCCGCCCTCCGACTGTTACGTGCAACCGATCGCGTTCAACGTGCTGCCGATGGCCGGGTCGCTGCTCGATGACGAAACGGGTGAGACCAACGAAGAGCGCAAGCTTCGCGACGAGACGCGCAAGATCCTCGAGATTCCCGGGCTTCCGGTCTCCGGCACGTGTGTGCGCGTTCCGGTGTTCACCGGTCACTCGCTCTCACTCAACGCCGAGTTCGCCCGGCCCTTGTCGGTCGCGCAGGCAACCGAAGCGTTGGCCGGCGCACCCGGCGTCGTCCTCGCCGACGTGCCCACGCCGTTGCAGGCCGCCGGCCGCGACCCGAGCTACGTCGGCCGTATCCGGGCTGACGAAGGGGTGTCGGGTGGACGCGGTCTCGCTCTGTTCGTCTCCAGTGACAATCTCCGCAAGGGCGCTGCGCTCAATGCGGTGCAGATAGCGGAACTGGTAGCGGCACGTCGCTGACGGCTTCCCGGTTGCTCGCGTGACCGGGAAGTCCGCGCCAGAGTGAGGGCAGGACGGCGACGATCACCAGCCCGGCCAAGGCCGCGGCCACGAACGGCATCCATCTGGCCGCTCCGAACAGCGCACCGCCGACGGCTGCTGCGATCGCGATCGACGCGGTCTCCGCAGTGGTGAAGAACCCTTGGGCCCGCCCCTGGGTGCGCGCCGTCGCCACTTGTGTCAGTAGCGACTGCGCAGCCGGGAACGCGATGGCGACGCCGATCGCCTCCACCGCTCCGAGTCCGACGAGCAGCCCGACGGATGTCAGGAAGGGATAGAGCGCGGCAAAGGCGCTCGATGCGACGACAGCGATCGCGGCCAGCCAGCGCCGGTCAAGACGATCGGCCAGCCGGCCGGCGATGGGGGAGAAGAGCGCGAACGGCAGCGCGAACAGGGTCCATGACAGGCCGATCTGCCAATCGGCGGCGTGGCGAGAATGCAGAAGAAGGCTCCAGCACGCTTCGTAGACGCCGGTCACCAGGCCCCCGGCGACCCCGATCAGAGCGACCCCGACCAGCGCACGGGAGACGTTCAGCGGCGAGTCCGGTCCGGCGTCCGGGGATGCGGGGCTCGGCGCACGCGCCGTGCCGAGGCCGACAGGAACCACCGCGGCGAGTGACAGGGCGGCCGTCACCACGAACAACCAGCGCAGATGGTCCACGCCGACGGCGCTGCCGGCGAGCGGCCCGATGCCGAGGCCGGCGAGCTGTGCGGCAAACACCGCCGAATATGCACGCCCTCGTCGTTCGAGCGGAACGACGAGCCCGACGAGCGCAAGGCTGGCAACCTGCACGGCGCCGGATCCGACTCCTTGCACCGCGCGCAGTCCGGCGTACCCGCCCGCACCGACGGCCGCCATGAAGCCGAGGCTGGCGGCGGCATAGAGGCACAGGCCGCCGATGATGACCACCCGGTGACCGATGCGGTCGGTGAGATGACCGGCGCCGTACTGAGTCAAGACTCCGGCGATGAAGAACGAGCCCATGACGGTGCCGACGAAAGCAGCGGACGTGCCGTGAGCGCGCAGATACAGCGGCAGCAGCGGCAGCACCGCACTCGCCCCGACGCCTTGCACGAACACGGCCGTGATCAGCGCTGTCACGATGCGTGCTGCTACCGGATCCGGGCCGGCAACCGCTCCCAGACGTTGCAGCGGTTGCATGCGCGTCAGTCTGCCTGTTCACTCGCCAGCAGCAGTACGGTTTTCTTTGTGCCCGATACTCAGTACGAAGCGGGCCATACGTCAGCTGACGAGCAGCTGCACGCCGTCAAGAAGCGCATCGATGGGACGTCAGCGCTGTGTGGCGCGGGCCGAATCGTTCAGACCGTGCCGGGTCGGTTCGACTCCGACGACCCGCGCGCCTGCCCGGCCTGCGTTGCAGCGGTAGGCGGTCCTGCCGCCTGAACGGTCGCCGCTCGGGGCCTTGAGATCCGCATCCCGAAGCTGCCTGCGGCAATGAACAGTGCCGCCAGCGCGGCGAGCTCGACGGCCTGGGTGCCGCCGGTGCGGGGCAGCGTGGGGACGGCTACTTCGCCGCCTCCCCCGCCGTTCTCGTTGGGGGCGCCCGCCTGGCTGTGGCCATGGCCCGGCGTGGACCCTCGCTGCAACGGTGTCGATCCGCTCTGGCTCGGCGTGGAGCCGCCCTGGGAGGGCGACTCAGCCTGACCGCCAGCAGGTGACGGCGATGCCGATGCCGGCTGGTGGCCGCGGGCGGCCGTGTTTCGCCCGGACGCGTGGTCGTCGTAGCGCGTGGCGACACTGATCAACGCGACCGTCATCGTGAGCAGGAGCCCGAACCGGATGAGATCCACCCGGACACGACGAACCGCCACGTCACAACTGCACCACAAGAATGATCACGTACCAAGGTCATCCGCGGCGCGCCGTGCGGCGTTCCCAAATGGTCGGGATGGCGGGATTTGAACCCACGACCCCCTCGTCCCGAACGAGGTGCGCTACCAAGCTGCGCTACATCCCGAGTGATGCGACCAGCGAGTCTAGTGCCAACTGCTCAGTCGGCGGGGACGAGCGTGAGGAGCGTCGCCTCCGGCGGGCACGCGAACCGCACCGGCGCGTAGGGGGACGTCCCCAGTCCGGCGGAGACATGCAGCCAGGTCGCGTGCGACCACCGGGAGAGACCACGCGCCCGCCGTCGGTCCAACCCGCAGTTGGTGACCAGCGCGCCGATCCCGGGGACTCGCAGCTGGCCTCCATGGGTGTGGCCTGACAGCAGCAGCCGAAAGCCGTCGGCGGCGAAGGCGTCCAGCACTCGCGGCTCCGGCGAGTGGGACAGGCCGATGGAGACATCGGCTTCGGAGTCCACTGTGCCGGCCACCCGCTCGTAGTGGTCGGCGTGGTGGTGAGCGTCGCTGACGCCCGCGATCTCAACGGTCAGTCCGTGCAGCGACAGGGTCGTGCGCCGGTGGGTGAGGTCCAGCCAGCCGCCGTCGGTGAAGGCATTGCGCAGGTCTCCCCAGGGCAGCGGGTCGCCGTGGATGCGGCGGCCGTCATCGGGGAGCAGGTAGCGGGCCGGGTTCTTCGGTCGTGGCGAGAACCAGTCGTTGGATCCGGGCACGAACACCCCCGGTCGGGTGAGCAGCGGCTCCAGCGCCTCGATCGCTGCGGGGACTCCATCCGGACCTCCGAGGTTGTCACCCGTGTCGCAGACCAGGTCCGGCTCGAGCTCGACCAGCCGTCGTACCCAGGCCACCTTCCACTCCTGTCCGGACGTGGCGTGCAGGTCGGACACGTGCAGGATGCGCAGGTCTGGCGCACCTGCGGGCAGTACCGGCACCTCGACGCGTCGCAGCCGGAACGCCTTGCGCTCGACACCCCATGCGTAGCCGGCGGCAGCGAGCCCCAAGCCGCCCACTGCTGCGGAAACCGTGAGGGCGGTGCGCATTCGTCAACCCTAAGGTGGGGTCATGGCGCTGAAGGAGCAGTTGCGGATGGACCTCACCGCGGCGATGAAGTCACGCGACGAGCTGCGCGCGGCGACCTTGCGCATGGCGTTGACCGCTGTCACCAACGAGGAGGTCGCGGGCAAGAAGGCGCGCGTGCTCTCCGACGACGAGGTGCTGACGGTGCTGACCCGTGAGGCCAAGAAGCGGCGGGAGGCAGCCGAGGCGTTCGACGGCGCCGGTCGCCCGGAGCTCGCCACCCGGGAACGCGCCGAGGGCGAGGTACTCGCCGCCTACCTGCCCGCCCAGCTCAGCGACGACGACCTGGCGGAGATCGTCCGCGCCGCCATCGCCGAAACCGGTGCAGACAACGCCAAGGCAATGGGCCAGGTCATGCGGGTCGTGCAGCCACAAGTGACCGGACGCGCCGAGGGCGGCCGGGTGGCAGCCGAGGTACGACGCCAGCTGGGCGCCTGACCGATCAGCAGTGCGGGGGGCCGTGGCCGTGAGGTTTCGGCTTGCAGGTCGGGCTCGGCGCGGTCGACGGGCTCGCGCTGGCCGACGGCGCAACCGACGGCGGCGGCTGGACCGGTGGTGCTTGCCCGGTGCTCACGTAGATCACGATCGTTGCGCCGGGCGGTGCCCCGAACCCGGCGCTCGGAGTCGTCCGAGCCACGGTGTCCTGCGGGAAGAGCGAGTCCACCGGGGTCGGCGACACCGTGACCTTGAACCCGGCGCGCTGCAGCACCTTGGTCGCGTCGCCCAGCCCGAGCCCGGTGACGTCGGGCACCGGCTTGGTGATGCCGTGCACGTACTGCTGGTCGGCGGCCGGCAACGGGATGACCGGCTGACCCTGCAGTGCGGCTTGCAGCGTGTCGCGCCAGATCGGCCCCGCGATCGTCGCGCCGAACACCTCCCCGTAGGTGCGTCCGCCGATGTTGAGACCGTTGAGTGATCGGGTGGCCGACCGGGTCGGGTCGCCGACCCACACCGCCGCGGCCATCTGCGGGACGAAGCCGGCGAAGTTGGAGGCGACGTTGTTGTCTGCCGTGCCGGTCTTGGCGGCGGCGGGCCGGCCGGGCTCACCGACGCCCGCCGCGGTCGCGCCGCGCTGGGTCAGGACGCCGTGGAGGATCGTCGTGATCGTGTCGGCGAGGCCGGGCTCGAGCACTTGGCGGCACGTCCGTTCGGGCACTCGCACCGCGCCGCCGTTCTGGTCCGTCACCTTGGTGATGGCGACCGGCGGACAGTAGCGGCCGTGCGCGGCGATGGTCGCGTAGGCGTTGGCAATGTCGAGCGTCGTGTAGCCGCTGTGCGCCGAGCCGAGTGTGAACGGGCCGACCTGTTCGGGCGCGCTCCCGTCGTTCTGGCGCACACCCATCGCCTCGGCGAGCTTCACCGGGTCGCACAGACCGGTCCGTTGCTCGAGCTGCGCGAAGAACGTGTTGACCGAGAACCACGTGCCCGTGACGAGGTTGAACCGGCCGCTTTCACTGTCGCCGGCGTTGTGCACGGGCCACGGTGCGACGGGCAGCCCTTGGCAGTTGGTCAGCCCCGTCACCGTCGTCTGCGTCGGCGCATAGATGCTCGTGCTCAGCGGGATGCCTTGCTTCATGGCTGCCGCGAGTACGAAGAGCTTGAACGTCGATCCCGCCGGATAACCGAACTGACCGCCGCCGTACTTCTGGTCGACGGCATAGTCGATCGTGTTCTGACCGCGTTTGGCGTCCTGACCGTAGGGCCGGCTCACCGAGACGGCCAGAACCTTGCCGGTGCCGGGCTCGACCACCGCTTCCGCGCCGGCAACGCCGGAGGGGTCACGCGGATGCACATATTTGCGGACCGCCGCGTCGGCCGCCTGCTGCACTTCCGGTTCGAGTGTGGTGTGAATCGTCAGACCGCCACGCAGCAGCAGCTTGACGCGGTCGGCCTTGGTGGCGCCGAAGGCCTTCGACGTCTCGATGACGTGTTGCACGTAGTCGCAGAAGTAGGGCGCTGACGAGTCTTCGCAACCGTTGCCTTGCCGCTGTACGTGCAAGGTGACGGGACGGTTGACGCTCAGGTCGTACTGGCTCTGGTCGATGAAGTGGTACTTCAACATCTGTCCGAGCACGATGTCGCGGCGTGCTTTGGCGGCCTCTGGATGCAGAACCGGGTCGTAGACCTCTGGCGACTGCACGAGCCCGGCGAGCATGGCGGCCTGAGGAAGGGTCAGCTTGCGTACCGATCGGCCGAAATAGTGCTTCGCCGCACTGCCGACGCCGTAGGCGCCGTCACCGAAGTAGGCGTAGTTCAGATAAGCCGCGAGGATCTGTTGCTTGGAGTACTTGCGCTCGAGCGCAAGCGCGTAACGCGCTTCGCGCGCCTTGCGCGCGAGGGTGTCCGAGTGCGCTGCCGCAACGGCCTGCTTGTCGCCCTTGGCCTGCGCGTTCTCGATGAGGATGTTCTTGACGAGTTGCTGGGTGAGGGTGGATCCGCCCTGCTGCACCGATCCTGATGAGCCGTTGTGCAACAACGCACGGACCGCGCCTTTGATGTCGACGCCGTGGTGTTCGTAGAAGCGAACGTCCTCGACGGAGATGAGCGCCTTCTGCATCACCTCGGGCACCTCGTCGAGGCTGACGACGATCCGGTTCTGGAAATAAAAGGTCGCCAGCGTCGACCCGTCCGCCGCCAGGATGCGGGAGACCTGTGGTGGTGCGGCGATGTCGAGCTCGGACGGCAGCCGCTCGAAGTCGTTGGCGCCGGTCCGTGCGAGCAGCCCGACGCCGCCGACGATCGGCAGCAGCATTCCGCCGAGAAGCAGACCGGCGACGACGCTGATCACCGCCAGCACTCCGACCCGCTGCAGGATCGCGCCGCCGCCCGTGATCGACCGCCGCTGACGCACGCCTGCAGCCTATGGGCGGACGCCCGTCCGATATGCCCGATGCGCCTCGCACCGACCTCGGTGCCACACGTTCGGTCATTGACCATCCCCCGAAAGGACTACCCAAGAATGAGACGAACGGGGACTGTCGTCCCTTGCGTCCGGTTCGTACGGTCAGTGCAGCGGTGCAACGGGGGACCGCCTCGCCACTTCAGACCGAAGGACACCCATGCCCTGGACCCAGGACTGGACCACCCGCGCCGCCTGCCGCAACGACGCCCCGGACACGCTCTTCGTCCAAGGCGCAGCGCAGAACCGCGCCAAGAGCGTCTGCTTGGGCTGCCCGGTCCGAACCGAGTGCCTGGCCGACAGCCTGGACAACCGGGTCGAGTTCGGCGTCTGGGGCGGCATGACCGAGCGGGAGCGGCGTGCGCTGCTCCGGCGCCGGCCCAACGTCACGTCGTGGCGGCGCCTCCTCGAAGCAGCGATGATCGACTTCGAGAACGCCAGGGTCGTCGAGCCCAAGCAGGTCACGATCGCGAGCTGAGCTCGCTCAACCGGCGAGTTCGGTCCCGATCCGCCGGAGTCCCTCCAGGTCGTGCACGTCGGTCGACTGCGCCCGGACCTGTACGACGCCCACTCCCGGGTGCGCCGCGGTGAAGCGCTCGGCCATGTGACCGTCTCGTGCCGCGGCCGCCTGCCGGTCCGCGTGTATGCGCAGCGTCGCCGCCGTCAACGGGGACTCTCCGGAGTCGTCGAGCTGTTCCGCGGCGGCCAGCGAGCGCTGCACCGACAACCCGTCGACCGTGGACGTGTGCACACGGTTGAGCACCAGCCCGGCCAGCGGCATGCGCTCGGCGCCGAGCCGGTCGACGAAGTAGGCCGCCTCGCGGAGCGCGTCGCGCTCCGGGACCGCGACGACGACGAACGATGTGCCAGGCTCCTTCAGCAGCTTGTAGGTCTGGTCCGCGCGCTCGCGGAAACCTCCGAACATCGTCTCCAGAGACGTCACGAACAGGCTGAGATCCTTCAGCGCCTGGGCGCCGATGATCCTGGTGAGGATGTTGGTGAACACACTCAGCCCCGCGGTGAAGACCTTCATGACGCCGCGACCCCCCGCCTTGGCGGGCGCGAGCAGCAACCGGATCATCCGGCCGTCCAGGAAGCGACCGAGCCGCTGCGGGGCGTCGAGGAAGTCGAGGGCCGATCGACTCGGTGGCGTGTCGACGACGATGAGGTCCCACGTTTCAGAAGCCTTGAGCTGCCCCAGCTTCTCCATCGCCATGTATTCCTGCGTACCGGCGAAGCTCGAGGACAACGACACATAGAACGGGTTGGCCAGGATCTGTTCGGCCCGCTGCGGGTCGGAGTGGGTGAGGACGATCTCGTCGAACGTCCTTTTCATGTCCAGCATCATCGCGTCGAGCGATCCGCCCTGCGCCTCGTCCAGACCGGCGACGGCGCGCGGGGTGTTGTCCAGCTCGGTCAAGCCCATGGACTGCGCCAGCCGCCGGGCCGGATCGATCGTCAACACGCAGACCTTGCGTCCGCGCTCGGCCGCACGCAACGCGAGCGAGGCAGCGGTGGTGGTCTTGCCGACCCCGCCTGCGCCGCAGCACACGACGATGGCGGACGAGTCGAGCAGCTCGTCGATGTCGAACGCCGTCATCAGGCGAGCCCCTGCTCGGCGAGCTGACCGGCGAGCGCGTAGAGGCACGACAGGTCGACCGCATCCGTCAACAGCGGCAGCTCGTAGGTCGGGCGGTCGAGCTCGGCGAGCAGGGTGCGTTCGCGATCCTCGAGCAGCACCCGTCGAGCATGTTCGGCTGCCTCGCTCGCGAGCCCCTCGGCATAGCGCGCGCCGTCGTCGACACCGGCGGCTTTCAGGCCACGGGTGATCTCGGTCGTGTCGACCGTGCCGTCAGCGGCCGCGGCCAGTGCGTCGGGTGGCAGCAGCGGCTCACGCACCATGTTGACGACGACACCGCCGATCGGCAGCCCGGCCTTCGTCAGCTCGCCGACGCCGTCGATCGTCTCCTGGACCGGCATCTCCTCCAGGACGGTCACGAGGTGCACAGCGGTCTTCCGCGAACGCAGCAGGTTCATCACCGAGTCCGCCTGCTGGCGCACGGGCCCCATCCGCGCCAGACCGGCGACCTCCGCGTTGACGTTGAGGAAACGAGCGATTCGACCGGTCGGCGGTGCATCGAGGACGATCGCGTCGTACAGACGGCCGCCACCGCGGCGCTCCCGCGTCGCCGCCTCCATCACCTTTCCGGTCAGCAGCACGTCGCGCAGGCCGGGAGCGATCGTGGTGGCGAAGTCGATGGCGCCGAGCCGCTTCAGGACACTGCCGGCCCGCTTCAGGTTGTAGAAGATCTCGAGGTACTCGATGAGTGCCGCTTCAGGGTCGATGGCGAGGGCGTAGACCTCGCCGCCCTTGCCGGAGTAGCCCGGTGGTGCGACCGCGACCTTGCGCTCCTCATAGGGGAGCGGCGGCGTGTCGAACATCTGCGCGATTCCCTGGCGACCTTCGACCTCGGTGAGCAGCACCTGTCGACCGCCGGCAGCGAGAGCCAGTGCGAGCGCGCCGGCGACCGTCGTCTTGCCGGTGCCGCCCTTGCCCGTGACCACGTGAAGCTTCACGGACGGAAAATCGCTCACGGCCTCTGAGGCTAACCGTTGCGGCTTGATCGAAAACTCTGCGTCGCCTAGCAGGAGGGGAGACGACCGTGACGAATCTCACCCGGAGAAGCACCAGCGACCTCCCGGAGGCTCTCAGATGTACGACGACACCTCCTGGCGCTCGAATGCGGAGTGCCGCGGGGAAAACGCCGTCTTCTTCTTCGCGCCGAGCCACTTCGAACGCAAGCCCGAGAAGGACCTGCGCGAGGGAACGGCCCGCGCGCTCTGCCGCCGCTGCAAGGTCAAGCAGGCATGCCTCGACTACTCCATCGAGGTCGAAGAGGGCCACGGCATCTGGGGCGGCCTCAACGAGCTCGAGCGGAAGCGGCTCCTTCGCCGGATGCGGGCAGAAAAAAGCGCGTAGCCCGCTACGCATAGGGTCGGTGCGTGCAGAAGTGGGAGTACGCGACCGTTCCGTTGCTGGTGCACGCCACCAAGCAGATCCTCGACACCTGGGGCGAGGACGGCTGGGAGCTCATCCAGGTCGTGCCTGCCCCCGGTGGCGGTGACCAGGTCGTCGCCTATCTCAAGCGGCCGCGGACGTGAGTGCCGAACAGCGCCTAGCCGAACTCGGGCTCGAGCTGCCGGAGGTCGTCGCTCCTGTCGCGGCCTACGTGCCGGCCTCCCGGACCGGCAACCTGGTCTGGACATCAGGTCAGCTGCCGTTCGTCTCCGGCTCGCTGCCGGCGACGGGCAAAGTGGGCGCCGCGGTTGATGCTGACACGGCGAAGTCGTTGGCCCGCACCTGCGCGCTCAATGCCCTTGCGGCGATCCGTGCCGAGATCGGCGATCTCGACCGAGTGCGTCGCGTCGTCAAGGTCGTCGGGTTCGTTGCCAGCGATCCGGCGTTCACCGGCCAGCCCGGCGTCGTCAACGGCGCCAGCGAGCTGCTCGGTGAAGTCTTCGGCGACGCGGGCAGGCACGCGCGGAGCGCCGTCGGTGTCGCCGTCCTTCCCCTCGATGCGCCCGTCGAGGTCGAGGTCGTCGTCGAGGTCGGCTGACGTGGCGCGGCGCCATGCCCACTGAATACGGCGACTCGCTCGGCAGGTGGCCCGCCGAGATCGTCGCGCATGTTCGCGCCATCGACGCGGGCGAGATCCAACCCCCGGAACCACGACATGCGTCGACCGTCGTACTGCTTCGCGACTCAACGAGTGGCGCGGGAGTCGAGGCTTACCTGCTGCGCCGGCAGAAGACCATGGCGTTCGCCGCCGGGATGTATGTCTTTCCCGGCGGTTCGGTCGATCCGCGCGACGAAGTGCTGGCCGAGTCGGCCTGGGTCGGGCCGCCTCCGCAGCAGTGGGCCCGGCTCCTCACTGCGGACACGCGGCTCGCGACTGCACTCGTGTGTGCCGCGGTTCGGGAGACGTTCGAGGAGTCCGGTGTGCTGCTCGCCGGCACATCTGCGGGCGACGTCATCGCGGACATCACGTCTGATGACTGGGAGGCGGACCGCCTCGCGCTTCTGGACCGCAGCTTGTCCTTCGCGGAGCTGCTCGACCGGCGCGGACTCGTGCTGCGTGCCGATCTGCTGCGACCGTGGGCGCACTGGATCACGCCTGTCGTCGAGCCACGTCGTTACGACACGCGCTTCTTTGTCGCGGCACTGCCGGACGGGCAACGTACGCGTGATGTCGGGGGTGAGGCCGACCGCGTCGCGTGGATGCGCCCCCGTGCTGCTCTTGATGCTTATGAAGCCGGTGACATGGGGCTGATGCCACCGACGGCGTTCACGCTGATGGAGATGTCGGCGTTCGGTGGCGTGGCGGAAGTACTCGCTGCCGGCGACGCTCGCGACGTCCAGCCGGTGCTGCCCAAGATCGTGCTCACTGACGACGACGAGGCGCGCATCTTGCTGCCGTATCACGAGGGATATCCGCAATGAGGATGCGGTGGGCGACCCGGAGCGGGTGACCGAGCGGGCGACCAGGATGCTGGCGCCCAACCCCGGACCCATGACGCTCGACGGCACCAACACATGGGTGCTGCGAGAGCCGGGCTTCGACGCGGGCGTGGTCGTCGATCCCGGACCGTTGCTCGAGGAGCATCTCGCTGCCGTTGCCGCACTGGGTCCCGTCGCCCTGATCGTTCTGACCCATGGGCATCCGGACCACGCCGAAGGCGCCGTCCGCTTCCGTGAGCTGACAGGTGCGCCGATCACGGCGCGCGATCCGGCGTTGTGCGTCGCCGCCGACCCTCTGCAACCGGACTCCGTATCTCACGTGGCGTCGGTGGCCTGGTTGACAGTGGTCACGCCCGGCCACAGCAGTGACTCTGTCTGCTTCGTTCTGCCCGGTGACCGGGCGCTGCTGACCGGAGACACTGTCCTTGGCCGGGGCACGACGGTCGTCGCGCATCCGGATGGTCGGCTCGCTGACTACCTGGACTCGTTAAAGCGACTGCGCGACCTGGCGGACGACGACATCGACGTGCTGCTGCCCGGTCACGGGCCGACGCTCGATGATCCGATTGCCGTCCTCGACTACTACCTCGCCCATCGTCGCGAGCGCCTGGAGCAGGTGCGGGACGCGCTGGCTGCCGGCGCCGCCGACGCGAAGGACGTCGTACGAAGCGTCTACGCCGACGTCGACCAGGTGTTGTGGCCGGCGGCAGAGCGGTCGGTCCGCGCCCAGCTCGACTATCTCGACGAGATGCGACAACGGTGATGACGACCGCATCGGGTTTGCTGGTCTGCCCGGTCTGTGGCACGCCACCCGTGCCAGGCGCACGGTTCTGTCACTCCTGCGGTGCTTTGCTCGACGCGACCGTCGTGGCAGATGACACGAGTGCAGAGCGCCGCGTTGTCACTGTTCTGTTCGGCGACCTCTCCGACTTCACTGCGTGGGCCGAAGACCTCGATCCCGAACGCGTCGGTGTCGTCACCGATCGAGTACTCGCCGCCTTGAGTCGTGCGGTCACTGACGTCGGCGGACGGGTCGACAAGCTGACGGGCGACGGAGTCATGGCCGTGTTCGGTGCACCGACAGCGCATGAGGACGACGCGGAGCGCGCGGTGCGCGCCGCCGCAGCGATGCAGAGCGACGTAAGGCGAATGATGGCCGAGGAGTCCGGCGGTGGTCGTCGGATGGGATTGCGCGTCGGAGTCAACACCGGCGAGGTCTTCGCAGGTGTCCAGGCGCAGCTCACCTACACGGTTGTCGGAGACACGGTCAACACCGCGTCCCGTTTGTCCGACGCGGCGGGTGTCGGTTCGGTCTACGCCGGCCGTGACACGGCGTTGGCAACGATGGCGATCGCGTCGTGGCGGGCGTTGCCGCCGCTGCGGTTGAAGGGCAAGCGCGAACCCGTCACGGCCTATGAGCTCGTCGGACTGCGACCGCCCGGTGCCGCTCGTCTCGGTCTCGGCGACGAGGCGCCGTTCATCGGACGCGACGCGGAGTTCGGCCGACTGGTCGGCAAGCTGCTCGACGTCGTAGAAGGCGGCCGTCCCGCATCTGTGGTTGTCACCGGAGAGGCCGGCGTCGGCAAGACGAGACTGGCACTCGAGCTCGCCAGATTCGCGACGGAGCTGCCTTCCGTGCGCGTCCTCTGGGGACGGTGCACACCGTTCGGCGAGGGCCGTGAGCTTGCGCCGCTTGCGGAATGGGTGCGCACGGCGTTCGGCATCACGGACGCGGACGACGCAGCCACCGCCGAGGTCAAGGCGCGTCGGGCGATGAGCCGGTTGGCGAGTACGTCCGCCGTAGATCGTCCGTTCACTCCTGCAACGACGGATCGGCTGCTCGCGCTGCTAGGGCTCGTCGAAGGCCTTTCCGTCGGGCCGAGGGATGCGGCAACGCCAGGCACGTTGGGTCTGTCACGCGACCCGATCCTGGATGCGGTTGCCGGTGTGCTGTCCTCCCTCGAAGTCGAGGGTCCGCTTGCACTCGTCGTCGACGACGCGCACTGGGCCACGCGTCCCTTGTTCGCGACGTTGGCCGCGCTGTTCGAGCAGCTGCCGACCAAGACGTTGCTCGTCGTCGTCGGCCGATCGGACGTGCTCGGCCAGGAGTGGTGGGGGCAGCTGCCGGAGCTCGAGGTGCTTCCCGTTGCACCACTCGACGTCCCTGCAAGTGAGCGGTTGCTGCGCGCCTATCTCGGCGGCGCCGATCTCGACGGCGAGATCCGCGAGACCTTGCTGGCGCGGGCACAGGGCAACCCGTTCTTCCTCGCGGAGCTGTTGCACCTGCTCGTCGACCGCGGTCTGCTTCGCCGTGAGGGCAACGGCTGGCGGCTCTCCGGCGACCTGCCGCGCGAGATGTTGCCCGCCGGCGTGCAGGCTGTGCTGGCCGCACGCATCGACGGACTCGACCCGGCGGCGAAGTCTGCATTGCGCGACGCGTCGGTCATCGGTTCGCGGTTCACCGTCGACATGCTTCGCGCATTGGAACCGACGGTGAGCGAAGAAGCACTCACGGCCTCTCTGCGTGAGCTGGTCGCGCGTGGCATCGTGCGGCGCGCGGACGACAGTGACGAGACGCGTACATACGTCTTTGCACATGCGCTCTCGCGCGATGTCGCCTATGCCGGCATCCCCAAGGCGGAGCGGGCGCGACGTCACTCTCGTGTCGCACTCTGGGCACGTACTGATCTGACCTGGTCGGTCGGTGAGGTCGACGCGTTGATCGCAGGACAAGCCGAGCAAGCCGTTGCGCTGGCAACCGAGATGCGGCTGGACGCGAGCGATGTCGCCTGGACCGCGCGCGCTACCGGAGTCACCGCGTTGCTGCGCATGGGCGTGTCAGCACTCGGCAGAGATGACAACGTGCGCGCCGAACGTTTGCTGAGCCGCGCGTTGGAGCTGGCCCCCGACGACGTGAATGCCGATGTGCTCGCGGACTTGCACAACGGTCATGCAGCTGCGCTCGTCGGGTTGCACCGGCTGGCCGAGGCCGCCGACGAGCTGTCGGTGCCGTTGCAATCGTCCGATCCGGCCCGGCGAGCTACAGCCCTTGTCGTCTACGGAGACGTGCAGCGCCGTCACGGTGACACCAAAGCCGCGGCGCAGTCACTCGTGACGGCGCTTGCCACTGCGAGCGATGCCGGCGTGGACCGGGTCGCCGGCGAGGCGTTGCGGCAGCTCGGGATGATCGACTTCCGGCTCGGCCGGTTGACGGCAGCGGAGCGGCGTTTCGGTGACGCCTTGTCGTTGGCCGAGCGAGTGGGCGATCGTCGCGGTCAGGGGTGGGCGCTGCAGCACCTTGCCTGGAGTGCGACAACGCGTGGGGACTACGTACTTGCGGACCGAATGCTCACCAAGGCGGCGGACGTCTTCACCGGTCTCGACGACGACGGCGGCCTGACCTGGTGTGCCGGGACTGAAGCGTTCGTGCGGTTGCTGCAAGGTCGGCTGCATCAGGCTCGTGGCCTGGCGCGCTCACTGCTGCCGCTGGGTCAGGCCATGGGGGACCGCTGGGGGGTCGCGGCCTGCCGGGCCATCGCGGCGTTTGCGGATGCAGAGCTCGGCCACGTGACCGCTGCGCTGGAGGACGGTGCCGACGCGCTCGACGAGTTCCGGACACTCGGCGATCGTTGGGGCCAGTCGATGGCACTGGTGGCACGTGGCGCGGCACTACGCGGTTGCGGACGTCACGTCGACGCCATCGCCGAGCTGCAACAGGCCGTGACGTTGTCAGAAGAGGGCATCCATCCGGTGACAGCCGTGCTGGCCCTCGGCGTACTCGGCTATTGCCGGCTGGATCTCGGGGATGCCGAAGGCGCCAAGGCGGCGGCCGACCGGGCGATCGCCGCGCTGTCGGCCATGGACCTGGAGCCGTCGGCGCTGGTCGGCCTCCGGGTGTTGCTGGCGCAGGCCTTTCGCGCGCTCGGACAGCTCGACGAGGCGATCGTGCTGCTACGGCAGGCGGAGGCGGTGGTCGAAGGGTCGCTGGTGTTCCCGCGTCGGCAGGCCTTGGCGCACTTGGCGGGCGCGCTGCGCGAAGCCGGGTCGCCGGCCGCCGCGCTGCGGGTCATCCACCAGGCGTTCGCGGTCCCGGCCGAGGACGTGCGGTCGAGGGTCGTGGCCCTGCGTGTCCTGGCGCAGTGCCTCGCCGACGTCGGCGACCTGCCCGCGGCGGACCGGGCGCTGCGGCAGGCCTGGGGACTCAGCCGGGCAACCGAGCAGACGAGCGAGCAGGCGGCGACGGGGGCAGCGCTGACCGTGCTCAGCCGGCCACCGACGTCGGGCTGACTACCGAGCCCGTCGGGCGAGCCGATCCTGGTCGAGGAGCAGCACGGAGCGGCCCTCCAGGCGCAGCCAACCTCGGTTGGCGAACTCCGACAGGGCCTTGTTGACCGTTTCGCGGCTCGCGCCCACGAGCTGAGCGAGCTCCTCCTGGGTGAGGTCGTGGCGTACCCGGACGCCTTCCGGCTCAGGGTCGCCGAAGCGTTCGGCGAGGTCGAGAAGTGCCTTGGCCACCCGGCCGGGAACATCGCTGAACACGAGGTCGGCCATCGCCTCGTTGGTGCGACGCAGCCGCTGGGCGAGCGCCGCCAGCAGCTGCACGGCCACCGTCGGCTGGGCCAGGAGCAACGGGCGCAGGTCGTCGTGGTCGAGGGAGGCGAGCGCACTGTCCGTCACCGCCGTCGCGGTCGCCGTCCGTGGACCCGGGTCGAACAGGGACAGCTCCCCGAACATCTCGGCCGGGCCCAGCACGGCCAACAGGTTCTCGCGCCCGTCGGTGGCGGACCGCGAGATCTTCACCTTGCCGTCGAGCACGATGAACAGCCGGTCACCGGTGTCGCCCTCGTTGAACACGATGTGGCCGCGGTCAACCGAACGCGTGGTCATCGCCGCGCCGACCAACTCGGCTGTCTCGGCGTCGAGACCGGCGAACAGCGGCGCCGTGGCGAGCACGCCGTCCATGGCCCTCCACCTCCCCTTTGGTGGAGTCTGCCGCAAATAGCTCAGCCGCGCGCGGCCAGGCGTCGAGCGAGCAGCCTGGAACGCAGCGCACGGCGCCGCCAGTAGCGGGCCAGCGCACGTTCGAGCCCTTGGCTCACGAACGTTTCCACCTCATCCGGACGAGCCTTGTCGAGGTAGGTCGTGAGGTGTTCCCCGACTGCCTCTGCGCGCAGCGGGGCTTCGACGCGCTCCATCGCGAGCAAGAGCACCAGGAGTACGCCGGGAAAAGCGAGCGTCAGCAATAGGAACATGTCCCGCACATCATGCCCCGGCGTTGCCGGGGATACACCCAGGGGTCAGCCGTTGACGACCCGCATCACCGGAACGGTGGGCAGAGCACTCAGGCACAACGTTGGTTGCTCGCGGTAGCGCGCGATGAGCTCGCCTGTCGCAGCGGCGAGTCGCTTGTGCAGAGCAGTTCGGTAAGCCGACAGCTGGGCCTCGGCCCGGGCGAGGTCACCGGCCAGCTTGCTGTTGAACTCGACGTCGTCCGGGATCGGCTCGCAGGCCCACAGTGCCGGCAGGTCCGGAAGCGGCGGCATGTCGTCGACCGGCAGGATCTCCTGCAGGGCCTGGCGTCCGCTCTCGACCCGGACCTCGGTGATCACTCCACGCAGGTTGTCCTGGGTCGGCGGCCCACCGGCCTCGGCGACCCGCACCAGGTCGAGGCGAGCCTGGATGATCCGACGCCAGTAGGACACTCGACCCTCCTCCGTGTTGAGCGCGCGCCGGTAGGTGCGCAGCCCGTCCAGCGTGAGGTGGGCGAACTCGGGGCTCCGCTCGGGAGCCACACGGAACCGTCGGGGATCCGCGGTGGGTCGGTTGGTCATTGTCACTCTCCGTAACCGTCAAGACCGGATCGGCCGACTTGTGGAAATGCTTGAGCGAGTTGTGCCGTGCGTCACCCGCTCGGCGTAGAGGGCTGCGCTGTCCGCCACCCCACCGAGCGCCCACTCGCGGGTCCGCTTCACGGGTCCACGTCTTACACTCGTCGGCGTGCCCCGCCCCGCGCTCCCGCCCCCCGGGGAGGAGACCCAGGCGGGGCTGGTCCGGCGCGCTCGCCGGATGGGCCGCGCCCTGGCCGAGGCCTACCCGGATGCCCACTGCGAGCTCGACTTCACCAGTCCGCTCGAGCTGCTGGTCGCGACGATCCTCTCGGCGCAGTGCACCGACAAGCGGGTCAACGAGGTGACGCCGGTCCTGTTCGCCAGGTACCGGACCGCCGCCGACTACGCCGCCGCCGACCGAGCCGAGGTCGAGGACATCATCAGGTCCACCGGTTTCTTCCGGGCCAAGACCGACAGCCTCCTCAGGTTGGGTGCGGCGCTCGTCGAGCGTCACGACGGTCAGGTGCCGAGCCGGTTGGACGACCTCGTCAAGCTTCCGGGGGTCGGCCGCAAGACGGCCAACGTCGTGCTGGGCAACGCGTTCGGTGTTCCGGGCATCACCGTCGACACCCACTTCGGTCGGCTCTCCCGCCGGTTCGGTTGGACCCGCGAGGAAGACCCGGTCAAGGTCGAGCACGAGGTCGGGGCTCTGTTCCCCAAGAAGGAATGGACGGTCCTGTCGCATCGGCTGATCTGGCACGGTCGCCGCACCTGTCACTCACGCAAGCCCGCCTGCGGCGCATGCGCGGTCGCGCGGTGGTGTCCGTCGTACGGGCTCGGTCCCACCGATCCGGTCCTGGCGGCGAAGCTGTTGAAGTCCCCCAGCCAAGTCACCGAGTCGCTGTGACCCTCGCTCGGTTCGTGGGCGTCGCGATCGTCTCAGTGCTCATCGCCGCGTGCTCCGGTTCGTCCGGTGCGCCGTCGCCGTCGCCGTCGTTCTCACCCAACCCGAAGCACAGCCAGCTGGTGGCAGCGGCCAAGCTCGACCCGTGCCCACCGTCGCAGCGCTCGTCGGTGCCCGGTGGGCTGCCCGACCTCACGTTGAGGTGTCTCGGCGCAGGTCCGTCGGTGCACTTGGCGGGACTGGTCGGCAAGCCGCTGGTGCTGAACATCTGGGGGACGTGGTGTGGTCCGTGCCAGGCCGAGACCCGCTATCTGTCGTCCGTCTACGACCAGCTGAAGCGCCGGGTGCGTTTCCTTGGTGTCGACACCGAGGAGACCAGCCCGGACAGTGCGCTCGCGTTTGCTCCGCACGTGCGACCGCCGATGCGTTATCCATCGGTCATCGACAACGACAAGGCGGTGCTGATCGGCTTGCATGGAGCGATCGCGGTGCCGAGCACCGTTTTCGTCGACTCGGAAGGCAAGATCGTGCACCGGGTCTTCGCGCCCTACCGCAGTGCCGCGGCGCTGCGTGCGGACATCAGCCGCTATCTCGGTGTGTGACGCAGTGACCGCACCGAGCTGGTTGTCGCCGCTGGTCTCATCGGTTGACGAGTTCTCTGTCTGGGGCCGCGGCGTCGGCAGCGCGCCTGAGGGCGTGCGTCGCTCCGCGGTCCTCGTGCTGTTCGGCGAGGGCGCCCACGGCCCTGACGTGCTGCTCATCCAGCGCAGTGCCCACTTACGCAGCCACGCCGGGCAGCCGGCGTTCCCAGGTGGCGGCCTCGACCCTCCTGACGAAACTGCGGTTGATGCCGCGCTGCGTGAAGCGCAGGAAGAGACCGGGCTCGACCCGGAGGGTGTGGATGTTCTCGCTGTGCTCACTGAGCTCTGGGTGCCACCGAGCGGCAATGTCGTCACCCCGGTGCTCGCCTGGTGGCGTGAGCCGAGCGAGGTGTCGCCGGCCGACGTTGGCGAGGTCGCGTCCGTCGCGCGAGTGCCGATCGCCGATCTCGTCGATCCGGGCAACCGCTTGCAAGTCCGCGCACCCAGCGGCCACGAGGGAGCCGCGTTCGAAGTCGCCGACATGCTCGTCTGGGGGTTCACCGCTGCCGTGCTCGATCGGCTGCTCGAGCTCGGTGGCTGGGCGCAGCCCTGGGACACGACGCGTGTTGTCGACCTGCCGGAGGAGACACTTCGCCTTGCGATGCGGCAACGACGGTCCGAGTCGGCGGGAGGGAACGGGTCCTGATGGATCTCCTCGACCTGCTGCTCGTCATCGTCTGCATCGGCTTTGCCTTCAGTGGTTATCGCCAGGGCTTTCTCATCGGCGTGCTGTCCTTCCTCGGCTTCCTCGGCGGTGGCGTTCTCGGTGCGAAGTACGCACCGAACCTGCACAGCGCGTTCGGTGGCCACGGCAACTCCGCGGTCTTCGGCCTCCTCGCCGTGTTCGTGGCGGCCACATTGGGTCAGCTCGCGGCGACAGCGATCGGGATCGCCGTACGCCGTCGCATCACCTGGCACCCGGCGCGTGTCGTCGACTCGGTCGGCGGGGCGGCGGTCAGCGTCATCTCCGTGCTGCTGGTTGCCTGGCTTGTCGGCACCGCGCTCGCGCACAGTGCACTGACCGGAGTCTCACGACAAGTGCGGCACTCCAGCGTGCTCAGTCACATCGACGATGTGATGCCGGACTCTGCCCGCACCTGGTTCTCGTCGTTTCGCCGGTTGCTGGATCAGAACGGGTTCCCGCAGGTGTTCGGCGCGATCAGTCCCGAGCACATCGTGAAGGTGCCGCCGCCGGATCCCAAGGTGGCCAACAGCAAAGCCGTGCGCCTGGCGCGACCGTCGATCGTGAAGATCACCGGCATTGCCTCCTCCTGTCGCCGACAGCTGGAGGGCAGCGGGTTCGCCTACGCGTCCGAGCACGTGCTCACCAACGCCCACGTCGTCGCCGGTGTGCACGACCCGACGGTTGCCACCGTCGACGGTCACACCTACGCCGCACGCGTGGTTCTCTACGACCCCAATCGCGACGTCGCAGTTCTCGACGTGCCGGGTCTCGCTGCGCCGGCGCTGACATTCACCGGGCCTGCCTCGCGTGGTGAAGGCGCGGTCGTAGCGGGCTATCCGCAGAACGGGCCGTTCCGCCCGGTTGCAGCGCGCGTCCGCGGTGTCGAGGAGGCTCGCGGGCCCGACATCTACCAGTCGCACCAGGTGACACGCGAGATCTACTCCGTCTACGCCGTGGTCCGTCCGGGCAACTCCGGAGGTCCACTGCTGGACGCCAACCTGGTCCGGGGCAAGCCGGTCGTGTTCGGTGTGGTGTTCGCCGCCGCAGTGGACGATGCACACACCGGTTACGCGCTGACTGCCCGTGAGGTTGCATCCGATGCGCAGAGCGCGGCCACCGCCACCGCCGCCGTGAGCACCCAGGGCTGCGACTGACTGGCGTCCGGCCCGCTCACGCGTGGGTGACATCCGTCACAGCCGACCAGCTCGACCTCTGGCGCGAAGCATGCTTACTCTTGCAAGCAGTGGTCAGAAAGCTATGGGAGGCAACGAAAATGGCGCGGATAGAGGTCGTTCGGCATATCGCCGCCGACCCGTCGAGCCTTGCTTTGCTGCTGTCGGGCCCGGCCGGCCGTGACCTCTGGGGCGACGACTCGCTCGTGCTCAGTGCACCGGTGCGCTCCGGTCTGGGCTTCCGCGTCGACGTGGCGGCGAGCCGACCGGCGAGCGCTCGCGGCCGCGTCCTCATCGCCGCCGGAGCCGACGGGCCCATCTCGAGCGAGGTCAGCCTCACCTTCAGCGTCGTCGGGGACGTGCCGGCGATGCGTGCAGCGGTCATGCACTTTCTCGACGCGCTGACCTCTGCGGCTCAGGCGCGCTCGTCCGCCGCCTGACCTACCAGCCGCGGCATGGGCGCCTCGAGGTCCGGCACGTCCGCCGCTGCGCGGGCCCAGACCCGCAGATCGTCGATCGGGACTCCGTAGGGCGCGCCGTCGACCGGCTGCAACGTGTCAGCGCCCCTGAGCAGGAGTGAGTGCGCGCCGACGTCATTGCCACGTGCTCGATGCGTGAGTCCCACCGCGAGCTGGGCCAGTCCGCGCCACAACGCGCGTTCCGGTCCTGACGCCCCTTTCCATACGGCTTCGAGAACCTCGTGCGCGGCGAACGGACGCCCCGCGTCCAGGAGCTGCTGTGCCTCGGCCAAGGCCGCGAGGGGTGCAAGCGCGGGCGCATCCGCGACGAATGCGTCCGGCGTCGTCCCGGCGAGCGGCCGCCCCAGCTCGTCGCGCGGCCGAGCATTGCGCGGTCGACCCGAGGCGTCCCGGTCCCGAGTCATTCCTTTGCCCACCGGACGATCTCGCCCGTGACGAGCTCCGGGCACTCCTCGGGTGGAAAGTGCCCGACCCCGTCGATGAGACGCCACTCGTAAGGCGCAGACACGTACTTGCCGGACCCCTGAGCGGTGGTCGGCAACACGCACGGGTCGTCGGCCCCGTGCAGCTGCAACGTCGGAGTGTCCAGCTGACGTCTCAACGCGCGCCTGAAACGCCGGCCGTCGTTGCGCGGCAGGCTTCGTACTGCCCATCGGAAGTATTCGAGTGCACAGTGCGGCGTGTTCATCACGAGCATCGCGTCGCGGTATCGCCGTTCGTCATCACCGAAGGCATGGTGTGGTCCGGTCCACCGACGCAGGAGCAGCGCGACGTTGGCGGCGTCGTCCGAGACCAGCCATCGCTCCGGAAGCCATGGCAGCTGGAAGCGCAGCACGTGACGACTCGCTCGGCGTTGTGCGCTGTCAGTCGCGAGCGCAGGCAACCAACGCAACGGGTGCGGATCGGAGACTGCGACGAAGCGACGAATGACTGCTGGATGCATCGCCGCAATGGTCCATCCGATGTGCGCGCCCCAGTCATGGCCGACGACGATCGCGTCGTTCTCGCCGAGTGCCCGGATGAGTCCGGCGACGTCGGCCGCAGCACTCATCGCGTCATAACCGCGCGGCGGCTTGTCGGTTGAGCCGTAACCGCGAAGGTCACAAGCCACCGCTCGAAACCCGGCTTCGGCGAGGCCGATCAGCTGATGACGCCACGACCACCAGAAACCGGGGAACCCGTGCAGCAGGAGGACAAGAGGGCCGGTTCCGAGCTCGACGGTGTGTATGCGGATGCCGTTGGCGCTGACGTCCCGGTGCGTCCACGGCCCGTCGACGAGGACGACCGACTCCTCGAGGTGACGGCGGGAACGGGCCATCGGCTGCTCAGACCCGATGCGATGCCCGCAGCTCCTCGAGCTCCGAGTCCGGAGCAACTGTCGGGTGTTTGGCCCACTCGATGTCGTCCTTGACGGTGCGGATCGTGCGTTGCGGCGGTCCGACGCGCACGAGGCTGCCGACGCCCAGCAGTGCGATCAGCCCGGCAGCGCCGGCGAAGGCCCCACCGATGCAGAGGAAGCCGGCCCACGTCGGGATGTCAGCACCGGCGGCCAGGCCCAGGGCCGCGGCGACGCAGAGCAGCAGCAAGGCGAAGTAGCCGATGAAACCGGCGCCACCGAGCAGACCCGCACCCACGCCGGCCTTCTTGAGCTCGCCGGTGATCTCGGCTTTCGCCAGCTCGACCTCTTTGTGGATGAGCAAAGACAAGTCGCGCGTGGCGGTGGCGACGAGCTCGCCTAGTGAGTGGTCGTCGCTGGTGCTCATGAGAGGTCCCCTCGTCTACGTCGATCTTCGGCAAAGTGTCGCCTACCCGCGCGAGCTCTGCACATGCGAACGGCGCCCCTCGGGGGGCGCCGTTCACTGGCACGGCCACCGGGTGACCATGCGCCGGCTCATCTTTGCCGGCCGGGGACAAGCCCCGGACTCGGCTGCCTCGGCGGCTGACGCCCGCGTGGGTGCCCGGTCTTCGTGCGCGGCCCGATTGGAGGAGGGACTTGGCCACCCGCACCGCCTGGTCCGCAACCCCTTTCTATCGCCACGAGAGGCCCTTGCCTAGCCCCTGAATCAGTGACTTGTGCCGGCGTCCGCCGGCCGGTGAATTCGCGACCGGTCAGGTTTGCGCCGTCCGGCACCCGGGAATGGCCCGGGCTGCCCCGCGACCGCACACAGCGTTCGTGTCCCTGATCGGGTCCGGCTCGTCCCCCCCGGAGTCGGATCTCGCGACGGCCCCCGCTACCCCCCCGGCGGGGGCCGTCTCATGTCCGGCGTCATGCACAACGGTGCCTCATGCCCGCTGTGTCCACACGCTGCCGTGCAACGCGACCGGCGCTCGGCCGCAACGGCCACCCTCACTCGACGACGAGGAGGTGCCGTTGCCTGCCGAACACGTCGCGGTCATCACTCGAGACGCAGGCCTCACCGCGGAGGTGCGGCGGCTCGCTGCGCTGGCCGGCCGCAGCGTCGCGGTCGTCGGTCAGGTCGCGGACTGCGTCAGGGTCTGCCGGGCCGCGGCCCTGGTGGTCCTCGACGCCGCGGCCGCTGACCTCCTCGACGACGCGCTGCCGCTGGCTGACCTCGTCGTAGTGACGGACGACCCGCATCGCGTCGCGAGCTGGGAGCTGGCGGTCCGAGCCGGTGCGCGCCGGGTTCTGACGCTGCCTGCTGACACCGCTGTGCTCCTCGATCTCCTTGCGCTGGCCGGTGAACGCCCGGGTCCGTCGGGCCCACTCATCGGCGTCGTCGGTGGCTGCGGTGGTGCCGGCGCCTCGGTGCTCACGGTGGCTCTGGGTTGGGCCTTCGGCCGCGCCGGCCGACCGACGACCGTCGTGGACCTCGACGTCGGTGGTGGAGGTCTCGACGTCCTGGTCGGGCTCGAGCGCGTGGAGGGGTTGCGCTGGGGTGACCTGGTCGACGCGCGCGGTGTGGTGGCGTCGGCTTCCCTGCGCACGCAACTGCCGGCCGTCGACGGGCTCGCCGTCTTGTCGACCGTTGGTGGTTCACCGGGAAATGGCGCTGCCGGCCCGTCGCTGCCCGGTCGCGCTGCGATGACCTCGGTTCTTGCGGCCGCGCGCCGCGGTGGCGACGTCGTGGTCGCTGATGTCCCGCGCTACCCGGACGACGATGTCTGCAGTGTCGTCGCCAGCTGCGACGCAATGCTGATCGTTGTGCCCGCCCAGGTGCGTGCAGTCGCCGCTGCTGCAGGCGTGGTACGAAACGTCCGCGTCCTGTGCAACGACATCCATCTAGCTGTGCGCAGTGACGGACGCGGCGGACTGCATGAGCGCGACGTCGCAAACGCTCTTGAGCTGCCGCTCACGGCGGTGGTGCGGACGGAGTCACGGCTCAGCGCCGCTGTCGAACGTGGCTTGCTCGTGCCAGCCTTGCGCAAGTCCGCGCTTGCACGCACGGCGCATGCATTGGTCGGCCGCTTGTGCGGCACCGCAACCGAGCAGGCGTCATGAGCCGACTCGATGATGCGTTGTTGTCCGACGTAAGACGCAACGTCGGTGCGGTCGCGGATCCCGTCGCAGTTGCACGGGAGGTGCGCCGGCATTCGGTCGTCGCCGGCACCACACAGATGCTCGAGTCAACTGGTGCCGTCGTCGACGAAGTCGTCGGAGCCGGCGTGCTCCAACAGTTCTTGTACGACGAGAACGTCTCCGATGTGCTCGTCAACGGACCGGGCCCGGTCTGGGTCGACCGAGGTGGCGGGCCGGTGGCAACCGACGTCGTGCTCGAGGACGAGCAGACTGTGCGACGTCTCGCGCAACGTCTTGTCGCGGCCTGCGGCCGTCGCCTCGATGACGCAGTGCCCTACGCGGACGCCCGACTTGCGGACGGCACGCGACTGCATGCCGTCCTGCCGCCGTTGTCACCCGGCGGCACGTTGCTGTCGCTGCGGCTGCCGCCACGGCGCACATTCACGTTGGCGGACCTTGTGCGCGTCGGTTCGATGCCCGCTGCTGCCGTGGATCTCTTGCACGACGTCATGAGCAAGCGAATCGCATTTGTCATCAGCGGCGGCACCGGCACCGGCAAGACGACCGTCCTGTCGACGCTGTTGTCGCTCGTGAGTCCCGCCGAACGCATGGTGCTGGTCGAGGATGCGATCGAGCTCAAGCCGCGACATCCACACGTCGTCCGACTCGAGTCGCGATTGGCCAACGCCGAAGGTGCCGGCGGCGTCGACCTGTCCGTTCTGGTTCGGCAGGCCTTGAGGATGCGCCCCGATCGCCTTGTGGTGGGCGAAGTGCGTGGGCGCGAGGTCGTTGACCTGCTCGCTGCCCTGAACACGGGCCACGAGGGTGGTGCGAGCACGCTCCATGCCAACCGTGCCGAACACGTACCCGCACGGTTCGAGGCCCTCGGCGTCGCCGCGGGGTTGTCTCGTGAGGCGGTGCACAGCCAGTTGGCCGCTGCGATCGAACTTGTCTTGCATGTCCGTCGCAGCGCCGACGGACATCGCCGGATCGCCGGCATCGCCGTCGTAGAACCCGACGTCGGCGGCCTCGTGCGCGTTCGCCCTGCAGTGCGGTTCGACAGCGACGGCGTGTCAGACGGTGCCCTGGCGGCTGATCTCTATCGGCGATTGGCGGCCGGTTGATGACGGCAATGTTCGCCGCGCTTTCGCTTGCCTTGTCAGTGCTGCTTGTTCGCCGGCCGGGTTCGTCTCGCGACCGTTTGATCCACCTGCAAGCCGCTGCACATCCGTCCCGTGAGCCGCAGCTGGTCGCCCGTTGGCTGAGCTCTTGGCGTCGTCGTCGGCAAGTCACGCAGCGGGAGTCGGAGGTGCTCGAGGTCGTGTTTGCTCTTGCGGCGGAGTTGCGTGCCGGTCGACCGCCGGGGCGAGCCCTTGCGCTCGTCGCTTCATCGGCCGAGTCGTTGCGACCGCTCCTCACAGCTGCCGCGGCCGCAGTCGACGCGGGCGCACGTCCCGGTGAGGAACTCGCCCGTATCGGAAGCCTTCCAGGTTGCGCCGGCCTGCGTCCGGTGGCGGCGGCGTGGACGGTTACGGAGTCGGCAGGAGGCGCGGTCGCTGACGTCCTCGACCGTTTGGGTGAGGTCCTCGAAGCAGAGCGCCAGGCCCGAGATGCGCTTGCGGCCGCGCTGGCCGGACCGCGCGCGACGATGGTCCTGCTCGCGGGGTTGCCTGTCCTCGGGCTCGTGCTCGGAGAGTCGCTCGGTGCGGACCCCGTCGGATTGCTCGTTCGCCGTCCGCTCGGCTGGGCACTGCTGGCCGTCGGAGGGCTGCTGGACGGCGCGGGTGTTCTCTGGACCCGGTTGCTGGTCCGTCGAGCGCTGCGGTGAGTCTTGCGGCCCTCGCCGTCGTGGGCGCGGTGTTGTGCTGGCCCAGCCGGCCGCGCCCACAGACGCGCCTGCGCGTCCCGAACGGACCGTGTGAGCCGCCGCCGCCACCGCTGGCGGGCGTTCGACGCCCGTTGGTGATCACGGCCGTCGTGGCCATCGGGGCGCTGATGCTCGTCGGCGCGCCCTGGTGGTTTGCCGGCCTGCTCGCCGTCGCAGCTGTCGCCGGTGCTCGAGCCCGACCAGTCGAAGCCGCTGCACCGGATGAGATTCCGGTCATCGCGGACTTGATGGCGGCCTGCCTGTTCGCCGGCGCGGGGGTCGGTGACGCGCTTGCAGCGTCGCTGGTTGCCTCGGGGCCGTGGCTGCGTGCTCGTAGCGAGCCTGTGGTCTCTGCACTGCGCGCGGGCGAGCTGCCCGAAGAGGCTTGGCGACCTTGGCTGGAGGACCAACGCCTCGCGCCCGTCGCGCGGACGTGCATCCGCACGGCGGGATCTGGCGCGGCTGCGGCGAGCGAGCTGACACGGGTGGCCGCACGTGTTCGCGCGGCGCAACGTGGCGAGCGCCAGCAGCGCGTCGCCCGTGCCTCCGTCTGGATCGTGTTGCCGCTCGGGACCTGCTTCCTGCCCGCGTTCGTCGCGGTCGGCGTCGTACCGCTGGTCGTCAGCCTCGTCTCTCGGCTGCACTGACCCACAGCCTCCGCCTTGCCGCCCGGCGTCCACATCTGTGCCTCTCGATCGCCATGACGGCCGCCATGGACCTGATCGTGTGCATGCCGGACGCGCGTCCGGCACCGCGCCGGCCGGTTGCCGGCACGAGAGGAGTCGACATGCGTCGCGCGATTCGGGCCCTTCAGGTGCGAGGGGACGACGGCATGACCGTGGCGGAATACGCCGTCGGCACTGTCGCTGCCTGTGGCTTCGGTGGAGTTCTCTACAAGATTCTGACCAGCTCGCCGGTGATCAGTCTGGTCACTGACGTCATCAGCAAAGCGCTGCACATCGGATTGTTCTAGACCGGCATGAGGACCCGGCCCGACCGGAGCGCGGCTGCCGACCCGGTCGGGCCGCGGTCCACAAGACGCTCCGACGACCGCGGCATGGTGACCGCGGAGTTCGTCGTCGTTCTTCCAGCCATCGTGCTTGCCATGCTGATGGGCCTCGCGGCCGTGTCGGCGATGACCATGCGCATGCGCTGCGCCGATGCCGCCGAAGTCGGTGCGAGGCTCGCCGCGCGTGGCGAGACTGCCGATGCGGTCGTCGCGGCCGCTCGCCGTGCGGCGCCCGCAGGCGCCGTCGTCCGGCTGCAGACGACCTCGAGCACCGTGCAGGTCACGGTCACTGCTCGCTCGTCGTTCCTGCCGGTGGGCTCGTGGCTTCCCTCCATCGGAGTCGGCGGGCGCTTCATCCAGGACCGCGAGCCAGGCCCGCCTCCGTGATGCGCGACTCGGATGGCTCAGCGACGGTCTGGGCGATCTCCGTCCTCCTCGTGGTGTGGGCCGCGGCAGCAGTCGCATCACTCGAGGTTGCCGCGGTGCAGGTGCGCCACCACGCCGCTGCCGCCGCGGACGCTGCCGCACTCGCCGCCGCCGCCGAAGGCGGGCGCGACCCTGCGGCTGCCTGTGCGGCCGCCCGCACGGCTGCTGAGCGAGTCAGCGCACGCCTGACGGCCTGCGCCATGACCGGGCCCTACGCCGTCGTGGCCGTCGCGGTCTCACCGCCGGTTCCGCTCACCTGGGCCGGGCCGGTCGTCGTACGCGCGCGGGCGGGACCCGCAGACACCGCTGGAGTGCGACAAAAGCTGACAACCCCGGCGGCGTCGTAACCTGACGCCATCCACGTCGTTGCTCCGCGTGACGAAGCAATCACGTGGATGGCGAGCAGGAGGGGTAGTGCCGCAGGACATCGGGCCAGGCAGCAACTCTGCCGCGTCGTTTCTGCCGGTTGCCGGCGCTCCGCGCAGCCTGCGGGCCCTCGCCGCCCTCAGTCTCAAGCGAAGCGGTGGCCGGCGCGCCGTCGAGCTCGTCGCCGCGATCCTGGCTCTGTCCGGGGTCGCCATGTTCGCGTTCCCGGCGGTGACGGACGTGTTCAACCGCTACCAGCAGCGCCACGTCCAGCTCAAGCTCGCCGATCCCTCCTTTCAGCAGCTCTACCAAGAGCACCGGATCCCCGTAGGCAAGGGCCTGACGCGGCTGGTGATCGACAACAGCCGGGTCAAGGTCAACACGGTGGTCGTCGAAGGCACCACGCTCGCGGCGCTCGAGGCAGGCGCCGGCCACTACGTCGACACCCCCTTTCCCTGTGAGCAGGGCAATGTGGGCATCGCCGGGCACCGCACGACCTACGGCCGACCGTTCAACAAGATCGACCAGATGCGCCCGGGCGACACGATCGACCTGATCACTCCGTTCGCGCGCTGCACCTACCAGGTGGTCCGGCCGTTCAGCGGTCACTCAAACCCGTGGGTAGTTCTGCCGAACGACTACTCAGTAGTCGGTCAGGGTGGTGCCTTGGGCTCAGGCCAGTGGCTCACTCTGACCAGCTGCCATCCGCTCGGCAGTGACAGCCATCGCATCGTGCTCCGGCTGAAGCTGGTCAAGGAGACGTTCGTCCACCGCTCGAAGGCGAGCTCGACATGAACCTGCGTCCCATCGCCCGGGTCGGGGTGCCCGTCGGCATCGCGCTCACCGTGGTCGGCATGGCCGCCGCTCCTGCGCTCGCCGCCACCGACATCTCGGTCAACGCGGGTGGTGGCGACCTCTCCGACGGTGCGGTCATCGATCACAACGCCACCGTGACGGTCAAAGGCACCACAGATGCGACTGCCAGCTCCCGGCAGCTCAAGCTCTCGGTCGACGCCCCCGGCAGATCCGCCTACACGCTGAAAACGGGTACGGCGTCCCCCCTTCAGAAGGGCCAGCTGTCGGCCGGCTTGGACACCAGCTGCCCGGACTGGAGCTCGAGTCCGTGCGTCGAGGCAGTGAACGGGACCTACACGTTCACCTTCTCCGCCGGCTCGGCTGACTCGTCGACGACGGTGCAGCTACGCGTTCCCCCGGCGGCCCCGACCGGTTTCCAGGCGCACAGCAACGGCACCGTCGTTTCCTTCGCGTGGAACGCCAACAGCGAACCTGACCTGATGGGCTACGACATCGTCGACGGCGCCGGCAACGACGTCACCCCGGGCGGCATGGACGCCGGCTCCGTGTGTGACTCGAGCGGCTGCAACGTCAGCGTCGACTTCGGCTCGAGCGCGCAAGGCACCAGCCGCACGTTCAGCGTTCTCGCGCTGCGGCACACAGCGCCGGGCTCGGGTGGCTCCGTGAGCTCCGCCAGCTCTGACGGGCAGACTGTGGACTTCCCGGCCCCGCCGTCGCCGTCACCCTCCACCGGTCCAGGCGCCGGAGGCAGCGGCAGCGGCAACGGCGGCTCGACCGGTGGGTCGGGCCCGTCCGGTGGCGGCACGTCGACCGGCACTACCGGTAGCGCTGCGGGTCACGGCCCGCGCGCAGTGTCCGGCAAGCACGCGGCGGCCGACCTTCGTACATCCCTGCCCACGATCACCGCTGCCGGTGCGCCCGACCTCCCGACCGTCCTCACCGAGGTCAAGCCACTGCCGCAGGGCAGCTACAAGCCAGTGCTGCCCTACGGCGACCAGATCGTCAAGAGCAAGAAGCCACAGCTGGCCGAGCACAACAACGCACAGCAGGCGTTCCAGGACTTTCGCAAGGTTCTGGACATCGGCGCCCTATGGCGTTCGCTCGGCGGCGCGGTCGTCCTGATGCTGGCCGCCGCTCACCTGCGCGCGTTCGTCGAGCGCGTCGAGCCTGACCAGCTGTAGCCGGCGCGGAACTAGTCCGCGGTCACGTCATGCTGCGGTGCCGGCCGCCGGTACGGGTCGACGCGGGCTCTTCCGGGTAGGCGGACGCGTCGTCGGTGCGCTCGGCCGCGAGCTGCTGCTCGAGCCGTGCGTTCTCCGCCCGCAGCGAGTCGGCCTCGGCGCCACTTTGCTCCGCAGCCCGCCGCTCCCGGCGGCGCCGTGCCGCGCGCCCCAGCCCACCGGTGAACATCGCCAGCCCCAGTGCGAACAGCAGCCCCACCACCGCGCCGGCGATGAACAGGGCGCCGAGCGACAGATCGGTGATCGGCTGGTTGAACGCGATCGCATGCATGGTCGCGGTGTTCTGTACGACGGCGTCCACGGCAAGCGCGACACACCCGAGCATCAACAACAGACCGAGCAACACCATCAGGCTCACTCCTTGATCGAATGGCGCCGACTGGGGCTTGGCCGGCTGCGTGCTTTGTCACCCCTTACCCGTGCGAGTCCGGCCTCACGCCCGGCCCCGGACCGGGTGCGTGATTGAATCTGTCGCTGGCGGGTAGCGCCGCTGCAAGTTCCTGAGGCCGCTGGAGGACCGCGTGGATCTGTCTTTGTCGACGAGGACTGAGGGCGACCGCACCGTCGTCACCGTTGGTGGTGAGATCGACGTCTACACCGCCCCCAAGCTCCGCGAGCAGCTCATCGACCTCGTGTCGGGTGGCAACTACCACCTGGTGGTCGACATGGAGAGCGTCGATTTTCTCGACTCGACGGGGCTCGGCGTGCTGGTCGGCGGCCTCAAGCGCGTCCGCGCGCACGAGGGGTCATTGCGCCTCGTGTGCACGCAGGAGCGCATCCTCAAGATCTTCCGCATCACTGGCCTGACGAAGGTCTTCCCGATCCACGCCACGGTGGACGAAGCCCTCGCCGCCACCGACTGACCTCGCCCCGATGCCGACGGTCGAGGTCAGCTTTACCGCGCTCCCGTCCCATGTGCGGACAGCGCGGCTGATCGCCCTCGCCGTCGCCCGGCGGGCGGGGGTCGACGAGCAGTTCCTCGACGAGGTGCGACTGGCCGTCGGCGAAGCGTGTTCCAGAGCGGTCAACGTGCACCAAGGCACTGGTCTGGACGCACCGATCGTCATGAGCCTGAGCGACGAGCAGGACCGGTTCTCCGTCGAGGTGACCGACCGCGGGCCACTGGAGGGTGCCGCGTCGGCTCCTGACCTCGACGACCTGGACGCGCAGGCGTTGACGGCCGAGGCCGAGTCCGACTCCGAGCCAATGCCCGACCTCCTGCCGCCGGGCTTCGGGCTCGCTGTCATCAGCGGGCTCGTCGAGGACGTCGCCGTCACCTCCGACACGACAGGCACGAGCGTGCGGATGACCTGGCCGGCGACCGATGTGATGGCTCCGGACGGGCGCTGACGCATTCCCCTGTAGGGCATGGCTAAACTCTCGCCGGGCTGGCGCGCGCCGCAAGGCCGCAGAAGCGCCGGCATGACTCGTCTCTTCATGCTTCTCGATCAGGAGGACGCTGATGTCCCCGATGTTCCACGCCGCTGTGCTCGCAGAGGTGCACAAGGCCAGCGTGTCCGGCGGTGACAAGGGCATCCTCGTCGTCGTCGCGGTCGTCGCGGCCTTCGCGCTGCTCGTCGCCGGCTACTTCGCCCGCGAGGTGCTGCGCGCCGACCAGGGCACCCCGCGCATGCAGGACATCTCCAAGGCGGTGCAGGAGGGCGCGGCTGCTTATCTGCGTCGGCAGTTCACGACGCTCGCGCCGTTCGCCGTCGTCATCTTCGCGCTGCTGTTCATCCTGCCGGCGGACACCACCGGTTCGCGCATCGGCCGGTCACTGTTCTTCCTCGTGGGCGCCGGCTTCTCGGCGTTCGTCGGCTTTGCCGGCATGACGCTCGCGACCCGCGCCAACGTGCGCATGGCTGCCGCCGCCAACACGGCCGGCCCCAAACCGGCCATGCGCGTCGCGTTCCGCTCCGGCGGTGTCGTGGGC
>JAICMI010000077.1 GCA_025929315.1 Frankiaceae bacterium
CGGACGATCCTGTTCGGGCACGTCAACGAGGGCAACCTGCACGTCAACATCCTCGACGCCGTCGACCAGGCCGAGGCCGTGAGTGACGCGGTGCTCAAAGTCGTCGCGTCGTTCGGCGGCAGCATCAGTGCTGAGCACGGTGTCGGCCGGGCCAAACGCGACTGGCTGCATCTGTCGCGATCGGCCGAAGAGATCGCGATGATGCGCTCGATCAAGAACGCGCTCGACCCGCGCGGCCTCCTCAACCCCGGCGTCCTGCTCCCGGACTGAGGTTGAGTGAGACGATCGACGCGTTAAGAGGGCAGTGATAAGCCCCCGATCGTTGCACTCAACTGTTGGGGATGGCAGGAATGACGGTGCCGCGGACTTCGCCGAGGGACAGTACGGCACCGTCCGGGCCGGGGGCGGTCGCGCTGATCACGACTTCGTCGCCGTCCTCGAGGAAGGTTCGGGTCGCGCCGTCTGCGAGCGAGATCGGCGTCGCGCCCATCTGCGAAAGCTCGGCAAGCGAACCCCAGGTGTCCGGTGCCTCTCCGCTGACCGTCCCCGACGCGAACAGGTCACCCGTGCGAACCGACGCGCCGTTCACGGTCATGTGCGCAAGCATCTGCGCCGGCGACCAGAACATCGACGAATACGGCGGACGCGACACGACCGTCCCGTTGATGGACAGCTCCAGCGACAGGTCGAGACCGGTGAGCGAGGTCTCGACGAGATAGGGGAGCACCGGCGCGTGATGCGACGGCACGGCGATGCGCGCCTCGGCCAGGATGTCGAGTGGAACGAGCCAGGGTGAGACCGAGGTCGCAAACGACTTGCCGAGGAACGGTCCGAGCGGCTGGCCCTCCCACAGCTGGATGTCACGCGCGGACCAGTCGTTGACGAGACAGACACCGAAGACGTGCTCACCGAAGTCGCTGGTCGGCACCGACACACCCTGTCTGGACGGAACGCCTACGACGTAACCGACCTCCACCTCGAGATCGAGCCGCTCCGTCGGCCCGAACACCGGCGGAGCCGTCGGGTCCGGCCGGCGTTGGCCGCGCGGTCGCCGAACCGACGTGCCCGACACGACGATCGTGCCGCTGCGGCCGTGATAGCCGATGGGCATGTGCCGCCAGTTGGGCGACAACGGGTCCTGGCCGGGTCGCAGGATGCGACCGAGATTCGTCGCATGTTGCTCCGAGCAGTAGAAGTCGACGTAGTCCCCCACCGCGAATGGCAGCAGCAGGTGCGAGTCGGCAACGTCCAGCAGGGCCGCGTCATCCGCAGCAAGCTCGGCAGCTGCGAGCTCGCCGATGACCTGTTGCCAGGCCGAGCGGCCGGCCGCGAGGAACTCGTCGAGCATCCCGCTGCGCCACCAGCCGCCGCTGACCTGGCCGCGTTCGGCCAGCGCGCCCACATCGACGACACCGGCGGTGGTGCGGGCAACGACACGCGGTCCGACGGCGGGTGGGGACGTCGCCACCCCGAAGGCAAGTGCAGCCGTCACGATGCGGATCCTCGCACCGTCAGCTCTCGCTGCTCCCCACCACGGTGTTGGCGAACCCGAACACCATCACCGCTACAGCGATCACGGTCACCAGCACGTGCCATGCCCGTAACCGGTCGCGACGCCACAAGTAGACCGGGAACGAGGCGACCACGATCGTCTGTGACAACCACAGGAGGATGAGCGACGGCTTGATCAGCCTGTCGTAGAACTTGTCCGGATCGAGCAGGACGCTGACCGGCCCGGCGACGGCGAGCGCGATCCCGAGCCGCCACACCCACGCCCGGACGGACGCACCGCTGACGTAGTGCAGCAGCCGGGTCAAGGCGACGTACTCGAGCAGGAGCACCGCCATGATGCTGCCGGCAACTCCGACGCCGACAGCGGTGCCGGCCGCATGGTTGACGTCGACACGGACCAGCGACAGCCCCGGTACATGCGAGTGCGCGAACGCCGGATCGGCGGCGAGCGGATAGACGGCGAGCACGACGCCGATCGCGGTCACCAGGAACGCCGGCACTAGCAGCCGGTTCAACGCCCGCCCACCGCCGCGGACCTCGTCACCGAGGAAGAGCGGCAGGCTGCCACACACGAACAACGTCGCGATCCCACCGAGTGCTCGCCCGCTGTCAGCCGACGTCGAACCGTGGAACGCAGCCGCCCCCGGCGCGTGTTGCACCGCAACGACGTCGAGGAGAACCAGCAGAACGAGCTGGCCCAGTGCGAGCAGCCCGATCACGACGAACGCCACTCGGCGGCCTGACACAACGGCAAGTGCCGCCACCGCTGGGATGATGCCTGCGAGCAACGGGCGCCAGTGATGCACCCCCGGCCAGAATGCCGGTACGACGTCATAGACGACGTAGGCACTCGTGTAGAGCAGATACAGCGTGTACGAAGCCACCCACAGTGCAGCCTGCACGAGCGCGACACGTCGTCCGACGGCAGCCTCGACGAAGGCGGTCAGTCCACCGGAGCTCGAGATGTCGCGCGAGAAGCGCAACCACACTGCGAGCGGCGCGACGAAGGCGACGGCGGCAACGATCGCGATGAGCCCACCGGAGCGCGTGACGTCCTCGATTGCACCGGGTGCATAGAGCGCGGCGAGTGCGAGCGGTCCGCCGAACGCAGCGAACACCACAAGAAGAAGCAGCGGGCCCGGGCTGAGGGTAGCCCGGGCCCGCGCGTCATCGCTGGTCTGCGACTGCATCAGCCCCATTCGGACGATGATCCGCCACTGGACGGACTCTCACTCGGCTGGGCGGATGAAAGCGCCGTTCCGCTGGGTGTCACCGCGGTCCAGAGGCCACCGAAGTCGTTGACGCCCTGCCCCTTCATGTCCCCAGCCGACTTGTCATCGACAAAGAAGTAGAGGGGGTGGCCCTTGAAGACGACCTGGCTGCCGCCTTCAACGTATGGCGGCCACTCTTTCGCACAAGCGCCGCTGCACGTGGACGACGTCGACGTGTCCTTGCTGAAGATGTAGACGGTCCGACCCTTGTCGTCGGTCATGAACTTGCCGTCCGGACCGCTGTGGGTCTGCATGTCCGATACGGGCGCGGCTGTGCTGCCGCCGCTGCCTGTGCCGACGCTTTGCGTCCCACCTCCGCTGCTGCTGCCACCACATGCGGTCGCGAGTGCGGCGACCACGGCGAGACCACTGACGAGCAATGAACGAGTTCTCCACATGTCCTTCACCACGATGCCTACGGCCAACCGGTTCACCGGGATCGACCGTTGTTTCTGAGCACGACGCAGCAACGATCCGGGGCAGGGTCGAGCTCGGCTTGCACTGAGCGATGGCCACCGATCCCGTCGAGGACACCGGTCACAAAGCGTTCGTTGAGCCCGCACACGACATCGGTGGCAACGTCCACCACGGCGTCGAAGGGACAGTTGCACAGCTCCACACATCTGTCCGACCCGCGGGCCGGCTCGTAGCCAAGGTCGCTCAGGACGTCCATCGCGACGTCGGTAGTCGCCGCCGCGGACTTTCGACCGGGCGTACGACGCAGCCGGCCGATCCGTTCGCCTTCCTCGTGAGCGACTTCGAACGTTGTCTCCAGCGCGTCGGTGCCGTGCTCGTTCGCGGCTGCGAGACCTCGCGCCATCACGCGGGCGGCGACCTCATAACGCCGCGGTGGCACCGACAGCTCCAGATCGACCTCGGCCGCTACGTAGCGCTTGGCCGGCCGGCCGGCGCCGGGGCCGCTACGGCCGGCCGGGCGCGCGTAGTCAACGGTGAGTAGGTTCGCCTCTGCAAGCAGATCCAGGTGGAACGCTGCCAGGCGGCGCGAGATGCCAACGGCGCGCGCGAGCTCCTCGCGGGTCAGGGGAGCGCCCGCCCGCTGACACGCCCGAAAGAGTGCTCGACGCGTCGGCTCGGCGAGAAGTTGCAGCGCGTCCCACCCGGGTTCGCTTGACACCGCGTACTCCTTCAGGTTTCTATAACTAACGACTACTGTCGATAGTGAACCCCGGACCGGCCAAGGTCAAGCAGGAGGAATCCAATGCGTCGATTCACGTTCGGTCCGCCGCTCGTCGTCAAGGGCCGCAAGAACAAGGGGCTGCGCGGCTTCGCCGGCAAGCCGTATCACCCGCCGCTGACGGACGTGCCGGTCACGGCCTACCTCTTCGCGGCTGCGTTCGACATCCTGTCCATCGCTGTGCACTCCTCGCACGGAGAGCTGTCGCGGCAGTTCTTCGTCGCCGGCACTTGGGTGTTGCTGGGTGGCGCCGCCGTCAGCCTGCTCGCAGCCTTGACGGGCTGGGCCGACTGGCACCGGTCGAGCGAACCCGGCACTCAGGCGCGTCGGACCATCAACGCGCACGCGATCATCATGCTCACCGTCACCGCGATCGTGCTCGTCGATCTGCTTGTGCGGGTGACGGCCTACCGGGACAACACCAGCACCCCCATCGGCATCGTGATCCTGTCCGCGGTTGCAGCGGGACTGGTCAGCCTCGGTGCCACTTATGGCGGCAGCCTTGTCTACGACTACGGCTTCAACGTCGAGACCGCGGGCGACCACCCGGTGTGGCACCAGAACGAGACCGACGTCTACCCAGGACAGAAGTGACATGACAACACCGCTCCGTGACGTCGCCGAGAGCGGCATCGACGTCGATGCCGCTGCGGCGGCGGTCACCGATCTGATGCGCGCCCTCGGCATGGATCCGACCGACCCTTCGCTCAACCGGACGCCGACGCGTGTCGCGCGGGCTTATGCGGAGCTGCTCAGCCCTCGTGAGTTCGGCCTGACGACCTTTCCCAACGACGAGGGCTACGACGAGCTCGTCGTCGCTCGCGACATCCCGTTCACCTCGCTCTGCGAACACCATCTGCTGCCGTTCGTCGGGACGGCATCAGTCGGTTACCTGCCGGGCGTCCGCATCCTCGGCTTGTCCAAGCTGGCGCGCGTCGTCGAGCTTTTTGCCCGGCGCCCGCAAGTGCAAGAACGCATGACCAAACAGGTCGGCACCTGGCTCGACCAACATCTGCGGCCGCGTGGAGTCGGTGTGGTGATCCGGGCGGAGCACACCTGCATGACGCTGCGCGGTGTCCACGCACACGGCGCCACCACCGTCACCAGCGCACTTCTCGGCACCTTGCGCGACGACCTGCGCAGCCGAGCGGAGTTTCTGAGCCTGGCGACCTAGCCGAGGCCTCACGCCGCCTGAACCGGCACCCGCTGGCGAGCGTGTATGGACGGGGGTCAGGGAAGGAACCTGCCATGACCGCACAACCTGTCTGCGGCGCCGATCACCGGTTCGTCGACGACCTCACCAACGCACACCAGCAAGCGGCGGAGGCGCTCGACTCCGGCCATGCCATGGACGCCGTCGTATGGCTGTCCGCGCACCTCGCCGCCTGCCAGCGCACTGTGCACCGAGCCGCCGCAGGCGAGGCCGCGACGACGGCCGCGTTGAACGCCCTGCGCGCTGCCGACTTCGAGCTCGAGCGTGTGTTGCGTCGTGTCGAGCAGCGTCATGCCGGCGATGCACTCGCTGCGCAGCTCGACGAGCATCGGCTCGGTGAGGTGTTGCGCCGCGCACTCGGTCGGCACAGCAACGCGGAGTGCGACGTAGTCAGCCGGCTCGTCGAGCGACTCCCTGCCCCTGACGTCGATGCGTTGATGGCGTCGTACGACGATGCTCTGCGGCACGCGCCGACACGGCCGCACCCGCACGCCCCACATCGAGGATTGCTCGGTGCTCTCGCGTTCCGCGTCGACGCGATGCGCGACAAGTTGATGGACACGATGGATGGTCGACACGTGCCGGCACCCCGAACGTCACGGGAGTCGACCCGGCCCGGCCGCTGGGGCAGCTACGTCCTCGGGGAGATGCACAAGTAGAGATACGGCACCATGTGCGGATGCAGATCCTGCGCACACCTGACGCCCGCTTCGCCGACCTACCCGACTTCCCCTGGGAGCCGCACTACGTCGAGGTCCCGTCCGGCGACGGCGAGCAGCTGCGAATGGCCTACGTCGAGGCAGGTCCGTCCGATGGTCCGGTCGTGGTCTGCCTGCACGGCGAGCCCACCTGGTCGTTCCTCTATCGCAGGGTGCTGCGTGTCCTCGCCGACGCCGGCTGTCGCGGCATCGCGCTCGACCTGGTCGGGTTCGGCCGGTCGGACAAGCCGACGGCGGTCGAGGACTACACCTACGCCCGACACGTGGAGTGGGCCCGCGCTGCTCTCTTCGACCAGCTGGGCCTCAAGGACGTGACGCTGGTCGGCCAGGACTGGGGTGGGCTGACCGGTCTGCGGCTCGTCGCCGAGCACCCGGACCGGTTCGCACGCGTCGTCGCAGCCAACACGGGTCTGCCCGACGGCAAGGGCAAGATGTCCGACGTCTGGTACATGTTCCGAGACGCCGTGGCCAACGCCGAGCACCTCGACATCGGTCGCTTTGTTGCCGGCGGCTGCAAGACTCCGCCAACGCCCGAGGTGGTCGCGGCCTACGACGCGCCCTTCCCCGACGAGTCCTACAAGTCGGGCGCACGCGCATTCCCGATCCTGGTGCCGACCGAGCCGGACGATCCCGGCGGCATCGCCAACGCCAAAGCGTGGCCGGTGCTGGCCGAGCTCGACCTGCCGTTCCTTGTTGCCTTCAGTGACAGCGACCCGATCACGGGCGCGATGGCGCCCGTGTTCAAGAAGTCGATGAAGGGCGCGCAAGGCCTCGATCACCCGACGATCGAGAACGCCTCGCACTTCCTGCAGGAAGACGCGGGCGAAGAGCTTGGCCGGGTCGTGGCCGAGTTCGTCCGCAGCAGCTGAACAACATGCCGGCGGAGTGGTGGCGTAGCGCTGTCGTCTACGAGATCTACGTCCGCAGCTTCGCCGACGCTGACGGCGATGGCGTCGGCGACCTCGCCGGGATCCGCGGCAAGCTCGACTACCTCGTCGATCTCGGCGTCGACGCGATCTGGTTGACACCGTTCTACCGCTCGCCCATGCACGACCACGGTTACGACGTCGCCGATCCTCGTGACGTCGACCCGATGTTCGGTTCACTGGCGGACTTCGACGGGCTCCTTCACGACGCGCATGCGCGCGGGCTTCGCGTCTACGTCGACATCGTGCCGAACCACACGAGCAACGAGCATCCGTGGTTTCGCGCGGCGACGGCGAACGTCGATGCGCCGGAGCGGGAGCGCTACCTGTTCCGCGCCGGTGCACCCGACGGCGGTCCGCCGAACGACTGGGAGTCGGTGTTCGGCGGGTCCGCTTGGAGCGCCGATCCCACCCCCGGTGGCACCGGCTACTACCTGCACTTGTTCGACGCGTCGCAACCCGACCTCAACTGGCGCAACCGGGAGGTGCGCGCCGAGTTTGTGTCGCTGCTTCGCTACTGGTTCGACCGCGGCGTCGACGGGTTCCGGATCGACGTGGCGCACGGGCTGTTCAAGGACAGCCGCTTCCGCGACGGCAAGGCCAACGCCTGGGACCAGGACGAGGTCTTCGACATCTGGCGCGAATGGCGCAAGGTCGCCGACGGATATGACGAGCGGGCGTTCGTCGGCGAGGTGTTCCTCTATGACATGGACCGGGTCGCCCAGTACGTCGGGCGACAGAAGCTGCATCAGGCATTCAACTTCGTCGTCGCGCGCACTTCGTTCGACGCCGACGCGATCCGCACGACTCTGCGGCGGGCCCTGCATCTGTTCCTTCGCCACGACTCGGCGCCCACCTGGGTGCTGTCCAACCACGACCTCGTCCGACACGTCACGCGGTTCGGCGGGGGAGACCTGGGCCGCCGCCGCGGACTTGCCTTCACGGCCATGCTGCTCGCCCTGCCGGGTGCGACCTACCTGTATCAAGGTGAAGAGCTTGGTCTGGAAGAAAGCGACGTCCCGCCCGATGCTCGTCAGGATCCGGTGTGGCTGACATCTGGCCGGGTCGGCCGCGATGGCGCTCGCACTCCGATGCCGTGGACATCGGACGGGCCGGGGTTCGGCTTCACGACCGGCACCCCCTGGCTGCCGTTCGACGAGCAGGCCAACACGCGCGACGCGCGGAGCCAATCCGGTGATGGCACATCCACGCTGAGCACGTATCGCCGGTTGCTCGCCGCGCGTCGGGAGATCCGTCACCGGTGGAGCGGCTCGCCACGATGGGCTGACCGCACCGACGAGCTCGTCGTTGTCGAGCAGGAGCTGTCGGACGGATCGACGCTGCTCGTCGCCTGCAACTGTGCGGACGACACAGTCACGCTCCCTGTGCCAGCCGCGGCCGAGCTCGTGGTCGCGACGGACCATGCTGACCTCGATGGTGGAAGCCTCACCTTGGCGGGCGCGACAACCGGCTGGCTACTTCTTCGGCGGTAGCGACTTGGCATAAGCGACACCCCGCTTGACCCACTTGCCGAGCGTCTTGTCGTCACCGAGCACCGACTCCTCCACGTGCAGCCAGCCCTTCATCGGGCCGCGGCCGCCCATGTCGAACTGGTCGGCGCCCGGCTCGGCGATGAACCTGTCGGCATCGTTTGGGTCGTGTCGCACCAACAATCCGCCCTGGCCGCGGGCGGCCACGCTCAGGTTGCCGCCGACCAGGAACGCGAGTCCGCCGAACATCTTCTTCTCGGTCACCTCGACGTCACCGAGTAGACCGCGGATGCGCTCGGCCAAGTCCTCGTCGTAGCTCATCTGTCAGTCCTAGTACGACGCGGCTTCGCCGGACAGGGCGCGGGGGTCGCTCGCACCCTCGAGGTGGTCACCATCGACGCGTATCGCGTGCGCGTGTCCGTAGTTGCCGCCGTGGGATGGCGCGACGTCATGGCCGCGGTCGCGCAGCCCGGTCGCCCAGGCCTCGGGCGCACCGGGCTCGAGCTGCACCTGCACATGCCCGCCTGCCCTCCAGGTGTCGAAGCCGCCGCCACCGTCGACACTGGCGAGCGCCCAACGCGATGCCGCGACCGCATCGCCGAGCGACTCGTTGCCGGCGAGGATCCGCGCGAGCAGCTGCAGCAGAATCTGCGGCTGGGTGTCCCCGCCCATCGTGCCGATGACCATGTCGAGTGCGCCGGATGTCTTGGTGACGAGCGCCGGCGACAGCGTGTGCGGTGGTCGACGCCGCGGCCGGTACTCAGCCGGATGTCCAGGCTCCAAGCTGAAACCGATGCCGCGGTTCTGCAGGAAGACCCCCGTGCCCGGTTCGGCGAGGTTGGCGCCGAAGCCGACCGCGTTGGACTGGATCAGCGAGACACCCATCCGATCTCGATCGACGGCGCACAGGAAGATCGTGCCGCCGGGGCGGTAGCTGTCGCCCAGCCTCGCGCTCTGCTCGGCGCTGATCGCGTCGCGGCGAGGTTGCAGCCGGTCAGGGGCGACAAGCGCCGCACCATCGGCGTCTTCGTGCAGCACCTGCACCCGGTCGTAGGCAGCCAACCGAGCGGCCTCAACCGTCAGGTGCGCCCACAACGGATCGTCCGCATCCACCGGCAGGGGAAGGCCTTCGGCGATCCACGCGCCGGCCAGCGTGAGATAGCCCTGCGAGTTGGGCGGCACTGTCCAGACCCGCCGATCCCAGACATCAACTGACAGCGGTGTCACCCAGTCCGCGTTCACGTGCTCGAAGTCACGAGCGTCGTACTCGCCATTGCCGAGGTGGAGCAGACCCTTGCCGAACTCGCCCCCGTAGAACCCCGACCGCCCGTCAGTCACGACCGCGTCGAGCGAGCGAGCGACACCGGGACGACGGACGATGGCGCCGGGGTGAGTCGCGGCGGCGAAGTCGGCACCGCCGGGCAGGCCGGCAACCATCGAGGCGACCGCGGCCAGGATCGGCGACGCCGGGAAACCATCGGCGGCATAGGAGCGCGCCGGTTCGAGCACGTCGGCCAACGGCAGCCGGCCGAACCGGTCGTGCAGGGCCAGCCACCCGTCGACACAACCCGGCACCGGGACCGAGCGGATGTCGCCGAACGGCGGCATGACGCTGTGTCCCTCGTCGCGGAGCCGCTGCGGATCGGCGCCGGAGCCGGATCGGCCGCTGGCGTTGAGCGCGGGCGGCTGCGGTTCACCCGAATGGACCAGCGCGAACAGGTCCCCGCCCATCCCGCACATGTGCTGGGTCGTCACCGCCAGGACCGCGCTGGTCGCCACCGCAGCGTCGGCGGCGTTTCCGCCTGCGCGCAAGATCGTCACGCCTGCCTGCGCGGCCAGCTGGTCGACCGCGCACACCATGCCGTTGGCAGCGAAGCGGGACATGTACGGCGCCATCCGCATGCCGGCAGCATCCCAGCCAGATGGCCAGGTTTAGGCGTGGGGCGTAACGATCGGGCGCCCGTTGGCAATAAACAAGAAGAACTAGTCCCTCGACCCCTCCCGGAGGACCCCATGTGGACCCCCTCGCGTTCGGCCCTGGCTCTGGCCATGGGCGTCTTCACTGCGGGCGGCCTCAGCGTCGCCGGCGCTACGGCGGCTGACGCGTCGTCTACGCACACCCACGGCAAGGCGCATGCCGCCCACGGCAAGTCGCTGCTCCAGCACGGCAAGGCGCACCTCAACCAGGTCAACTTCGTGGTGCCGGGCACCGGCGTGAAGCTGACGAGTGACGTCAATGACAACGGCGACATCACCTCGACCTCCGCGGGCGATGAGGACGGCGACGAGGTCGGCGTCGACGACCAGGGCGGCGTGGCACTCGGTGACGCGAACGACGCGGCTGAGGCCAATGACCAGGGTGACAATGCTGACGTCCAGGACCAGAGCGGCACCGGCGACCAGACCGATGTCAGCGACGACCAGGGCGAGGACGGCGACAGCCAGGGCGACGTCCAGGACCAGAGCGAGAGCGGCGACCAGAGCGAGGTCAGCGACGACCAGGGCGACAACAACGACGACCAGGGCGAGCAGGCTGACGACCAGGGCGACGACAACGGTGGCGACAACCAAAGCGCTACCAGCAGCGACGACCAGGGCGGCGACAACCAGGGCACCGATGACAGCGGTGACGGCGGAGGGGACGACTGACCGCCACTAAGCGCGGACGAGGGGCACGGCCACTGGCCGTGCCCCTCATCGGCGTTGCGCTCCTTGTTGCCGCATGCAGCGGCGGCTCGTCGTCAGGCACTAGCCCGAGCACGAGTCCGAGCGCGACGACACCGGCCAGCAGCTCGCCGGCTGTCGACCCGGCCGCGGCCAAGGCACTGCGCCAAGCCGCAGCGGCCACCAGGGCGCTGCACGCGTTCACTTTTACGGCGAAAACGACGCTCGACGCCAACCAGACCGTCCGCACCTCGCTGTCCGGTCGCGTCATCAACGGGCGGGGCATCGCCTATCGCTTGTCCGTCGGCGGCAAGCACACGCAGGTGATTCGCATCCGACGCGCGACCTACGTGCGCTCGGTCCCCGGCGGCTGGTCCAAGCTGGCCAAGCCGCGCGCTGTCCTGCATCCGAGCGCGACGCTTGTCGCGCTGCTGCACGGCATGACGCCGACCTTGATCTCTCACCCGAACCATCGGACGCGCGTCGTGGGGATGCTTCCCGCGGCTGCTGCGAAGGCCGCCGGCGTACCCGTCTCAGGTGCACCCGCACTAGCGGTTGTGGTCCTCGATGGTCACAACCGGGTGGTGCAGGTCGCACTGCACAGCAGTGCGAATGCCGGCGGGCACACCGTACGGGTTGCCGTCGTGACTCACTACGGCCACTTCAACCACGTGAGAGCGATCACCCGCCCCTGACGCATCTGCGCATGGGTACCTTCAGCGCCATGCGACCGCGATTCATCGACAGCGTCCTGGACAGAGACGAGGCGCTGTTCGAGCGGGTGGCATCGGCACACCTGGGTGCCCTCGATCGGTGGCTGCCGCGCCTGTCGAGGGCCGCCGACCACGGTGTGCTCTGGACCGGGATCGCTCTTGCCCTCGCAGCAGCCGGCACCCGCGGTCGCCGAGCTGCCGCGCGTGGCATGACCTCGCTCGGTGTGGCCAGCGCACTCGCGAACGGACCACTGAAGTGGTCGTTCCGCCGGCGTCGTCCGGATCTCGTAGGCGTGTCGGTCCTGCGCCAGCTGCGGCGCCAGCCGGCTACGACGTCCTTCCCCAGTGGCCACGCCGCATCTGCCGCTGCATTCGCGACGGGTGTCGCGATGCAGGAGCCGCTGGTCGCCCTACCGGTAGCTGCGCTCGCCACTGCGGTCGCCTACAGCCGTGTGCACACGGGGGTCCACTATCCGCTCGATGTCGCTGTAGGAGCAGGCGTCGGCGTCGGTGCCGCCTTGCTCGTACGACGGTCGTGGCCGGTCCCGCCGAGTCGCCCCGCCGCGTTGACGGCCGCAGCGGCCGCAGCTCCGCGGATCACCGACGGGACCGGACTGGTGCTCGTCGCGAACCCCTCCGCCGGTGCCGCGCCCGCGGAGGATCTGCGCCGCCAGCTGCTTCGCGAGCTGCCCGCCGCTGAGGTCGTCGTCTGCCGTCCGGATGACGACGTCGTCAAAACGCTTGCTGAAGCGGCCGCGCGGGCGGAAGTCCTCGGCGTCGCCGGCGGTGACGGCACGGTGAACTGGGCCGCGAACGCGGCGCTGGAGCACGGCGTACCGCTCGCCGTGGTGCCAGCCGGCACGCTCAACCACTTTGCGGCCGAGCTCGGCATCGAGGATCTGGATGATCTTCTCCGCGCGTTGCGCGGGGGCGAAGCGGCAGAGATCACTGTGGGGAGCGCTGCCGGGTCGGGCAAGGACCGGTTCTTCCTCAACACGTTCTCCGTCGGCGTCTATCCCGAGCTCGTCCGGCGGCGTGAGGCCCGCGAGCGATGGCTGGGCAAGTGGCTGTCGCTCAGCGTGGCGCTCGTCGAGGTGCTGCGGCATGCGGAACCGCTCGAGGTGCGGCTGGACGGCCAACCCCGCCGGTTGTGGCTGCTGTTCGGTGGCAACGGGCGATACCACCCGCCGGGCTTCGCACCCTCCTGGCGCGAGAGCCTGGACGACGACGTCATCGACCTGCGTCTCGTCGACGCCTCGAGCCCCTGGGCACGTTCCCGCCTCGTGGCAGCGGTCCTCTCCGGCAGACTCGGGCGTTCGCGGGTCTACGAGGAACGTCAGGTCACCAGCGCCGACGTTCGGCTTGTGGGCGCACAGGAGCTGGCGCGAGACGGCGAAGTCGAGCCGGCACCCGACCAGCTGGTGCTGCGTACGGCCGATCGACGACTCGTCGTCTATCGACCGGC
>JAICMI010000048.1 GCA_025929315.1 Frankiaceae bacterium
ATCGATCGCGTCGGCCAGCCACGGCCCGGCCGGCACAGACTCCATGGTCTCCAACGCCGCGCCGTCCGCGGTCATCAACGCCGGCAAACCCCACCGTGAATTCCACCACCGACACTTTTCCCTTGCGTTGCAGGGGATTGTTGGGGGCTAGCCCGTCAGGACATAACCGGGGAGGTCGCGCCCCGCCAGCTCCGCTGGTTCGCCGGCGAAGGCGAGCTCGCCACGAGACAGCACGTAGACGAGATCGGCGAGACGGAGTGCGTCGGACAGGTACTGCTCCACCATCACCACGGTGACTCCGCACTCGGCCAGCCCTGCGACGACGTCGAACAGCAAGCGGGTGACCCTCGGTGCCAGCCCGAGCGAGATCTCATCGAGGAGGAGCAGGCGCGGACGCCCGAGCAGCGCGCGTGACATCGCGAGCATCTGTTGCTCACCGCCGGACAGGCTCCCCGCTAGCTGTGTCATGCGTCGCTCGAGGATCGGAAAGGTGTCGAACGCGGGCGCGAGGTCGGCGCCTCGCCCGGCGAAGACTTCGAGGTTGTCCCGCACCGACAGTGTCGCGAAGATGCCGCGGCGCTCGGGAATCAGCAGCATGCCGGTGCGCGCGAGATCGTCCGGTGGGACGCCGGCCACGTCATTGCCGCACCAGACGATCTGCCCGCTGCGGAGCGGAAGGAGACCGGCGACCGCGGACAGCAGCGTGGTCTTGCCCGCACCGTTCGGCCCGAGGAGTGCTGTGAGCGAGCCGGTCGGGACGGCGAGGCTGACGCCGTGCAGCACTTCCACCGCGCCGTAGGCGACGCGGACGTCCCGCAACGCCAGCTCGATCGTCATGAGAGGTAGGCATCCAGGACAGCGGGATGGCGGCGGATCTCCCCCGGGCGTCCTTCGGCGATGAGGCGTCCTTCGGCCATGGCGTAGACGCGGTCGGCGACCCCGAAGACCAGATCGACGTCGTGCTCCACCAGCAGGACCGCGACACCTTGGGCGGCGACGTCGCGCAGGACGCGTTGCAGGTGGCCGGTCTCGGTCGTGTCCAGCCCGCTGGCAGGTTCGTCGAGGAGCAGCACCTTGGGGTCATGGCAGAGAGCTCGGCCGAGCTCGACCAGCCGCAGCGTTCCCGTCGGTAGCGAGCCGGCGAGCTCGTCCCGGACGCCGTTGAGCTCGAGCAGCGACGCGACTTCGTCCACCCGATACTGATGACGCTTGTCGTCGGTGAAGGTGAAGCCGAACACTGCCGCGAGGAGCGCGCCGATCCGGACCGGCGCGGTCGCGTTTGTGCGGTTCTCGGCACCGACCCTCAGGTTGTCCGCGACCGACAGTGTCGGGAAGATCGCGAGGCGTTGGAAGGTCCGACCCAGCCCCATCCGCGCGCGTGCATCCGGTGCGGCGCGGGTGATGTCCCGACCGTCCAGGCGCACATGTCCCGCGTCCGGGTGTTCTGTCCCGGCGAGACATTGGAAGAGGGTGGTCTTGCCGGCGCCGTTCGGCCCGATCAGTGCTGCGACCGTTCCGGCCTCGGTCACGACCGACACGTCGTCGACCGCAGTGAGCCCGCCGAACCGTTTGGTGATCCCGACACCTTCGAGCCGGCCGCTCATGATCGGCCTCGCACCCGCTCCAGCGCGGCGCGGCCGCCTGGTGACAACGCGATGCCGGGACGGGCCGGCGGTTGGCGGCGGGCGTAGTGCCGCATCAGTGCCGTCGGCGTGAGCACCCACTCGACCGTTCGGCGGGCGAGCTCGGCTGCCCCGCCGGGCAGCCGGCCGAGGAATGCGGCGAGCAAGCCGACCGCGACGAGGTAGGCGTTGTCCTGGCCGGTCACGCCGTTGACGAGTACGACGAAGGCCGCACCGACGACGGCAGCTACGGCGCTGTCTGCACCGAAGACGATGACAACGGCAAACCACGGCAGGCTGGCCTCGAGCGGATCGAAGCTGCTTGGCTCGAACGAGCCGGCCTGCTGGGCGAGCAGCGCGCCGCCGAGGCCGGCGAGCATCGCACTCACCGTGAAGATGAGCACCTTGAGAGCACGCGCATCGACACCGACAGACCGAGCACCCTGCTCGGAGTCGCGGATCGCGATCAGCGAACGTCCGAGTGCACCGGCGCGCAGGTTGTAGGTGACGAGGAACGCGATTGCGAGCATCGCCAGCTCGAACATGTAGAACGCACGATCGCCCTGCAAGGACAGGCCGAAGAGCGACGGACGATGCACCTCGACGTTGCTTGTGAAGTAGGGCTGCGCGAACACGAACCGGCTCACGAACGCGCCGACGGCGAAAGTCGTCAGTGCCAAGAACAGCCCACGTCGTCGAATCGCCGGATATCCCGTCAGGAAGCCGACCGCTCCGGCCGCAAGCGCGGCGACGAGCAGAGCGACGAGCTGCGGAGTGCCGACGCTGGCCTTGGCGAAGAACAGTGCGCCGAGCCCGGCATAACCGGCCTGGCCCAGCGAGATCTGGCCGCTGTAACCGGTCACGGCGACGATCGACACGAAGATGAGTGCCAGCGCGGGGATTTCCTGGGCTTGGCGCAGGTGGACGTCGCTCAGGGTCAGCGGCAGGAACATCGCGACCGCGGCGACGGTGTACTGCAACGTCAAGCGTCGAACAGAGGGCTCGGCGGATCGACGCTGCGCGAGCGTGGTCGTGACGCCTGCGTCACCACGGGCTTCGGAGAGCCGCTGTCGCACCAGCAGCGCCAACAGCAGCAGCACCACCGGCAGGTTGGACTGCAAGGCGCCCCAGATCGATGCCAGCTGGCTGTCGCTCGGCGTCCACAAGTTCATCTGGCTTTGGCCGACGCCGAGGGCAATCCCGGCGCCGATCGCGATCGGAATGCTCGTGAGGTCTGCGATCACCGGCATCGCAAACGTCTCGAGTACGACGAGGGTCAGGTTGAACGGCTGCAGCGACAGCTGCGCCGCGAGCAGGATGCCGGTCAGGGCTGCGAACACGCAGCCGATGGACCAGCCGATCGCCGCGACGCGGTCGGCGTCGACGCCGGCGAGCTCGGCGAGGTCTCGACGATCGACGACGGCACGGATCTGCGTTCCCAATGCCGTTCGGCGGAGCAGCACCGCGAGCACGCCGGTGCCGACGATGACGACGGCAAGGTCTGCGAAGGCGTCGACGTGCAAGGTGAGCGAACCGGGGTGCAGCACCCGTTGGGGAAACAGCGAGGACGGATTGCGTGTCTGTGCACCCCAGACCACGAACGCGACTCCGAGCAGCAACACGAGCAGACCGATCGTCGCCACCAGCGACTCGGCCGGACTGGCATGTCGTCGTTGGAGAGGGCGGAAAACGACCCGCTCGAGCGCGACACCGAAGGCAGGTGCGATGACAGCCAGCACCAGCAACGCCGCCAGCCACACCGGCAGGCCCCACTCGTCGGTGAGCTGCCAGAACAAGTACGCCGCCATCATCGCGATCGCGCCGTGCGCAATGTTGAAGACGCCGGTCGCACGGTAGGTCACAAGCAGACCGACCCCCGACAACGCAGCGATCGCTCCGAGGCCGAGCCCGGCGAACGCGTAGTTGAGGGCGAGCACGTCAGCCGACGGTCGGTGGTTCGCAGACGCGACAGGGACGCAGCTTTCGGGCCCGGATCTTGCGGGCGTCTACTGCTGCGATCGCGGCCTTGCCGCTCACCAACGCACAGTCGGCGCGGTGGTAGGACGTGCCCGCGGGCAGCGCGACCATCGCGTCGGGATGAGTGCTGACGGGATCGCCGGCAGTCCCGGCCGGAGTGGCGAGCTCCTCGACGAACAACGCGTAAAGGTCGTCGACTTTGCGACTCAGCTCGTCGACCTGCGACAGCTGTCGTCGTACATCCTCGGTCGCGAGGAACACGCTGGCGACGACGACCAGTGCGATGCCGGTGAGCCCCCCCGACACGAGGTAGGGGAGCTGCTTCGACGTCAGCGACTCACCGGAGACGCCGAACCAGCCCAAGAAGAGCGCGAGAGCGCCGAGGCCGGCGAGGACCCAGCCGAAGACCGGGCGTACGGCGGACCACACCCAGTGCCAGAACTCACGCCGGTCAGGTGCGACCTCGCTCACCGCGACCTCCCCTGCGGAGTGACACCGCCGTTCGCCAGCCTATGAAGAGTGCGAGTGAACCCAGCGCAAGTACGGCGTAGAGCGTTTCGAGCTGGGTCTTGGAGACGACGTCGACGAAGCCGCGCAGGATGTTCGGTCGGCCCGCCAGGCTCGGAGCAGTTTCGGGCCGGGCCGTAGCCAGCTTGCTCACCAGGTCGTTGCCACCAAGGGGCGAGCTGCGTGCCGGCCCGCTCGTGCCGGAGGTCGCCGTCGTGTCCATGGTGGGAAGCGTGCCGTCGGGCAACGCGAAGGCCGGCTGGCTGCCGACACCTGCAGCGGCACCGACCGCGCCGATGCTGATGTGTCCGACGTAGGTGCCGTTGGCGTTGACACCTGGCAGCGCGGGGATCTGGTCGAACGGTGGTGGCAGGGGCGGCAACGGGTTGGGTATGTAGGGCACACCGTTGACCGGTATGGCGACGTCGATCGACAGTCCGACCGCCTGGCTACGGCTGCCGCTTTCGGTGGTGTGGCGTTGGGTGCCGACCGTACGGATGGTGACCCCGCGCTGACTGACCTCTCGGCGGAGCCCCCTGACAGCCGCGCCGTCGACGTGCAGCCCCGTGTCGTCGAGCGTGGCGGAATGACCGGACACGGTAACCCCGCCGACCGTCACCTTCGGGTGGGCAACCGGTCGCCGGCCCACCGCCATCACGACATGGTCAACGGCGCGTACGGAGTCGATGTGGATCAGACCGGCGACGCTGATGTCCGACGCAGTGGCGGTCACTGTCACCAGGGCCTGCCGGCCGCGGCTCGTCACTGCGGTCGTCGCGGCGCTCGCGCCGACGGTGACGGCGCCGGGCGTGCCGGCGAGCAGGTCGGCCCGCCCCGCCTCGGTCGATGCCGTGTTGTCCTTGGCCGACGCCTTGGCCGTGGCGCGAAGCGGCGTGACCACGAACGGCCCGGCGCCCGTCGGCTGTCCGCTGACCTGCGCGGTGTCGCGCGACCGGCGCGGGTAGCTCGCGTCGGCGAGGAAGGGGTAGTCGGGGGGGCTCGCCGGGCAGCTGAAGAGCTCGGAGCAGAGCAGCTGCGGTCCTTGTACGACGAGACGGCCGGGGTAGGCCGGTGCGGCCAAGGCTTCGCTCGACCCGCCACTGTCGAACCCGCTCGACGCGTAGGCAACCGCGTCGTCCAACAGCGATGCCGTGATGATCGAGCTGGCGGGCTCCTGGGTGACGGCCACGTGCACCGCCGTAGCGCTGGTCTCGACCTGGAAGAAGGCCTCTGCGCGGGCAGCCGGGAGACCGACGAACAAGGGTGCAATGGTGAGGACCAGGACGATGCAGGCACGTCCGGCCGTGGCCATCCCGCCTCCTTTTTGGGCAACGTTCAGGATAGGGCGGTCACCATGTCGTCGTGGCCGTGTCAGCATGCAGCGTGACCAGCCGGCCGCAGGTCGTCGCGCATCGCGGGGCGTCCGAGGACGAGGCCGAGCACACCGTCGCGGCATATGAGCGGGCGCTCGAGGACGGGGCCGAGGGGCTCGAGTGCGACGTACGGCTGACCAGGGACGGCGTGCTCGTCTGCGTACACGACCGGCGGATCAACCGGACGTCGTCGGGACGGGGAGTGGTCTCGGCCTTGGAGCTGTCCGATCTGGCCGACCTCGACTTCGGGGCTTGGCATCCGTCGGCAACGCTGGCTGCGGACGAGGCGCCCGACTGGGACCGGTCCAGCGTGCTCACCCTCGACCGGTTGCTCGAGGTGGTGATCGAACGTGATCGCAGGGTCGACATCGCGATCGAGACCAAGCACCCGACGCGCTACGCGGGCTTGGTCGAGCTGACGCTGGTCGAGGTGCTGACCCGGCGCGGACTGGTGACCCCACGTCCGGACTCGCCGGTGCAGGTGCGGGTCATGAGCTTCGCGTCGTCGAGCCTGCGCCGGCTGCGCTCCCTGGCGCCGAACCTGCCGACGGTCTATCTCATGAACCGGCTCGCGCTGCGGCACCGGGACGGCACTCGCCCCGCCGGTGCCTATGCAGCGGGTCCGTCCCTGCGAGCGCTACAGGCGACCCCGACCTACGTCGAACGGGTGCACGATGCCGGCGGCGAAGTGCACGTGTGGACCGTCGATGAGCCCGCCGACGTCGACTTTGTCGTCGGCCTCGGGGTCGATGTCGTCATCACCAACCGGCCACGCGCCGTGCTGCAGCAGCTCAGCGTCTCCGCTGACGGAGCGCCGGGTTGAGCAACGCCACGGCTGCCACGACGACGGCCGCCGCCTCGGCATAGGCGGAGAGCAGCTTCTCGTTCGTCTGCCAGCTCGGCTCGTACATGTTGGGGATCGGACCGATCGAACCGACGTCGACGTACCGGTAGAGCATGACCGCGGCGAACGACGCGGCGCCGACAACCGCGACAGCAGCCCAGGCCCAGCGATTGCCGGTGACCAGGACCCACAACGCGACCAAGGCCGCCACCGCGCCCTGCGCATAGAACAGGTCCGCTTGCGTGATCGTGTTGCCCAGTGACGAGTAGAAGTGCGCCCCGTGCAGGTGCACATAAGAGCTGATGGCCAGTGCCGCGGCGCCGATCAAGCGAAGCAGCACGTCGGCGACCGACACTCGCTGCGTCATGGTTTGCACTTGGCTCATATGAGTATTTACGTTTCCGAGCCGTCGTTGGTTCAGTCAGGCGGGTCGCGGCGGATGGGGCAGGACATGCATCTCGGGCCACCTCGCCCGCTGCCCAGCTCGCTGCCGGCGATACGGACGACCTCGATGCCGGCGTGCTCCAACCGGGCGTTGGTTTCGACATTGCGTTCGTAAGCCACAGCCAACCGTGGCGCGATAGCGAGCGTGTTGTTGCCGTCATCCCACTGCTCGCGTTCTGCCGTCACGGGATCCAGACCGGTGTCGATGACGCGAAGTGTGTCGATGCCCATCGCCTTGGCGGCTGCGCGCAAGAACGGCTCGGGCGGGTCCACGTGCACGGTGCCGCCATCACCCGCGGTCATCGTGTGAGCGACCAGCGTGTCGGCGACCGGCGGATACATCACCACCGCGTCGACATCGACCATGGTGCAGACGGTGTCGAGGTGCATCGTCGCGCGATCCTGCGCGATCGGCACCACGAGCACGGATTCGGCGAGACCGTGCTCGAACAACCTCGCCGCGAGCGTCTCCGCGCCGGCAGGCGTCGTTCGCTGGCCGACACCGATCGCGACGACTCCGGGCGCGAGCAGCAACACGTCGCCGCCCTCGAGCCATTCCTCGCCCGGCGAGTAGACGGCGACGCTCGACGCGAAGCGTGGATGGTGGCGATAGATGGCCTCGGTCAACCACGTCTCGCGCTGACGCGCGGGCATGCTCGGGCTTGTGATGGCGACGCTGTCGCGCAGCCAGACCGACGAGTCGCGGGTGAACAGCAGGTTCGGCAGCGGAGGTACGACGAAGTCGTGCCGGTCCATCAACCGCCAGACGAGGCCGTTGCCCCCGGTGAGCTCCTCGTGGGCCAGCCCGTTGATGAACACGTCGGCCAGCCCGGCAGGGTCCAGTGCCGACAGGTGCGCCTGGACCGCCGATCGCAGCGTTGCCCCGAGCCGCAGGTCGGCGACCGTGTGCTCGATGACAGCGTCGCGTGCGGCGGTCGCCGTGAGGGCTTCTTCGAGCAGGTCGCGGAGATACAGGACTTCGACGCCGTGCCCTCGTAACGCGTCGGCGAAGGCGTCGTGCTCTTGCTGGGCGCGCTCCACCCAGGGGATGCCGTCGAACAGCAGGTCGGCCGAGTTGCGCGGTGTCAGCCGCTTGAGCTCGGCGCCCGGGCGGTGCAGCAGCACGGTGCGCAGCCGGCCGACCTCGCTGTCCGCATAAGGAGATCCGACCGGCGAACTCATCCGCCGATCATGCCCGATGGCAGGCATTTGCCCGGCGACGGCGAATACGTTCTCGGACACTGCGTGACAATTCCCGACACGGATAGCAACGGCACTCGGGACATATAGGCGTATTACTGCCTTCACCCTGGTGCGGCCGATTACGGTGCGTCACAATGACGATCCGATGCGTTGCGATGTGGGTGTGAGAGGAGGAGGCGGGATGCCGAAGCTCATCATGCGGCTGGAACGGCTGCCTGGCTCCGACGCGCCCACGAATCCGCGGCACATCGTCGATCTGGGCGACCACGTTCGCGCCCCCGCCGCTTCCACGCCGCTGGCCAGATGGAGTGCTTCGGTCGCGGCTGCGCACGACCCGTGTGTCGTCGTCGACGTCGAGGGACAGGTGCTGAGCCTCTCGGCCAGCGCTGCCGAGCTGCTGGGCTGCAGTGACGCCGGCGTGATCGGCCGCCCGCTCGTCGACGTCGTCGATCTGGTCGACTTCGAGACCGGTGCCTCGCGTCCGGACTACGCCTCGCGCGTCGCGCCGCTCGCCGTGCTGGCGCACGGCAACGGACTGATGCGGAGTCTGGTGCGGGTGCGTCACCGCGACGGCAGCAAGGTCACGATCGACGCGTCGTCGGCGCCGTTGCACGACGTGCGCGGCGACATCATCGGTTCGCTGACGTTCCTCGCCGCTGTTCGCGGCTAGACGACGTGGGCGGCCTCCAGCGCCGTCACTGTCGCCATCGCTACGAACAAGCCCGCGGCAAGTCGTCGTACCCAAACGAGTGGAACGACGCGGATGAGCGCACGACCGAAGATGACGGCGATCCCGGCAACCGTCGTGAGCGCGAGCCACGCGCCGAGGAACACGGCCGCCGGATCGCCGTACTTCGCGGCGAAGTTGGCAGTCAGGACTTGTGAGAGGTCACCCCACTCGGCGGCGAACAGAACACCGAAACTCGTCAGTGCGACGCGGCGGAAGCTCGGCAGCGGAGGTTGGTCGGCGAGCTCTTCGGCGATCTCGCGTTCCTCTTCGGCGAGATCTGCCTCCTTCTCGCGCAGCAGCAGGAACGCGCCGAGCGCGAACATTCCCGCGGTGACGCCGTGCACGACCTCGTCGGGCAGTAGTGACACCAACCCACCAGCCGCGACGGCGACTGCGGACTGTACGGCGAAGCCGACCGTGACGCCGATCCAGACCGGCAGCGGGGGGTAGCGAGTGGCAAGCACGAGTGTGGCGACCATGGTCTTGTCCGGCAGCTCGGCCGGCAGGATCAGCGCGAAGACGGTCAGCGCGACGAGGATTGACACGATCAGGCGAGCATTCGGCGAGCCGTGGCCGTCGCGTCCGCGAGCACGTCTTTCGCGGCCCGTCCCAGCGATGCCGCCGCGGCGCTGACGTCCTCCCACTCCGGGTTGATGTTGACGACGCCACCTTCGAGCCGAGCCACCTTGACGCGCACGCACTGTCCGCTGACGTCGACCTCGATGCATTCGCGATCGAGCGCGGACTTGGCGACGCGTGTGGTCCGTAGACCGATGGTCGAGCTGTGCACGAACAGGGCACGCCGCACTTCGTCGAACTGCGATGTGGTCGTGAGTGCGCTCACCGTGTTGGCGGGCCGGCCCTTCTTCATGAGGATCGGTGTCAGCCACGCATCCGCCGCACCGGCGGCAAGCAACGCATCGAGCACGCCGGGCCACAGCCGTGGGTCGAGATCGTCGACGTTGGCCTCGACGAGCAGCCAGTCCTGTTGGCTTTCAGCGGTCGCTTCACCGACGACAAGACGTAAGACGTTGGGTCGACTGCCACCGTCTCGTGAGCCTGCACCGACACCGATCTGTTGCACGCTCATCTCCGGCAGCTCGGAGGTGCCGTCTGCCAGTTCGACGAGCAAGGCGACGCCGGTCGGGGTCGCGAGCTCGTGCTGCTGGTCGCCGCCGACTGCCGTCAGGGTGCTGTCCCGCAAGAGCTCGAGAACTGCGGGCACCGGCACCGGCACCGGGCCGTGCTGCGTCTCGGCGGTGCCTCCGCCGAGTGCGATGGGTGACACCGTCAACCGCTGCAAACCAAGTGTGTGCATGCCGAGGCAGACACCGACGATGTCGACGATCGCGTCAACCGCGCCGACCTCGTGGAACTGCACCGCTTCGACATCGACGCCGTGCACGCGCGCTTCCGCTGAGGCGAGCCGGTCGAACGTTTGTTGCGCCTTTGTGCGCACCGCGTCTGGAAGCGGAAGAGCGTCGACGATGTTGCGCACCTCACTACGACTGCGGTGCGGTGGGTCGGGATCGGCTGTGGTCACGACGACTCGCTGTCCGGCGAGCGCCCCGCGCATCGTCGCGCTGACGTCGATCGAGGCCGCGAGCCCCGGCGCGGACGCGAGCACGTCCGGCAGCGCGTCGAGGACACCGACGCCGGCCAGCGCGCCGAGCAGCATGTCGCCGCTGACGCCGCTGCCGCAGTCGAGCCAGCCGGTGCGCGTCATGGTCGCCGACTGCTCACTTTCCGGCGATGCGTCGCGCCACTCGCGCAGCGAAGACGCCGGCCCCGAAGCCGTTGTCGATGTTGACGACGGTGACACCGGGCGCGCAAGAGTTGAGCATTGCGAGCAGTGCGGCGAGCCCGCCGAATGACGTGCCGTAACCGACGCTCGTCGGCACCGCCACCAGTGGCGTGCCGACGAGACCGCCGACGACACTTGGCAGCGCCCCCTCCATGCCCGCCACGACGATGAGGCAGTCAGCCCGGTCGAGGAGCGGAAAGTCGGCGAGCAGGCGATGGATCCCCGCTACCCCGGCGTCACGCACACGTTCGACCTCGGCACCGAATGCGCGCGCCACGAAAGCAGCCTCGGCGGCCACCGGCTCGTCACTGGTGCCAGCAGACACCACGGCGACCGTGCCGGCGGTTTGCGGAAGAGCGCCGAGCAGGGCACACCGCGCGACCTCATCGATCTCGACGTCGGGCAGCTGGTCGCGCAGCTGCTCCACCATGGCGGTGCTCAGCCGGGTTGCTACGGCCGGTCGGGCTGCGGACTGCCCGGCGAGTGCCCGCAGCAGGCCGACGACCTGATCGGGCGTCTTGCCCGCGGCGTAGACGACCTCTGGGTCACCGGTTCGGACTGCCCGATGGGTATCCAGCCGGGCATAGCCGAGGTCCGTGAAGCCTTGCAGCGGCAGCGCGCGGAGCTGGTCCTCCGCCTCGTGGGTGGACAGCTGTCCCGTGGCTACGGCGTCGAGCAACGCGCGCATCTCGCCCCTGTCCACGTGGTCGACACTAGGCTGCTTGCTCGTGCTCCCGCTCGACCGACCTCTCCTCGACGAGATCGCCATTGCCGGCGCCGGCGTGGGTGTGGTCGGCATCCTGGCCGCGATCAGCGCGCACCTGCGGATCAGTCGGCTCCGGCGGGGCTTTGCCTCTCTCGACGGGAGCGGCAAGGAGACGGTCCTGGACGCAGTACGACGCAGCGGCGCAGAGACCTCCGTGATGCACAACGATCTCGACTCGCTGCGCACCGAGCTGCAGGCGACCCGGGGCGACGTCACCGATGCGCTGCGACATGTCGCTGTTGTCAGGTACGACGCCTTCGGCGACATGGGTGGCCGGTTGTCGTTCACCGTTGCGCTGCTCGACGACGCGGCCGACGGCGTCGTGCTCTCGTCGATCCACGGCCGGAGCGAGTCACGCAGCTATGCCAAGGGTGTCAAAGCCGGCTCGAGTGAGCAGTCGCTGTCGCCCGAGGAGAAGCAAGCGATCGAGCTCGCCATGCGCGGGTCAAGCAAGCGCTGACATGCCCGGCCTGCCCCCGCCGCGCTACGCGTTCCTCGGTCCGGAAGGCACGTTCTGCGAGGCGGCGCTTCGTACGCTGCCCGCCGCCGAGAAGGCCGACCACCTCCCGTGCGTCTCGGTTGCCGACGCGCTCGACGCCGTGCGCCGGGGCGAGGCCGGTGGCGCCGTCGTACCACTGGAGAACTCGGTCGAGGGGTCAGTCGCCGAGACGCTTGACGAGCTCGCCGGCGGCGAGCCGCTCCAGATCGTCCGCGAGGTGCTGTTGCCGGTCACGTTTGCGCTGCTCGGGCGGCCGGGCACCGCGATGGCCGACATCCGGTCGGTGACGACGATGCCGCACGCCGAGGCGCAGGTGCGTGGCTGGTTGCGGCGCGAGCTGCCCGCCGCGCGGTTCATCGCCGCGCCCAGCACCGCGGACGGTGCGCAAGTGGTTGCCGCGGGCGAGGCGGATGCAGCGGTGGCCGCGCCGATCGCCGCCGATCGCTACCGGCTCGAGGTGCTCGCCGATGACATCGCAGACGCGCCGGGTGCGGTGACGCGCTTCGTCCTCGTCACCCGGCCGGGCGCGGCGCCGCCGCCGACGGGCGCAGACCGTACGACGGTGATGGCGTTCATCGCCGACGACCATCCGGGGGCGCTGCTCGAGCTGCTCACCGAGTTTGCCGTGCGCGGCGTCAACCTGACCCGGATCGAGTCCCGGCCGACCGGTGTCGGGTTGGGCCGCTACTACTTCTCGATCGACGCTGAAGGCCACATCGCGCAGGCGCGTGTCGCGGAGACGTTGGCGGCGATCCGTCGTGAGTGTGCGGACGTGCGTTTCCTCGGGTCCTATCCACGAGCCGACGGTGTCGTGACGGTCGAACGTCAGGGCACGTCCGACCTGGACTTCGCCGACGCCCATGCGTGGGTGGACCGACTCCGCAACGGGCCCTGACAGACGAAACCCCCCGCCACCGGCGGGGGGTTTCTCGACGCGATGTCAGCTAGGCAGGCACTGGTTGACGTCCTGCACGGTGCCGTTGATGTCGATGTGTGCGTTGACGCACAGCGACGGGGTAGCCGCGAGCGCCGACGGAGCGGCCAGGCCGAGCGTGGCGCCGACGAGCGTGAGCACAGCAGCAATGCGCTTCATAGGGGGACCCTCCCTGTTGTCCGGCGACCGCCGTCTTCGGCGGTGCATCGAATCAACGGCACTCTGCGCGCAACCTCGCGCGGCCTCGTCATCAACCGCGCTCCCGGGAGTTGTGCTGCGTCACAGTCGGTAACCTCGCTGATGTGATCGACCTGCGGGCGCTGCGCGACGACCCGGACGCGTTTCGCCGCAGCCAGCAGGCCCGCGGTGCAGATCCTGCCGTCGTCGACGAGGTCCTCGCTGCCGATGAGCGACGCCGATCCGCCGTGACAGCCGCCGACACGTTGCGGGCTGACTCCAACACTGCGAGCAAGGCGATCCAGGGCGCTGCTACGGACGAGCGGCCCGCGATGATCGCCCGTGCCAAGGAGCTCAAGGAAGCCGTCCGTGCCGCGGAGGCCGAGGAGACCGTCGCCGAGGCGGCACTGCGCGAGGTGGCCTACGCGCTGGCCAACCTGGTCGAGGATGGCGTGCCTGAGGGCGGCGAGGCCGACTCGGTGGTGATCGAGACGGTCGGTGACGTGCCCACCTACGACTTCGAGGTTCGCGACCACGTCGACATCGGCGAGCGCCTTGGTGCCTTCGACTTCGAGCGGGGGGCCAAGGTCAGCGGTGCTCGCTTCTACTTCCTCACCGGTGTCGGCGCACAGCTGGAGCTCGCGCTCGTCAACTTCGCGATGCAGCGCGCCACCGCGGCCGGCTTCGTACCCGTGATCGCGCCGGCACTGGTGCGGCCGGAGGCGATGGAGGGGACCGGGTTCCTCGGTGCGCACGCGGCCGAGGTCTATCGCGTCGATGCCGACGACCTCTACCTCGTTGGCACGAGTGAGGTCGCCCTGGCGGCCATGCATGCCGGCGAGATCTTGGACGGGGAGAAGCTGCCCCGCCGCTACGCCGGCTTTTCGTCCTGCTTCCGGCGCGAAGCCGGGTCCTACGGTCAGGACACACGCGGGCTCATCCGGGTGCACTGGTTCGACAAGGTCGAGATGTTCTCCTACTGCCCCGTCGAGGACGCCGCGGCCGAGCACCGTCGGCTGCTCCAGTGGGAGAAGGAGTTCCTGACCGCACTCGAGCTGCCGTTCCATGTCCTCGACATCGCGGCCGGTGACCTCGGATCGAGCGCGGTGCGCAAGTTCGACTGCGAGGCGTGGTTCCCCGCGCAGGGCAAGTACCGCGAGCTGATGAGCACGTCCAACTGCACGACCTTCCAGTCGCGACGGCTCAACATCCGGCATCGAAGCGGCGACAAGGTCGAGCACGTCGCAACGCTCAACGGCACGTTGATGGCCGCCACCCGGACCATCGCCGCACTGCTCGAGGTGCACCAGCAGGCGGACGGGTCGGTGCGCGTGCCGGCGGCGTTGCAGCCGTTCCTCGGCGTGGATCTCCTCAAGCCCCACTCGTGACGACCCAAGATTCGACGACGCGGCCGTGAGGCCCAAGGTCGTCGCGACCGACCTCGACGGCACGGTCATCCGCAGCGACGGCTCCATCTCGCCCCGCACGCGTGCTGCACTTACGACGGTTGCCGACGCAGGCGCGATGGTCGTCATCGTCACGGGCCGGCCGCCGCGCTGGCTTCAGGGAATCGCCGAGGCCACCGGCCATCACGGGCTGGCGATCTGTGCAAACGGCGCCATCGTCTGGGATCTGCATGACGAGCGTGTGGTGGCGTCGTACCCGCTCGACCTGAGCACCGTTCGCAACGTGGTCGCGTCGCTGCGGGCGGAGTTCCCGGAGCTCGGGTTCGCGGTCGAGTCGGTTGACGCAGGCTTCGGCCATGAGCCGACCTACCGGCCACGGTGGGCCACCGACGAGCAGACGGTCGTGGCCGAGCTCGAGGCGCTGCTCTCGCGACCGGTCGCGAAGCTGCTTGCACGTCACGAAGGACTGACTGCCGACGAGCTCCTCGCTCGGGCGCGGTCTGTTGTCACCGACGAGCTGGCGTCGTTGACGCACTCGTCACGTGACGGCCTGCTGGAGATCAGCGCGGCGGGGGTGACCAAGGCATCGACGTTGCGCGCACTGTGCGCGGAGCACGGGCATGGCCCGGAGGACGTGATCGCGTTCGGTGACATGCCCAACGATCTGCCGATGCTGGCATGGGCGGGACGCAGCGTCGCCGTCGGCAACGCGCACCCCGAAGTCCTGCAAGCCGTCGACGAGGTGACGGCGACCAACGACGAGGACGGTGTAGCCCAAGTGCTGGAACGGTTGTTCTAGCCGGCGACGATCAACACGCGCAGCGGTGTTCGCGTCAACCAGTCGGCGATGTAGGTGAGGACACGTCCGAGGACGAGCGCACCGATCACCGCGACCGCGGCGCCCAGGGCCAGGCCGGCGACGACGTCCTGTGGGAAGTGCACGCCTACATAGACCCGGCTGAACGCGAGGATCAACGCGGCCAGCCAGGCGACGATGCCGAGTCGCCACGACACGAAGCACAGCGCGGCCGCGACGGCCCCGGCAGCTGTGGCGTGGTCGGAGGGGAACCCGGGGTCGGTGGAATGGTGGATCAACGTCAGCGCGTGCAGTGACGTGACCTCGAAGGGCCGCGTCTCGTTGGCGGCGTGCGAGATGGGTTGCGCGATGCCGACCGCGATGAGCGCAGCCAAGGCGCCCCACACCGACAGTGCGACACCGCGCGGAGAACGTGCGCGTCTCGCGATCCACCACCCGGCGATCAGTGCGAGCGCCATGAACGCGATGCCGTCCTTGGCGACGAACTCCATGAAGCCGTGCAGCCAGGCCGTGTCGCGCGCAAAGTCGTTGACGACACGGAAGTCGTGCTTGTCGCCGGACATCATGGGTGCGATCACAGGTAGGGCCCCGACGGTTGTTGGTTGCCGGCCGGGGCTGCGCCCGGCGGCAGCGCGCGGCGGCGCATCTCTTCGAGCTGGGCACGCGCAGCCATCTGCTGCGCGAACAGCGCGGTCTGGATGCCGTGGAAGAGACCTTCGAGCCAGCCGACGAGCTGGGCCTGGGCGATGCGCAGCTCCGCATCGCTCGGCACGGCGTCCTCACTGAACGGCAGCGACAACCGTTCGAGCTCCTCGCGCAGCTCGGGGGCGAGGCCGCTGCACAGCTCCTTGATCGAGTTGTCGTAGATCTCGCGGAGCCGGCTGCGGCTGGCTTCGTCGAGCGGCGCGGCGCGAACCTCCTCGAGCAGCTGCTTGATCATCGTCCCGATGCGCATGACCTTGGCCGGCTGTTCGACCATCTCGGTCAGCGCCGACTCTTCGGTCTCCTCGTTGACGACGCCGGGCGGGCTGCCGCCCTCGGTCGGTGTTCCGTCGGGGCCGAGCGTCACTATGCGAAGGCCGTCGGGCCGCTGTGGGGTCTCACTCACCCCTCCATGGTGCCTGGCAAATCGGGTGCATGTCGCGGCGGCCTCGGAGAGGCTTGGGGGCATGACCCCCAAGTCCGGCGTTGATGTGCGTGCACTTTCGGCTGCCGACGCCCGAGCGGTGCTGGAGATCGCCGAGCTCTGCGACATCGCCGAGATCGGTGAGTCGGACACCGATCTGCAGGACGTGTTGCGTTGGATCGACGCCCCCGTCGGGCAAAGTTTCGGCGTTCCGGGCGAGACCGGGCTCGACGCCTACGCCTGGGTGCACAAGCGCCCCGGTCACCTGGCCCTCGACATGGACGTTCGCGTTCGTCCCGGCGCGGATCCCGCGCACGGCCCGGTGCTTCTCGACCTGGTACGTCGAACGGGAGCAGAGATCGACCCGACACGTGCGTTGCACGTCTTCGTACATGTCGACGACGCCGAACGCCGCGAGTGGCTGACCGCGGCCGGCGGCCGGACGGTCCGGCACTTCTGGCGCATGGTCCGCGACCTCGACACCGAGATAGCCGAGCCCGGCCTGCCCGCCGACGTCGTCATCCGCACCGTCGAGGACGTCGAGACGGACCTGCGAACGGTTGCCGATGTCGTGCACACCTCGTTCGCAGATCACTTCGGGCACGACAGTGGCCAGGCGCCGTCGTACGAAGACTTCATCAGCCGTACCCACGAGGAGTCCGGGTTCGACCTTCGGCTCTGGTGGCTCGCGCTCGTCGACGGGCGGCCGGCAGCGGCGCTCGTCGCCCGACAGCTGGATGAGAACGACGGCTTCGTCAACCTGCTCGGCACCCTCGCGGAACACCGCGGTCGTGGACTCGGTCGCGCCTTGCTGCTCACGGCATTCCGAGAGTTCCGGGCGCGGCGGTATGCGCGAGCGATGCTCGGGGTCGACGCGACGAACCCGACGGGTGCGGTTCGGCTTTACGAGTCGGTCGGCATGCGCGCCGAACACTCCTGGGCCGTGATCGAGGTGGCTCCGCTCGGCTAGTGACCGAGCAGGGGTCCTTCGCCGGCCGGGTCGATCAGGTCGGCCTCGAAGAACGTGTAACGCCCGTCGAGCACCTTGAGCGCCGCTGAGTAGTTGTCGGCGTCGTCGTTGAACCAGAGGTCGTGGAACAGACGGTCGACCCGGCGTCGCGCCTGCGCGCAGAAGAGCTCGGCGAGCTCGACGTACTGCGTCTTGTTGGTCGGGTCCTCCGACTGCAGCGTCTGTGCGTAGACGCAGGCCGCGGCAATGGCGTAGAGCTCGGCACCGATGTCGACGATGCGGCCGAGGAACGACTGCTTCTTCTCCAGCCCGCCCTGCCAGCGGCTCATGCCGTAGAACGTCGACCGCGCGAGCTTGCGGCAGTTGCGCTCCGCGAACCGCAGGTGTTTGGCGAGCTCACCGAACTCGCTGTAGGACGTGGGCGCGGTGCCCTGCCCGGCGGCGAGCTTGGGCAGCCACTTGGCATAGAAGCCGCCGGCCTTCATCGCCGTCTTGGCCTTGTCACCGAGTGGCACGTCCGGCTCGATGATGTCGCCCGCGATCGTCAGGTGCTGGTCGACCGCCTCACGTGCGATCAACAGGTGCATGATCTCGGTCGAGCCTTCGAAGATGCGGTTGATGCGCATGTCGCGCAGCAGCTGCTCGACCGGCACAGGCTTCTCGCCGCGAGCCTTCAACGACTCGGCCGTCTCGTAACCGCGTCCGCCGCGGATCTGCACGAGCTCGTCCATCGCTTTCCAGCCCATCTCCGAGCCGTAGAGCTTGGCGAGTGCAGCCTCGATGCGGATGTCGTTGCGCTTCTCGTCGGCGAGGCGCGAGGACACGTCGAGCATCGCTTCGAGCCCGAACGCCGTGCCGGCGAGGAACGCGGTCTTCTGGGCGACCGCTTCGTGCTTGCCGACGGGCACCCCCCACTGGACGCGCTCGTTGCCCCACTCGCGGGCGATCTTGAGTGCGTACTTGGTCTGGCTCACGCAGATGGCAGGCAGCGACAACCGGCCGGTGTTGAGAGTGGTGAGGGCGATCTTGAGCCCGGCACCCTCCTTGCCGATCAAGTTGTCCTTGGGAATCGTGACGTTGTCGAACAACGTCACGCTGTTCTCGATGCCGCGGAGTCCCATGAACTGGTTACGCCGTTCGACGGTGATGCCTGTGACGTCCGACGGGACGATGAACGCGCTGATGCCGCCGCGCGACGTCTCGGACTTGGGTACGACGGCCATGACGACGACAACGTCGGCGAACGCGCCGTTGGTCGCCCAGAGCTTCTTGCCGTTGATGACGTAGCTCTTGCCGTCCTTGCTCGGCACCGCGGTCGATGCGAGGCGGGCCGGGTCGGAGCCGACGTCGGGCTCGGTCAGAAGGAAGGCACTGATGTGGGTGCGCGCGACCTTGGGCAGCCACTCCTTCTTCTGCTCCTCGGACCCGAAGAGCATCAGCGGCTGCGGCAGCCCGATGGACTGGTGCGCGGACAGCAACGTCGACAGCGAGGAGTGCCAGACGCCGGCGAGCGCGAGGGCCTTGTTGTAGTAGACCTGCGAGAGCCCGAGGCCGCCGTACTCGGTCGGGATCTTCATCCCCAGCGCGCCGATCTCCTTGAGACCCTCGACGACGTCATCGGGGATCTTGGCGTCACGCTCGATCTGCAGCGGGTCGACCTTGTTCTCGCAGAACGACCGCAGTTCGGCGAGGAACGCCTCACCGCG
>JAICMI010000070.1 GCA_025929315.1 Frankiaceae bacterium
CAGCCACACCGGCGACAAGGGCCTGGTCTTCGCCACGCTGTCAATCGCAGCGCTGTCGGCCACGGTCTGGGCGCACCACATGTTCTCGACGGGCGCGGTGCTGCTGCCGTTCTTCTCGCTCATGACCTTCCTCATCGCCGTACCGACCGGAGTGAAGTTCTTCAACTGGATCGGCACGATGTGGCGCGGTGTGATCACGTTCGACACCGCCATGCTCTTCTCGATCGGCTTTCTGATCACGTTCCTCCTGGGCGGACTGACCGGCGTCATGCTGGCGTCGCCGCCGATCGACTTCCACGTGACCGACACCTACTTCGTGGTGGCCCACTTCCACTACGTGTTGTTCGGCACGATCGTGTTCGCGACGTTCGCGGGTCTCTACTTCTGGTGGCCCAAGTTCACCGGCACGATGATGAACGAGACGCTGGGCAAGATCCACTTCTGGACGCTGCTCATCGGCTTCCACACCACGTTCCTGGTGCAGCACTGGCTGGGCGTGGAGGGCATGCCGCGTCGCTATGCCGACTATCTGCCGAGCGAGGGTTTCACCACCCTCAACACCGTCTCGACGATCGGTGCTTACATCCTCGGGCTGTCGATGATCCCGTTCTTCCTCAACATCTGGCGATCGTGGGTCGGCAAGAACGAGCGGGTGCTCGGCGACGACCCGTGGGGCTACGGCAACTCGCTCGAATGGGCCACGTCGTGTCCGCCACCGCGGCACAACTTCGTGTCGATCCCGCGGATCCGCTCTGAGCGCCCGGCGTTCGACCTCCACTACCCACATCTCGCTGGTCACGCGGACTACCACGCGACCCCCGAGCTGACCTGACCTCGACAACGGAGATACGGACATGAGGGTCGAGGGTTACCTGTTCGCCGCCATCGCGGTGTTCCTGGGCGGCACTGACGTCGTCTACTGGTTCACGTCGCACGATCCGACCGGTACGACGGCGCTTGCCCTGGGCACCGGTCTCGGTGCGCTCGTCGGCGTCTACCTGCTGTTCGCGGCCGGCCGCATGGACCCCCGTCCTGAGGACCGCGACGACGCCGACATCAGCGAGGGCGCGGGCGAGCTCGGCTTCTTCTCGCCGTACTCCTGGGCCCCGCTGTGGTGCGCGCTGGCTGCCGCTGTCTGCTTCCTGGGCATCGTCTTCGGCTGGTGGCTGTTCTTCATAGGCGCCGCGTTCGCCGTGCCTGCGGTCGGGTCGATGGTCTTCGAGTACTACACCGACTCACCGGCCGGTTAGCAAACCGCCCCGCGCACCTCGATGCGGGTGGCGTCACACTCAACGCCCTGACCTTTCTCGCGGGCCGGGCTGATGCGCTGCTGACCGCGATAACGTCACGTGTGTGACGGCGGTGGCTGCCGATTCTGCGCTGGTCGACCGGGTCGTAGCCGATCTCGAGCGGGATGGTTACGCGGTGGTCGAGTCGCTCTTGCCCGCGAACGAGGCCGCCACGGTGCGGGACGGGTTGCGAGAGGTGCTCGGTCGGACGCCGACGGGCCGCAACGACTTCGAAGGTTTCAGCACCAGACGCATCTACGCGCTGTTCGCCAAGACCCGTGCGTTCGACGCACTCGCGACGCACCCGCTGTTGCTCGGCGTACTGGATCGCGTGCTCGGTACGTCCTACCAGCTCAGTGCTCCCACCGGCATCGAGATCGGGCCGGGGGAGAAGGCACAGGTCCTGCACACCGACGACGCGATCTACCCGTTGCCGCGCCCGCATCCCGAGGTGGTCCTCAACACGATGTGGGCGTTCGATGACTTCACGGTCGAGAACGGCGCCACCCGGCTGGTGCCTGGCAGCCATCGTTGGGTCGACCGATGGCCGGCGGAGGAGGACGCCAGCGTCACGATGACGATGCCGGCCGGATCGGTGCTGTTCATCGCCGGCACGCTCTGGCACGGTGGCGGCGCCAACAAGACCGACCACACTCGCCTCGGTGTGCTGCTCGAGTACGCAGCCGGCTGGCTACGCCCCCAGGAGAACCACGTCATCGCGGTGCCGCCGGCGGTCGTCGCCACCCTGGACCCGCGGCTGCAGGAGCTCCTCGGCTACAACATCCACCCGCCGTTCGTCGGCTACGTCGACGGCCGCCATCCCCGCCGCGTCCTGGAAGAGCGAGGCACGAGGGCGCCGTAACCCGACTCTGTCGATCTGGGACTTGCGTCCCTGTCAGGATCGAACGGGGACGCCAGGGAGATCCGCAAAGGCTGTGCTGTCGCTGGAAACGACGAGTCTGTTGCGTGCCGCAGCCGTGGCAGCGATGATCAGGTCATGGGCACCGCGCGGCCTGCCCGTGCGCCGGACACTGCGCACGAAGGCAGCAAGCGTCGGACGCCCGGTGTCGTCGGCAAGCTCGACGCCGACGAGCAACTCCGCTGCCGTTACCGCGGAGATCGCGACATCGTCCTCATCTGCGATGAGGTGATCAAGCTGGCGGCCCCGCCGTTCTGCGTCGATGCCTCCGCCCAGGCAACGCCGTTAGGGGCGGGTGAGCGTCTTCGGGTCGTCGTCGCCGGGACCCGACTTGGGGGAGTCGTGCCGCTCGAAGAAGAAGCCTTCCAACGCCTCACGGGCTCGGGCCATCGCTCCGACCGGCCGACCGATCCCGGGTGCCTGGCCGTTTCCCTGGCCGTTGCTGTGATGCCCGTTGCCGCTGGGCAACTCGGCGTGGTCGGGCAGATCGTGACCGAGCTGCATCGCCAGGATCGCCTGACGCTGTGCGGGTAACGGCTCGTGCACCTCGATGTACTCACCCGACGGCAGGCGGCGGATGATGCCCGTCTCCTCGCCATGATGCAGTCGTTCTTCGTCCTTGTGTCTCAGGCCGAGTGCCCAGCGTTTGGTGACGTAGTAGGCGATGAACGGCCCGATGATGATGAGCACTCGCATCACCCACGTGGTCGACTGCAAGGACCAATGGAAGGTGTTGGCCAGGACGTCGTTCTGACCGCCGAGGTAGAGGATGGCGTAGAAGGTGAGGCCGAAGACGCCGAGCGCCGTACGGGTCGGCACATCGCGGGGTCGCTGCAACAGGTTGTGGTAGGCCTTGTCCTTCGTGATCCACGCCTCGAGCGATGGATAGACATAGAGCAGGTTGAACATGATGCCGGGCAGGATCACGCCGGGTACGAAGATGTTCCAGCTGATCGTGTGACCCCAGAAGTTGCTCTCGAGGTTGGGCATCAGACGTAATGAGCCCTCGAGGAAGAAGATGTACCAGTCCGGCTGCGAGCCCGCGGAGACTTGAGAAGCGTTGTAGGGCCCGTAGAGCCACACCGGGTTGATCTGGGCGAACGCTCCGAGGAACGCGCACACACCGAAGACCAGGAACAAGAAGCCGTTGGTCTTGATGACGAACGTGGGGAAGAACGGCGAACCCACGACGTTGTGCTCGGTCTTGCCCGGCCCAGGGAAGTCGGTGTGCTTCTGATGCCAGATGATCATCATGTGCGCGCTGATCAGCGCGAGCAGGATGCCCGGCACCAGCAAGACGTGAATGATGAACAACCGCGGGATGAAGTCGCCTGATGTGCTCGGGAAGTCGCTGCCGAAAACGAAGTAGGCGAGATAGGTGCCGACGACCGGGATCGACTCCATCACCGAGTAGGCGATGCGAAGGCCGGTGCCGGAGAGCAGGTCGTCCGGCAGCGAGTAGCCGGCGAAGCCCTCGAGGGTCGCGAGGATGAACAGTGTCACGCCGATGTGCCAGTTGATGGTGCGCGGCTTGCGGAAGGCGCCGGTGAAGAACACGCGCATCATGTGCACGGCGATCGACATGACGAACAGCACGGCTGCCCAGTGGTGGATCTGCCGCATGAGCAGACCGCCGCGCACGTCGAAGGACATGTGCAGCGTCGACGCATAGGCGTCGGTCATCTGGACGCCGCGCAGCGGCGCGTAGGACCCGTTATAGGTCACAACCTCGGTCGAGGCATGGAAGAACAGCGTCAGGTAGGTGCCGGTGAGCAGCAGGATGACGAAGCTGTAGAGCGCGATCTCGCCGAGCAGGAAGGACCAGTGGTCCGGAAAGACCTTGTTGAAGCTGCGGCGCAGGAAGCTGGCCGAACCGAACCGGTCGTCGACATACCGAAGCCCTTGCCGGGCCGCGGTCTCACCCATGCTTGCCATGGCTAGCCACGCTCCCAGAAGCTCGGCCCCACGGGCTGGCTGTAGTCGCCCTTCGCCACAAAATATCCGTCCCCGTCCACAGTGATCTGCAGCTGTGGTAAACGTCTCGCCGCCGGACCGAAGATGACGTTGGCGTCATTGGCCATGTCGAACGTCGACTGGTGACACGGGCAGAGCAGGTGGTGGGTCTGCTGCTCGTAGAGGCTGATCGGGCACCCCGCGTGCGAGCAGATCTTCGAGTAGGCGACGTGGTCCTGATAGCCCCACGAGGCTTCCTTCTTGGACCTGATCTCGCCGGGTGCGAACCGGATCAGGATCGTGGGCGACAGGGCGTTCTCGTCCGGCTCCTCGTGCCCTTCAGGCATGACCGTGGCGATGCCGCCGATCTCGATGTCGCCGATCTTGATCGGCAGCTTGCTCTCGACGTCGACGAGCTTGATGCCCTCCCGCCAAGCGGTGTGGCGCAGCCGTGTGTGCGGCAGCGGTCCGAGGTCGCGAAGCAGCATGACGGCCGGGATCGGCAGCAGCGCGCCGGCCGCGAGAAGGGAGCGTCGAAGAACTCGGCGTGAGCCCAGCCCCATCTCCTGGAAGCCCTTGAGGAACGTGTCCTCGGTCGCGATCTCCTCTTCCTCCGGGGAGAAGAAGTCGTGCCGCTCCTGGACCATCTTGTCGTGCGGCAGGATCTTCTTGGCCCACAGCACGAAGCCCGCGCCCATGGCAAGCAACGACGTCGCGAACAGCCCGCCGAGCGCGTAGTTCATGTCGCGTCCGAGCGCAGCATTCGGGTCGATGAGCACATAAGCGACCACGAAGCCGACTGCTGCCAGGGCGGCGATGATGAACAGCACCCCGACCTGCCACTCGGCGAACTTGTCCTCGCGCGGGTCGACCTGCGCAGGGTCGTGCTCGATGTCGAGCGATTCGGCCGGCACCGGATGCGTGCCCGCATCGTCCGAGGGGCGGGAGAACATCGCCTCCTGCGCGGCGGCAGCCTTGTCGGTGAGCGGCGTACGGCGCCCGATCTTGCGGGCCGGCCGAGGCTTTGGAGCGTCGCTCATCAGGCTCTGGCTCCGATCCAGATCGTGACGATGACGAGCACCCCGATCCCGACGAGCCAACCCACGACCGTCTCCGTCACGGGACCGACCCGACCGAGACCGACGCCACCGGGGTCGGCCTGGGTCTTGATCGTTCGGACGTAGTTGATGATCGCGAGCTTCTGGTCGGGCGTGATCTGCTTGTCACCGAAGACGGGCATGTTCTCCGGGCCGGTGATCATCGCCTCGTAGATCTGCGTCGGCGTGGCATCGGACAGCGACGGCGCGTACTTGCCGTAGGTCAGGGCTCCGCCGGAACCGGCGAAGTTGTGGCACTGCGCACAGTTGGTGCGGAAAAGCGCGCCGCCGTAGGCGGTGTCGGCCTTCTGCCAGTCGGCCGCGTCGAACTGCGGGATGGCCGGGCCCGGGCCGAGGGAGGCGACGTAGGCCGCGACCTTGAGGATGTCGCCCTCGGACGCGACCGGACGCTTGCGCGGCGCCTCGGCACCGTGCTGCTGCAACGGCATGCGCCCGGTGCCCATCTGGAAGTCGACGGCGGCGGCGCCGACACCGATCAGGCTCGGCGCCCGCTTGCCGCCTTCGCCGTTGAGGCCGTGACAGCTCGCACAGGACAGTGACTGGAAGAGGCTTCTGCCCTCGTCGACGGCCGGGTCGGCGCTCGTCGCGGCAGATCCGCGCGGCGCGATGGCGGCGTACAGCATGCCGAGGAGCCCGAGCGCGACAGCCACGATTGCCGCGCTCGCGAGCTGGCGGCGTCGGCTCGCAAGGCGCCGAGCGAAAGTACTAGGGGACACGGAGCCCTCTCGCTAGCGAATCAGGTAGATGACGGTGAACAAGCCGATCCAGACGATGTCCACGAAGTGCCAGTAGTAGGAGACGACGATCGCGGACGTGGCCTGGGCGGGCGTGAAGGGGCCGAACGTGGTGCGGACGAGCAAGAAGACGAAGGCGATCAGACCGCCCAGAACGTGCAAGCCGTGGAAGCCGGTCGTTATGTAGTAGACGGAGCCGTAGCCGTGGCTGTTGAGCCCGAAGTCGTTGTGGACGAAGTACTCGAACGACTGGCCGCCGATGAACACCGCGCCCATGAAGAACGTCACGATGAACCAGTAGCGCAGCCCCTCGACGTCGCCGCGTTCAGCGGCGAACACACCGAGCTGGCACGTCACGCTGGATAAGACCAGGATGATCGTGAACGGCGCGGCCGTCTTGAGGTCGAGCACCACGCCCGGCGCGGGCCAGACGGGCTCGTTGATCGAGCGAACCGTGAAGTACATCGCGAACAGCGCCGCGAAAAACATCAGTTCGCTCGACAGCCACACGATGGTGCCCACGCTGACGACGCTGGGTCGGATGAGCGAAGAGCCGTGGGAGGGCACCTTGTCGAAAGCGGTCGCGGACGCCACGGCGCCTATCTTGTCAGGAGGCAAGCAATGGGCGGGTGCGACCCCCCGAGAGAAGGATCACGATGATGCCGACGGGGTACGACGGACCCCCTCCGCTCGTCGGCTCCCGCTTCTTCAGCGCGTGGCAGCTCGAGCCCGTGATCGTGGTCGGGCTGGTGGTGACGGCTGGGCTTTATCTCTGGGCGAGCGGGCGGCTGCGCCGCCGCGGTGACGCGTGGTCCATCGGCCGCGACATCGCCTTTGTGCTCGGTGGTCTGGGCACAATCGCACTAGCGACCCTGTGGTGGCCGGGCGTCTACGACGACACCTTGTTCTGGGCGCATATGACCCAGCACATGTTGTTGTCGATGCTCGCGCCGATCTTCCTGGCACTCGGTGCGCCGGTGACGCTGGTGCTGCGCACCCTGCCGGCCGGGGGCCGCCGGCGGCTCGCCGGCGCCCTTCGGAGCCTGCCGGCGAAAGTCCTCGTGAACCCGCTCACCGGCTTCGCCCTGCTGTTCGGGACGCCGTTCGTCCTCTACTTCACCAGCCTGTACGAAGCGAGCTTGCGCAACGACGCGCTGCACGAGCTGCTGCACCTGCACTTCATCGTGGCGGGCTGCGTCTTCTTCTGGCCGATCATCGGGGTGGACCCGGTCCCCAACCGGCTGCCGCACCCGCTGCGGATGCTCCTGCTGTTCGTCACGCTGCCGGCGCATGCCTGGCTCGGCATCACGATCATGAGCGACAACGCTGTGATCGGCGGCGACTTCTATCGCGACCTGGCCCGGCCCTGGGGCCCGTCCCTCCTGCACGACCAGACGATCGGCGGCGGCCTCCTGTGGGCCACCGGTGACCTGGTCGGTGTGATCGTGCTGGCGGCGCTGTTCCTGCAATGGAGTCGCGCCGATGCCCGCGAGGCCGCCCGGGTCGACCGCACGATCGACCGGGACCGCGAGGACGATGAGTGGGCCGCCTACAACGCGCGGCTCGGCGCACTTGCCGAGCGCGACCGATAGCCGCGCGACGATACGATCGCCTCCATGTCCGAGAGCTCTTCCGATTCGGTACGACGCGCGACCGTGCTCGTCTATGCGAGCGACGCGCGCGTGCGCGACCGCGTCAAGGTCGCTCTGGGCACCCGGCCGAGCCCCGACCTCGAGGTCGAGATCGTCGAGGCCGCAACAGGCGAGGACGTCGTACGCCGCTGCGACATGGGCGGGATCGATCTGGCCATCCTCGACGGTGAGGCCGCCCCGACGGGGGGACTCGGTCTGTGCCGACAGCTCAAGGACGAGCTCGACGATCCACCGCCGGTGCTGGTCCTTCTCGGCCGACGGGATGACGCCTGGCTCGCAACCTGGTCGCGTGCTGAAGGAGTTGCGCTGCACCCGGTGGATGCGCTGCAGATGACCGATGCCGTTCTGTCGCTGCTGCAGCACAACGCCGGAGTCGTCGGCACCGGGCACTGATTCGTCATGGACATCGGAGCCTGGTGCGGGCACTGCGGCGAGTCGTTCCGCTTGGAAGAGCTCACCGCTGCCGGTTACACCGGTCGCTGCCCACGTTGCGGGCGCGACTTGTCGCCGGGATATGCGCCGGTGGCCAGCGCGGCCGTCCACGAGGTCGCCGCGGCTGCGACTGCTCTGGAAGTCGCGGCCCGCCGCCTGCACGACGTCGCACCGCGGTTGCATCTCGACGGCCGCAAGCTCTGCGCAGACCTTGCCGATGCCATCGGCGAGCCGGTCACCGAAGGACGCTCGAGCTGACAGGGAGGGCCTGTGCACACGTGGCCGGACGTCCTGTCGGCATTGCTGCGTGGTGAGTCGCTCGCTGCTGACGTGACAGCGTGGGCCATGGGTGAAGTCATGGCCGGCAATGCCACGCCCGTGCAGGTCGCGTCCTTTGCCGTTGCTTTGCGCGCCAAAGGAGAGACGCCGGACGAAGTCACCGGACTCGCGACAGCAATGCTCAACAACGCCAAACGCATCCGTGTCGCTGCGACGGCGGTCGACACGTGTGGCACTGGCGGCGACCGCGCGCACACGGTGAACATCTCGACGATGGCTGCGCTCGTCGTACGCGGCGCCGGTGCCACTGTCGTCAAGCACGGCAACCGCGCGGCGTCATCCGCTTGTGGCTCTGCCGATGTGCTGGAAGAGCTCGGCGTCGTCGTCGACCTGCCGCCTGCCGCGGTCGAGCAGTGCGTGGCTCAGGCGGGCATCGGGTTTTGTTTCGCGCCCGTCTTTCACCCTGCGCTGCGACACGCAGCTACAGCACGTAGCGAGATGGGGGTGCCGACGGTCTTCAACTTCCTCGGCCCGCTGACCAACCCCGCGCAGCCGCCCGCTCAAGCGGTCGGGGTCGCCGATGCGCGGATGGCCGGGGTCATGGCCGGGGTGCTCGCGCAGCGCGGCGTATCCGCGTTGGTGTTTCGTGGTGAGGACGGCCTTGACGAGCTGTCCGTCGACGGGCCGTCACGGGTGTGGGCCGTGGGCAACGGCACCGTCCGTGACGACCGGATCGATCCCGCCGACCTCGGCATTGACCGACCACCCGCCGGTGCACTTGTCGGGGGAGATGCGGCCGTCAATGCGGACGTGGTACGACGCGTGCTGGCCGGTGAGCCCGGGCCGGTCCGCGACGCCGTACTCATCAACGCGGCGGCGGCGCTCGTCGCAGTTGACGGAGTGACGCGTCAGGCTGTGACAGAACAGGTTCGAGCGGCGTTGCCGCGCGCGGCTGAGTCGATCGACTCGGGTGCTGCGCGCCGTGCGCTCGCCGAGTGGGTCGAGACGTCCCAGCAGCTGCGGTCGAGGGGCTGATCAGTCGACGCCGAGTGCGAATGCCGCCTCGAGGTCGTGCTGGGAGTAGGCCCGGAACGCAACGTGGGTCTCGGTCGCCAGCACGCCTTCGACCTTGTTGAGGCGGTCGGCGACGACGTCGGCGATCTCTTCGTGGTTGCGAACGCGAACCATCGCGATGAGGTCGATCTCGCCGGTGACGCTGTAGACCTCGCTGACCCCCGGCAGCTGCGCGATCTCCTCGGCGACGTGGGGGATCCGGTCAACTGCCGCCTGGATGAACACGATCGCGGTGATCACGGCGCTGACCCTATCCGGCATCGGCGCGATCTAGTCGAGGACTTCTTCGCCCAGCTCGACGGCGTGGCGCAGCGCCCGGGCCTTCGTCGCCGTGATCGTCGTGATGTCTCGCCCGAAGCGTTGTTCTTGCGCTTGAGCGCGGTTCGGGTCGGCAACCAGATCGACCTGCCCACCGCCGAGCCATGCATAGCGAAGCGCCGCTGCCGCACCGTACCAACGACGAAGTTGCTCTTCATCGATGGAAAAGCCGCCGTCGCGAAGCCCTTCGCGGTAGGAGGGGAGCACGAGGTGTTCGAGCACTTGCAACGACTCGTCCGGTCGGATGTGCATCCAGACGGTGTCCAGCGTCAGCTGGTCCAGGTCGTGCGCCACACCGCTCAGGCCGATCTGGGACCAGTCGATCGCGACGACGTCCTCACCGACGTACAGGTTCATCGGCCAGAAGTCCCAGTGCACGATCGTGAGCGGCGGCTCCTCGGCGATCGCGAACAGCTCCTCGCGACGGTCCCAGAGGTCACTCACGCGTGAACGCAGTGGCACCAGGCTTGCCAGCCGCGGATCGCTCCAACGAGTGTCGTCGCGGATCGTGTCGACGAAATTCGCGCAGACGTCGACCCAGCCGCGCAGCCAGTTACGAGACAGCCACGGTTGCTCGGGCAGCGGGACGGCGCCGCTCGCGTAGGCGCCTTGCGTCGTACCGAGGGCGTGGGCGATCCGTGCGTAGTCGTCGAGATGCAGCGCGGCGCTCGAGCGACCGCGGACGTCCTCCATCCAGATCCAGCACTCGCCGTCGCTGTGCTGCGTTGTCAGAGCGGTCCCGGGTGCTCGCAGCTGCCCCGGAAGGGAGTCGAGGAGCCCCGAGTCGAACGCGAGCCATTCGCGCTTCCAGTAGTTGCGATGCGACTCGTCCGCGCCCGACTGCCAGAGCTGGTCGGGCGTCGAGTCGACGCCGTGTCGCACGATCTTCAGGACACGCGACTGATCACCGGCACGGACCCGGTAGACGCCGCCGGTCACCGAGTGGATGCGCAACTCCGGGTCGATCGCCTCGACGTCGTACGACGACACCGACCGGCCGAAAGCGCCGACGAGCTCGTCCTCCGGCAGCTCGATCATGGTCGTCGACTCTCGCATTCGCAGCACATTTCGGCACCAACCCGCCCGATTCGGAGGCTGAACAGAAACTGCCGTAACGATCGGTATCGGCAGGGCGGTTCAAGGACTTGAGGGGACTTTTTCACTCGGGGAGGACTCACGTCATGGAGCATCGTCGTGTTGCGGCACTCAGTGTGGCCCTGATCGGCGTCGGTGCGGGGCTGTTGACAGCCGGCCCGGCATCCGCCGCGCAGGTCAAGACGCACGTGGTCGTCGAGCTGAACGGCTCGTCTGTGTCGTCCATCAGCATGAACGTCGGGGACCCCGACGTGACGTTGATGACGCACATGGACGGAAAGTGCCTGAGTGCTGTCGAGCACGCCCAGAACAAGTCCTTCGGCATCGCGCCGTCGGACGACAACAACGCAGTCGCCACGCTCACGCCGTCGCTGGGCGTCTCCGGACTCGAATGCACAAGTCCCGCGCAGAGCTGGACCGTTCACGCCGTTGCCAACGGCGACGCGACCCTTCGTTTCGACCCCGTGGTCACGGACAACGGTGGTGGACTGCAGAACCAGATGGCCGGGACTTCGGTACAGGTGCACGTCGGCCAGGGCGGCATTCCCAACCCGCCCGGTCACGAGAACCCCGCTGCCCCCGCCGTGGCAAACGCGCACGTGCCGCATGGATCGACCCTGGCTGCCACCTGCCAGGGCCACTACTCCGGGGCAAAGAACTGGCACGGCCTCCTGATCAAGGACGTTGCGCACTGGGCGCGCGACATGGGTTACAACAAGACCAAGGACACCTACAGCGACCAGGCCTGGTCCGACCTGGTGACCGGCTACGTGGATTCGGTGTGCAACTCACCAGCAACCACCTGACGGACGCCCACAGCAAAACGCCCTGGCTCTCCCTGTTTGCGGGAGGGCCAGGGCGTTCCGGTTAGCACGAAATGACGAGCTCAGCTCAGTTCGACGAGCTTCCACATGCCCATGTTGAAGTGCGGCATGCCGGTGTGCTTGCTCGGCCAGAAGCAGGCGATGAGGTACTTGCCGGCGGGCAAGGAGTAGCGGAAGACCTCAGTTGTCCCGGGCGAGATCACTCCAGCATCTGTCGACTCACCCAGGCCCCAGGACGGTTGCTTGTTGGAGCCGGACGCGGCGTAGTCGCGGACGTCCTGGTTGGTCGTCGACTGCTTGACGCGGTTGAGCACGATGAAGTGCGGCTCAACCGCGTTGTTGTGGTACTTCATCCACCCGTCATGGGGCAGTGCCAGTCCCGTGTGGGTGTGGAACCGGTTGTTCTTGGTGGTCACGAAGCTCGAGGGATAGATGGTGCGGTAGTTGGAGGCAGCAGAGACGACGTCGAAAGACGTGGTCGCGTTGCTCTCCTGGTCGATGGCGAGGTAGGAGCCGGCCGTCAGGTGCGCGACGAAGCGGCCGGGATGACCAACGGCAGTGTCGGCACCGCCGAGCCAGTGGATGTTCTTGTCCACGCGACGGACCGCTTTGACGTCACCGCCGAACGCGGTGTTGATGTCGTGCTCGGCCTGCTTCTGGGTGTAACCGCTGGCCAGCTGCGCGAGCTGCAGAGTGTGGTTGCCCTTCGCCGACTTGACGGTGAAGACGACCTGGCCGGCCGGGATGGACGAAGTCCCGAACGCGATGGTCTTGGCTGACATCGTCACCGTGATGGTCTTCGGGGGCGACGCCGCAGAGGCTGCGGGCAGAACAGCCGTGCCTGTGACCCCAACCATCGCGACTGTTGCCGCGGCGAATGTGGCGGCGGCGATCCGTGGTGCTGGACGCATGCAGCGTTCCTTTCTTCAGAGGTGGAGGGAAAGGGATATCGCAGCGCGACCAGCGGTGTCTGCAGAATGCTCAGATCGCTGCCCGGTGCGGACGGTGGACGGGCCGCAGACCGCGCCGGTCCTCGAAGGGCCGGGCGGCGTCCCGGCCCGAGTCGGCGCCGGCCAGCCAGTCGCCCAGCCCGCCGGCACCGAGCGCCGGAGAGGACCAGGTGCCGTCGAGCTCGACCAGCCGCGTCCCCGGTTGGGCGAGCCACCGCAGGATGCTGTCCATCTCCTCGGCGCTGGCGGCGGGCGTCGGGCCGGCACCGGGCGACACCGTGGCCGCGGTGGCCACGAGCGCGTCGACATAGGGGCGGGGAGCGGCACCGGGGGGAGCAGTGCCGGCCGCAGCGAGCCGGCCATGGCGAACAACTGCGAGGTCCCAGCCTCCGTCGAAGCGCGGTTGCACCGCGACCAGTTGGGCGCAGCCCGCCAACGCCTTCAGTCGCTGTAGTCGCGCGGCGGTCCGCACGAACACCGTGGCGCGGTCGCGGTGTGCGGCGGCCTCTTCGAACCGGTGCTGCGCGGACAGGGTTGCCATGCGACGGCGCGCGGCTTCGACGACGGGTCGCGGATCGTGCTCCATCGCTGCGCGCGCCGCAGCGACGACGGGCGCATAGTCGTCCACGCTGACGCCACCTTCACACGGCGCGAGGCACCGGCCCATCTCGGCCAGGACGCACGTCGGCGAGGTGTGCCGAGGCGACAGCCGTTGGACGCATTGGCGCAGTGGCACCGCCTCGTGCACGGCGGCCATCGCGGCTTGCGCCGCGCGTGCAGAGCCGAACGGGCCGAAATAGGGCGCATCGTCGTTCGCGATCTTGCGAACCACGGCCAGCCGCGGATAGGGCTCGTTGGTCAGCTTGAGCCACAACGCCTTCTCCGGGAAGCGCGACCGCCGGTTGTAGCGCGGCTTGTGTTCGGCGATCAGGCGAAGCTCACGCACCTCGGCTTCGAGCGGATGTGCGCACGCGATGGCGTCTACGCGCTCGGCAATGCCCACCATCTCGGCCATCCGCGCGCGCGGTTCGCTCGCAACGAAGTATTGGCGCACACGTGCGCGCACGTTGCGCGATCGCCCGATGTAGAGCGGACGTCCGCGCGCATCTCGAAACGTGTAGACGCCGGGGCCTTCAGGAAGGCCTTCGGCGAGATGGCGTTTGCGTCGTACGGATGCAGGCACCAGGCCACTGAAAGTGTGCAGCTCCTCGAATGAGCGGACGCCGAGATTGCCGACTCGTTCGAGCAAACCGTGCAGCACATCGGTGGTGGCGCGAGCATCGGCCAATGCGCGGTGAGAGGGCGTGGTGGTCGCGCGAAAGATGCGGGCAAGACTCGACAACTTGCAGTCGGGAGCCTCGTCGCGCGTCAACACTCGACGTGCGAGGCGCGCAGTGTCGAGCGATTCGAACGATGGCCATGCCAGCCCAAGTGTTTGGCAGTTGGTACGCAGGAACCCCACGTCGAACGGAGCGTTGTGGGCGACGAGTACGGCGCCGCGGGCCCACTCCAAGAAAGCCGGCAGGACGCCACCGATCGTCGGTGCGGTCGCGACCATCGCATCCGTGATGCCGGTGAGCACGGCGATGAACGGCGGTATCTCGATGCGCGGGTTGACGAGTGTCTGGAACTCGCCGAGCACCTCGCCACCGCGCACCTTGACGGCGCCGATCTCGGTGATGGCGCAGCTGGTGGGGGAGCCGCCGGTCGTCTCGAGGTCGACGACCACGAACGTCACCTCGGCAAGTGGTGTGCCGAGCTCGTCGAACGTC
>JAICMI010000081.1 GCA_025929315.1 Frankiaceae bacterium
AGACCGATCAAGTGGGTACGACGCGAGCCCTGACCCTGGCCGCGGGCATCCTGGCCGCCGCTGCTGCCTGCGGCGGTTCCAGCAGTGGCGGGCAGCCCGCTGCGAGCGGCCCGCCGCAGCATCCGAGCGCGCTCGTCGGCACTGTCGGCAAGAACGATGCGTTCACGATTTCACTCACCGACGACGCGGGCACCGCGATCCGCAACCTCGCGGCCGGCAGCTACAAGCTGACCGTCCACGACGACTCCGGCATTCACAACTTCCACATCACAGGCAGCGGCGTCGACGACAAGACCGACATTCAGAAGGTCGGCGTCCAGACGTTCACGATCAACGTCAAGCCCGGCACCTACACCTACGTGTGCGACATCCACCCGTCGATGAAGGGCTCGTTCACGGTTTCCTGACGGCTACCCTGCGAAGGTCGGCTGCGGCCGACCGGCGCCCGTAGCTCAGTGGATAGAGCAGCCGCCTTCTAAGCGGTTGGTCGCAGGTTCGACCCCTGCCGGGCGCGCTCCTGCCCGCGAAGATGTAACGCGAGCAAGATCAACTGCGATCTTTTAGTTGTCGGCATCCCCTTCTCGCCGCGGGTACCCCCGTGCCTTGCGGTGAACGGAGTCCGGCCCAGAAGCGCCTGCCTCTTGGTGGGCGCTTCTGCGCGTGGATAGTCTCCGTCGCAACCTCGACAAGGGAGGGTCCGCGGGTGTCTGCGCTTCTCGAGGTGCAGGACGTCACGGTGCGGTTCGGCGGTCTCACGGCGCTCGACAACGTGTCCGCCGACATCACCGACGGCGAAGTCGTCGGCATCATCGGTCCCAACGGCGCTGGCAAGACGACGCTGTTCAACGTCATCTGTGGCTTCAACCGACCCGACACCGGCACGTTGCGATGGCAGGGCAACGCGCTGCAGCGACATCAGCCGCGTCAGCTTGCCGGCTTGGGCATCGCACGCACGCTGCAGGGCCTTGGCCTGTTCCCGCATCTCTCCGTGCTCGAGAACGTGATGGTCGGGGCAACGAAACATGCGCGGGCATGGATCGGCTCTGCGCTGCTTGCTCTGCCGCGCGGCGACCGGGACGAGCAGCAGCTGCGGAAGCGTGCCCTCGAGGTGTTGTCCGAGCTCGACGTGGCTGACATCGCCGATCGGTTGCCGGGGCAGCTGCCGTACGGCGTACAGAAGCGGGTTGCTCTCGCACGTGCTCTGGTCGCCGACCCGAAGCTGCTCCTCCTCGACGAGCCGGCGTCCGGCCTGAGCAACGACGAGATGCGTGAGCTTGCCGACCTGCTGCGCGTGCTGAAGAAGGACGTCTCCGTTCTGCTCGTCGAGCACCACATGGACCTCGTCATGGACGTCTGTGACCGCATCGTCGTCCTCGACTTCGGTCGCGTCATCGCGGCCGGCACGCCCGCTGAAGTGCGTGATGATCCGCGGGTGCTGGAGGCCTACCTCGGTGAGGAGGTGACCGATGCTGACGGTTGAGGATGTCGTCACCACCTACGGTGCCGTGCGCGCCCTCGACGGCGTATCGATGACCGTCGAGCCCAGCACCATCACCGCCGTTCTCGGCGCCAATGGTGCCGGCAAGACGACGCTGTTGCGCACCGTCAACGGGCTGGTGCGGCCACGGGCCGGTCGGATCAGCTACGAAGGTCGCGACCTGCTGCGCACCCACGTCGACGAGGTCGTGCGCATGGGCATCGCGCACGTGCCGGAGGGGCGCGGTGTCATCACCGAGCTCACGGTGGACGAGAACCTCAGGCTCGGCGCCCTGTGGCGGCGCAACCGGACGGAGCTCCAACAGTCGCTGGCCGAGATGTATGAGCTGTTCCCGCCGCTGGCCGAGCGTCGCAACAAGCCGGCCGACACGTTGTCCGGCGGCGAGAGGCAGATGCTCGCGATCGCACGGGCTCTGATGAGCCGGCCGCGACTGTTGCTTCTCGACGAGCCGTCGCTCGGACTAGCGCCGCGCATCACGGCGCAGATCATGGGGACATTGCGTCGGCTGCGCGACGAGCAGTCGCTCACGGTCGTGCTCGTCGAACAGAACGCCCGCTCAGCGCTGTCCGTCTCGGACCAGGCGATCGTGCTCAACCTCGGCAGGGTCGTCGTCAGCGGCCCAGCGGTTGAGCTCGCCGCGGACGAGAAGCTCCGTCACGCCTACCTCGGGTTCTGAGAAAGGTACGCCGGATGTTCCGCTTTCTGAACCTGACGCTCAACGGCCTCACCAACGGCATGATCTATGCGGCTGTCGCACTCGCACTGGTGATGATCTGGCGCGCGACCCGCATCGTGAACTTCGCCCAGGGCGGCATGTTGATGTTCACGACGTTCATCGCCTGGGACCTCGCCCAAGTGCACCACGCCAACTACTGGGTTGCACTGGTTGTCGCGGTGGTGGCCGGGATCCTCATCGGTGGGGTCGCCGAGCGGGTGCTGGTCCGACCGGTCGAGAACGGGCCACCGCTGAATGCCGTCATCGTGACCCTCGGGCTGCTCATCTTCCTGCAGGCGCTCGCCGGCATGATCTGGGGCAACTCGCAGGCGCACTCCTATCCGCCGGCCTTCCGGTTCATCGGATACAAGGTCGGCGACAGAACGTTGCGGTTCTCACCCAACGACTTGTTCATCGTCCTCAGTGTTCTCGTGGTCGTCATCGCGCTCTATGTGTTGTTCCAGCGCACGTCACTGGGTTTGCAGATGCGAGCGACGGCCTTCAACCCTGAGGTCGCCGGGCTCTTGGGTGTCCGCGTCGGCCGGCTGTTGACTCTTGGCTGGGCGCTGGCGGCCGGTCTGGGTGCGTTGGTCGGCGTGCTCGTCGCGGGCACGTCGTCCGGTTACGTCACGCCGGTCGGACCGTTCGACGCGTTGCTCATCTACGGCTTCACTGCGGCCGTGATCGGCGGGCTCGACAGTCCGGGCGGTGCGGTCGTCGGCGGTGTCGTCCTCGGTCTGATCCTGTCCTACGCCGACAGCTACATCAGCAACTTCATCCAGACCATGTATGCCCTGGTGGTGCTCATCGCCGTCCTGATGATCCGACCCAAGGGGATCTTCTCACGTACGTCGGAACGGAGAGTGTGACGTGGCCGACGAGCTGGAGAGTCCCGCCGGTGCCCTCATCGCCCCGACAAGCGCAAGCTCGACCGATCGGTTCGGCGTGCTGTCGCGTTCGACGCTGTTGCGTCACACTCTCGCTGCTCTCGTCGGCTTCGGCGTGCTGTGGCTGCTCATCACCAGCTTCAGCGACTACCGCAACTCGTCCTGGATCGCGCCGATCGCGTTCACCGTCTGCGCAGCCGCCGGCCTGACAGTGCTCGTCGGTCTGTCGGGTCAGATCTCTCTCGGTCACGGCGCGTTCATGCTCGTCGGGGCCTACACGCTGGCCCTCGTCCAGGAGCACTGGACGACGAGCCACGGCAACCTCGCCATGATCGGACTGCTTGCCGCAGCCGCCGCGGGCGCGGCACTCTTCGGCGCGTTGGTCGGCGTAGCGGCGGCCCGGCTGCGTGGGCCCTACCTCGCCGGCGCCACGCTGGCGCTCGCACTGGGTCTGCCCACGCTTCCGTCGTACGAGAAGCTCAGCGGCAAGCTCGGCGGCAACGCCGGCCTGTTCGTGTCCTCGCCGAATCCGCCCAACGGCATGGATCTGTATCGATGGCAGTCCGTGATCTGCTGCGCGAGCGCCGTCGTCGTGCTCTGGGTGCTCGCCAACGTCAGCCGCAGCCGGGTCGGGCGGTCGTTCCGAGCCGTCCGCGATGACGAGATCGCGGCTTCACTGTGCGGTCTGTCGGTGCCGCGCGTGCAGGTGTTGGCCTTCGTCCTCAGCGCCGCGGGCGCTGGAGTCGCAGGCGGTCTGCTCGCCATGATCGACCTGACCGCCGGGCCTCAAGCGTTCCCGCTGTCTTTGTCGTTCGGCTTGCTCGCAGCGGTGGTGTTCGGGGGCCTGGGAAGCCTCGCCGGCGCGATCTACGGATCCATTCTCATCACGTTGCTGCCGTTGTGGTCACAGGACATCACCGATGCGCTGTCGGTCCACAGTCACAAAGTGTCGAGCAACATGCCGCTGATGGTCTACGGCATCGTCCTGACGGTCGCCATGTTGGCAGTGCCCAACGGAATCCAAGGGCTGCTGCGAAGCCTGCGTCTAACCCTCGCACCCGGTCGCCGCAGATAACACATCGGACACGTTTCCGGGTGGCGGACGTGACGTTTACCCCAGGACGTGCCTAAGGTCCGGATCAAGTCCTGTGACGGAGGAAACATGAAACGGATGCACGTGCGGGTCGCGCTAGGCGCGGTGGGCGTTCTGCTCGCAACCGCTGCCTGCGGTGGCAGCAGCAGCGGCGGTGGAGGAGGGGGCGGCGGAAGCGGAGGTGCCTCGGCCCCTGGCGTCACCTCGGACTCGGTGACGATCGGCAGCACCCAACCGCTGACAGGTCCGGCTGCGCCGGGCTACAGCGAGATCGCGCCGGCGTCGGACGCCTACTTCAAGTACATCAACTCCCAGGGCGGCATCAACGGCCGCAAGATCATCTACAAGTACGTCGACGACGGCTACAACCCGACCCAGACAGTCGCGCAGACTCGCAAGCTCATCACCCAGGACAAGGTGTTCGGCATCTTCAACGCGTTGGGCACGCCTACGCACGAGAAGGTCGTCGACTTCCTCAACCAGCAGAAGGTGCCCGACCTGTTCGTCGCCTCGGGCTGCCTCTGCTGGGACAACGTCAGCGCGCATCCCTACACGTTCGGCTGGCAGGTCGACTACACCGTCGAGGGCAAGATCCTCGGCAAATACATTGCGCAGAAGTTCGCCGGCAAGAAGATCGCCTACTTCTACCAGAACGACGACTTCGGCCAGGACGGCGTCAAGGGCCTCGACATGGAGATCCCCAAGAACATGGTGGTCTCGCGTCAGGCCTACGACGTGACCAACACCGACGTCTCCGACCAGGTCTCCAAGCTGCAGGCGTCCCACGCGGACGTCGTGGTGTCGTTCTCGGTGCCGGCGTTCACGGCGTTGCTCAAGCTCAACATGCTGAAGGTCAACTACAACCCACAGCTCGCCGTCAGCAACGTCGGTTCCGATCCGATCACGCTGTCCGGCCTGCTCGAGGCGTTCGCCAAGCAGGCGAAGGCCACGGTCAACGGTGGCGACCTGATCCAGGGCATCATCACCGACGGCTATCTGTCATCGCCGGCGGACCCGAGCAACTCCTGGATCCAGCTGTTCCAGAAGATCCACGACCAGTACATCCCCAAGCTGCCCTTCGACGGCAACGTCGAGTACGGCATGGCTGCGGCCTACACGTTCGCGCAAGCCCTCGCCGCGGCGGGCGACAACCCGACGCGTGACAGCTTGGTCAAGGCAGTCGAGTCCGGACTGCCACAGGGTCCCGGCCTGGTGCCGTTCCGCTTCTCGGCGGACTCGCACGCAGGGTTCACCGGTGCCCAGGTCGGCGTCATCAAGGGCACGGCCATCAAGCTCCTAGGGTCGCCGCAGACGACGGACGATGGCGGTGGCGCGGTGCAGGACTTCAGCGGCACTCAGCCGCAAGCTCCGTCCAACGGCATTCCGTCATCCGGCTAGACCGCAACTTGCACTGACGAGGAGGCCGCGCACCCAACGGTGCGCGGCCAACACGACGTAAGGGAGACTCAGCGCACCATGTCCGACCGGCCGCAGATCACCCCTGGCGAGCGGTTCGCCGACATCGACGAGTGGGACCACCAGCGCGTCAAGCCGCCGCACATCTGGGCGACGCTCGGATACCGGCGCCTCTCGTGGGAGCCGGGTGCGACCGAAGTCGCGTGGGACGCGACGGAGAACTACTGCTTCCCGACGGCGGGGGGACCGGTCGTCCAGGGTGGTCTGGTCACTGCCTTGCTCGACGCGGCCATGGGCGGCTCGTGCTGGACCGTGCTCAACCGGGACCAGGCGTTCCTGACTGCCGACTTGCGGGTGGAGTTCCTGCGCAGCGCACAGCTCGGGACGCTGATCGCGCGCGGCTGGGTAGTTCGTCGTACTCGTCGTGTGGTTTTCTGCGCAGGCGAGCTGCGCAGCTCTGACGGCACGGTGCTCGCCAGCTCCCGGTGCACGCAGGTTGTGCTGCCCGCGAGTGGCCGGGCCGGACGTTACGAGAAGTACAGCGAAGATGGAGCGCCCCCGGAGGACGCGCGCGGATGAGCGACGACGATCTGAGACAACTCACCGAACAGGCTGCACCGCCGAAGGCGGTCGGCGACTATCTGGCTGCCGAGCTCGGCGACGACGCGTGGCGCGACTGCGTCGTCTCGCTCATCTCGGGTGGCAAGTCCAACCTGACGTTCGTCGTGTCGTCCGCGGCCGGCGACGTCGTCCTACGTCGACCGCCCATGTCGACCGTCTTGCCCACGGCCCACGACATGCGCCGTGAGCACCGCGTGATGACCGCGCTCGGGGACACAGCGGTGCCGGTGCCGCGGACGCTTGCGCTCTGCACCGACGAGTCCGTGCTTGGCGCCAACTTCTACGTCATGGGCCGCGTCGCGGGTCACATCGTGCGGGAGTCGCTACCTGATGGTTACGCCGATCAACCGGAACAGCGTCGCGCGATCGGCGAAGGACTCATCGACGTGCTCGCCGCGCTGCACGCTGTCGACCCGGCCGAGGTCGGCCTGGGTGATTACGGCAAGCCGGCCGGCTATCTCGACCGGCAGGTACGACGCTGGACCATGCAGTGGGAAGCCACCCCGGAACCCGAGGGTGGCCACGACGGTCCGGAGATCGACCGGCTTGCTGCGCGACTGTCCGAGGCGCGGCCGGACGCGCCGACCGGGCCGATCGTCCACGGCGACTACCGGCTGGACAACATGCTGCTGGATCCGGCCGTGCCGGGTCGCGTCGCCGCGGTCCTCGACTGGGAGCTCTCGACGCTCGGCGACCCGCTCGCGGACCTGGGCCTCCTCTATGTCTATTGGCCGGAAGCCGGCGACGGGGCCGGTCGCGAAGGCACGCTCGCGGTCGCGTCGGTGACGACGTTGCCGGGCTTCCCGACCCGGTCCGAGCTCTACGCGCGCTATGCCGAGAGGACCGGGCGGGATCTGTCCGCCCTGCCCTGGTACGTCGGCTTCGGCGCGTTCAAGCTCGCCGTCGTCTGCGCCGGTGTCGCTGCCCGCGGTCGCGCCGGCGCGATGATCGGCGAAGGCTTCATCGAGATGCAGCAGCGGATCGCGCCGCTCGTCGCGTTGGGTCACGCCTCGCTGGACGGTAGGCTGGAAACGCCCTGACAAAAGGGCTCAAGGTCTCCAGGGGCCGTGCCGAATTACATCAGTGTAATTCGGTTTTCCCCGCCCATAGGAGACCCATGATGGCGACTTCCCCCGCCAAGCACCTGCTCGATGCCGGTGTCCCGCTCACCCTGCTCCTCGATCTCGCCGAGGCGGCCGGACCGGACTCGCGTGCGATCAACTCGGTCGAGCGACCACCCGGCGACGTCATCTGGCTGGAGGCCGTTGACCAGCGCAGCTGGCGCGACTACATCCTGCGCTACGCCGGTTGACCTGACGGCGGGCGGCGCATGCAGGTCAACCGCGGACCCTCCGGCAGGTATTCCTCGCCGGTGATGACGAAGCCGTGCCGCTCATAGAACGGCACGTTGCGTGGATTGGTCGACTCGAGATAGGCCGACATCCCGTCCGCGTCGACGAGTGACAGCGTTCGAGCGAGCATGCGGCTGCCGGCTCCCGAGCCCTGCGCAGCGGTCCGGGTGGCGAGCATGCCGAGATACCAGTGCGGTTCGCGCGGATGGACCTGGTCGGTGACCTCGCTGAGCACCATCAGCCGCCCGAGGGCGTGCTCCGTCAGTGCCTCGTTCATCGCCGCCAGGAAGCGGCTGCCGAGCTCGTCGCTTCTCGACCATGGGTCACGCCCGGGCGGGGTCCAGACGGCACAGCACTGACCGCTGAGGTAGGTCGCGCCGACAGGAATGAGCGCCTCGCCGAGCATGAAGCCGAACATGAGCGGCAGCGCCTCGGCAACGTTGTCCCCGAGCATCCACTCCATGACGGGATCGGCGCTGAAGCCGTCACTCAGAATCGCGGTCGCACGGTCGGTGTCCGTGACCGCGGCGAGCTGGATGTCTGACATGGCTCGACCTAACGGAGCTGAAGGCCGCCGTCGACGACCCAGATCTCCCCGGTGACGTAGCGCGAGCGCACCAGCGTCAGGACGAGCTCGGCCACGTCGTCGGGTTGAGCGGATGCCTTCATCGGCGTCATCGCGTGGACCGCTGCCCGCACGTCGTGCCAGTCAGCGGTCCACGGGGTGTCGACCAGCCCAGGTGCCACCGCGTTGACGCGCACCTCGGGACCGACGACGTTGGCAAGCAGTCGCGTCATGTGGTTGAGCGCTGCCTTGCTGACGGCATAAGGAATCGAGGAGCCGGTCGGACGCACCCCCGCGAGCGACGACACATTCACCACGCATCCGGCTCCGCTTGCGCGCAGATGCGGCATCGCCGCCACCGTCAGCTGCCAGGCGCCGATGACGTTGACGTCGTACAACCGGCGGAACACGTCCGGCGTTGCGGCTGCCAGATCGCTGTGCGGGATCACCTGCGTCGTACCAGCGTTGTTGACCAGCACATCGAGCCGACCGAATCGTTCGGCCGTCTCGCTGACCAGTCGCTGAGCGTCGGCCTCGACAGAGACGTCGCCCTGCACGTAGTGCGCGACGTCCGTCCCGAGCTCGTCAACCAGTGCAGCGCCGGCGTCGACGGACCGGACCGAGTTGACGACCACTCGATGTCCTTCGGCGACAAGACGTCGTACGACGGCCTCGCCGATGCCCGACGTCGACCCGGTGACGAGCGCGACTGGTCCTGACGCGGTCACGACTAGACCCCGCCGCCGACCGTGATGCCGCCGTCGATCGTCACCGTCTCGCCCGTGATCCAGGACGAGTCGTCGGAGAGCAGGAACGCGGCGAGCTTGGCGGTGTCCTCAGGACGGCCGAGTCGCTTGAGCGGATAGTGCGACGCGACCTCTTCCTCGCGACCCTCGTAGAGCGCGCGGGCAAACTTCGTCTTGACGACTGCGGGTGCGATCGCGTTGACGCGCACTCCGGGTGACATCTCGATGGCGAGCTGACGAGTGAGATGGATGAGCGCTGCCTTGCTCGCGTTGTAAGCACCGATCGGTGACCCTGCGCGCAACCCGCCGACCGATGCGACGTTGAGCACGGTGCCGCCGTGCTCGCGCATCGAGGCTTCCCAGGCGCGTTGCGTCCACGCGAGCACCGCGACCACATTGACCTCGAAGACCTTGCGGACAGCGCCGAGATCGGCCTCCATCAGCGGGCCGTACTGCGGGTTGACCGCGGCGTTGTTGACGAGAAGGTCGAGCCGCCCGAACTGCCGCACCGTCTCGGTCACGGCAGTGCGCTGGTGCTCCTCGTCGTCGGCGCTGCCGCGCGCGGAGATCGCGCGACCTGTCCCGTCGGGGTCGAGGCTGCGGACCGCCTCCTCGAGCTCGTCGGCCTTGCGAGCGGTGATGCAGACGTTCGCCCCGCGCGCGAGGAGCTCCTCGGCGATGCCGAAGCCGATGCCGCGCGTCGCCCCGGTGATCAGCGCCGTCCGCCCCTTGAAGTCATCCATGGCGGGCAGCCTCTCGCACCGTTGCCGACCGCGCAGAGGTGGCCTCGCGGTGCAGCATCGCTCGCGCCGGCGCCCCGCGCAGTCGGCGCTCTGCCGGCCGCTCGACGAACCGGAACAACGCGCACGCGACGACGAGCGCGGCTACGAAGAGCAGCGCGACCCAGGCGATGGCGACTGCACCGCCGATCTCGCCGGCCGCCCGCTGTGCGGCCTGCAAGAGCAGATGGTGGGTGAGATAGAGCGCGTACGACCATTCGCCCAGGACGACCCAGCGTCGTCCGGCGAGCCACGACCGACTGCCGGCGAGCTCCTGCTGCGCGAGCGCGACGATGAGAAGCGCGAAGGGCAGCACCAGCAAGCCGACCTGTGTCGCGAAGTGCGGCGAGGCATATGTCACCGCATACACCGCGAGCACGCCGGCGACCGCCAGCGGCAGCCGGATCCGGGGAAGTTGCCGGTCACGGACGAGCAGGGCCGCGACCAGCCCGATCACGAACTCCGGCGTGCGCCCGAGCGGGCAGACGTAGACGAGCCAGCCGACCCAGCCGAACTGCGAGTCCAGCACCGAGGTCTCTCGTGCCGTTGCGAAACCCGCGACGAGCGCGAGGACGACGTCCATGCCCAGCAGCGCCATCGCCAGACGCAGCCGGTTGCGCGCCGACAACCGGGCGACGCGCGGCAGGATGAACGGCAGCAGCAGATAGAAGAACGCCTCGCATGACAGCGACCATGCCGGCCCGTTCCAGCCGAAGTAGATGGACTCGCGCGGGATCCACGACTGAACGAGCAGCAAGTTCGCGGCACCTGCGCGCCACGGCGTCCACCCGGTCAGCCACGCGGCGGCCAGCCCGGCCAGCAGCCACGCAACGAGGTAGGCCGGCAGGATCCGCGCGGCACGGCGCCGCCAGATCGCGGCCGGGGTGTCGGTCTGTCGAGCCGACCAGGCGAGGACGAAGCCGCTCAGCACGAAGAACAGGCCGACGCCGGACCCGCCACGCCCGAAGACAACCACCAACGCGTCGTGGACCGGTCCCACGGTCAGGTATGTCGCGTGGAAGCCGAAGACGGCGCCGGCCGCGAGGAAGCGCAGCCCGGTCAGCGAGTCCAACCGGGTCGCCAGCCTCGGGTGGTGGGAGGCCCCGATCGTCACACCGGCCGCCTACCCACTCCTCCACAGCACAAGAGCGCATTTGCGTATCCACAAACGCTCGCAGCCGACGCGCGGTGCGCGCTGTCTGGTCCACGGTGGTCGACACCGACCCCCGAAGGAGCAGAAGTGGACAACAACGAGATGCGCATCCGTGGCACCGTCGCCACCGACCCGACGCAGGTGGTCGTTGGCAACGGCAGCAAGATCACGACCTTCAGGCTCGCGTCCAACACGCGCCGGTTCAACAAGACGACGAACGAGTGGGAGACGACCGAGACGCTGTTCCTGACCGTGAACTGCTGGCGCCAGCTCGGCGACAACGCGTTCTCGAGCCTGCATCGCGGCGACATCGTGGATGTCCGCGGGCGCCTCCGGCAGCGGGAGTACGACGACAAGGACAGCAAGCGGGTGGTGGTCTTCGAGCTCGAGGCCTACGCGGTGTCGCCGGACATGGGTCGTTACATCGTGACCATGGCTCGTCCGCCGCGACAGTTGCCGGAGTCGACCGAGCAGGCCCCTGTGCACGCCGTACCCGAGCAGGCCGCCTGAGCCCAGCGACCCGGATCAGTCGTCCGTAGTCTGGGCGCATGGCGCAGTACATCTACACGATGCGTAACGTCCGCAAGGCCGTTGGCGACAAGGTCATCCTCGACAACGTCTCGCTGTCGTTCCTGCCGGGAGCGAAGATCGGCGTCGTCGGGCCCAACGGTGCGGGCAAGTCGACCGTTCTGAGGATCATGGCCGGTCTCGACACCGCGTCCAACGGCGATGCGCTCCTCTCGCCCGGCTACTCGGTCGGCATCCTGCTGCAGGAGCCGCCGCTCGACGAGAGCAAGGACGTGCTCGGCAACGTCATGGAGGCGGTCAAGCCGATCCAGGACATGGTCGATCGCTTCAACGAGATCGCCGAGAAGATGGCCGTCGAGTACACCGACGAGCTCGGCACCGAGATGGGTGTGCTCCAGGAGAAGATCGACCACGCCGGCGGTTGGGACATCGAGTCGCGGATCGGCCAGGCGATGGACGCGCTGCGTACTCCGCCTGGCGATGCCGACGTCAAGGTGCTCTCAGGTGGCGAGCGTCGCCGCGTCGCCCTGTGCAAGCTGCTTCTCGAGCAGCCCGACCTCCTGCTGCTCGACGAGCCGACCAACCACCTTGACGCGGAGAGCGTGCAGTGGCTGGAGCAGCACCTTGCGCAGTACCCCGGCACCGTGCTTGCCGTGACCCACGACCGTTACTTCCTCGACAACGTGGCGGAGTGGATCCTCGAGATCGACCGCGGTCGTTGCTATCCCTACGAGGGCAACTACACGACCTACCTCGACACCAAGGCGACACGCCTCAAGGTCGAAGGCGCCAAGGACGCGAAGCGCAAGCGCGAGATCGAGCGCGAGCTCGAGTGGGTGCGGTCCAACCCCAAGGCACGTCAGGCCAAGAGCAAGGCGCGACTCTCGCGTTTCGAGGAGCTCGTCGCCGAGTCGGAGAGGCACAAGCCGCTCGACTCCGACGTCATCCAGGTCCCGCCCGGCCCTCGCCTCGGCAGCCAGGTGCTCGAGGTTCAGGAACTCAAGAAGGGCTTCGGTGACCGGACCCTGATCGATGGTCTGTCGTTCTCGCTTCCGCCCGGCGGCATCGTCGGCATCATGGGGCCCAACGGCGTTGGCAAGACGACGCTGTTCAAGATGGTCGTTGGTGAGGAGCAGCCCGACGACGGCACCTTGAAGATCGGCGAGACCGTCCAGTTCTCCTACGTCGACCAGTCGCGCGCGGGCCTTGACCCCAAGAAGACGTTGTGGGAGGTCATTTCCGACGGGCTCGACTACATCAAGGTCGGCAGGACCGAGATCAACTCGCGGGCCTATGTCGCGTCGTTCGGGTTCAAGGGACCCGACCAGCAGAAGC
>JAICMI010000092.1 GCA_025929315.1 Frankiaceae bacterium
CGCGGGATCGTCCCGGTAGCGACGAGGAGGGCCTCGGCGAGCGTCGTCTTGCCGGCCCCGGAGTGGCCGACGAGGACGATGTTTCTGATGCGTCCTGGCTCGTCGGCCGTGGGTGCTTTGCCGACGGCGGCCCCTGCAGCGATTGACTTGTCTGCCATGGACTGACTCTGCTCCAGTCGCGCCGGGGTGGCAAGTGCCGCCGACCGCTCGCCGGCCCTTTGCCGTGATCTTGACGTTTCGGCGGGTCTGAGGGCGTGATCTCGGCGTTCTACCGCCTGCAACGTCAAGATCACCGGTCCAGGCCCAGCGCCCGGCGGGCCTCCACCACCTCCGGTGAACGCGACGGCTTGAGAGCAGCGATCCGGGCCGGCGCCTCGGCAATGGCAGCCCGCCACTCCGCGCAGAACGCGTCGGGTCGAGCCAGGTCGGTATCGACGAAGCGCATCACATGCCAGCCGCGTCCGGTCAGCCACCGATGCCGAGGCCGTTCGCTGCGGAAGGCTGCGCGCTCACTATGCGACAGGTAGCCGTCGTACTCACTCCAGATCAGCAGCCGCTTGATGCCCAGCTCTCCGCGGACCAGGAGATTGCCGTCGTCGTCGAACAGCTTGATGTTGACGTCGAGCTCGGTGATGCCACCATCCTCGAGCGTCAGTCGCATCGTCGTCTCCGGCGGCGAATCGACGCCGACGCGCGCGCGGTTGACCAGCCGCCGCGCCCTCGCGACACCTCGCTCACCGGGAAAGCGAGCGAGGCAGCCAAGCATGTCGGCCTGTGTCGTCCGCCCGTCACGAAGGGCGCCGTCGATGATCTGTACGACGAGCAGCGGCGGCACCTTGGGGTCGCGTGCGAGCTCGACGAGGGTGCGCGTCTCGGTCATGCAGGCAACACCGTCGACAACCACCCGATCGATCGGGTCGACCGTGCGCCAGTGCAACCGCAGGCCGTCGCGATGCCGGCGACCTGCACCGGGTGGCACCGCCGCATGCACGAGCACGCCTTCCGCCGACCATGCTGCCGGCAGCCAGCGGAACTGGTGCCAGACGGCGGCGCTCTGCATGGCGACGACGGCGTCGGGGCCGAGCGCCGCGAGGGTTGCGTGCAGTCGCACCCGCAAGCCGACGGCGTGCCCGGCGTCGACATGCACGCCGCGGAGCACCGCTACCGAACGGCCTGCCTTGAGCGCACGATCCACCTCGCGGTCGGTGCCGGTGACGGCGATCAGCTCGCGCCGGGGCGTCGGGATGAGTGGCATGGGCCAGGTTCGGCTGCCGACAGCCGGCTGGTGGCGACGTCGTACCGGACTGTTGACGGGCTGGACGCGTCCACACCCGCCCCGATGGCCGTCCGTGATCTTGACGTTTCGGGCGGCAGAACGTCGAGATCACGGTCCCACGACCTCGGAAACGTCAAGATCACGGATGAAGGGCCAGCCGGTCGGGTAGGGGCCGTTCGATGCGTACGGCGCCCCCGATGACTCGTCTCCTGATCCTGAGTGTGGTTGCGGGGCTGGTCTTCGCGGCGATCCTGCTGCCGTTCGTCGGCGGGCTGGGGGCGTTCGCGCGGACTGCGACCGAGTCGTTCGACGACCTGCCGAGTGTGCTCAAGGCGCCACCGCCACCGCAGCGGACGAGAGTGGTCGCCAAGGACGGGTCGACCATCGCGACCTTCTATGCGCAGAACCGGGTGAGTGTGCCGCTCGCCGCAATCAGCAAGCCGATGCAGAAGGCCATCGTCGACATCGAGGACGCGCGCTTTTTCGATCACGGCGCGATCGACCTCAAGGGCACCCTGCGAGCGGCGGCGACCGACGTCAACTCCGGCGGCGCCGTCCAGGGTGGCAGCACGCTGACCCAGCAGTACGTGAAGAACGTGCTGCTCTACTCAGCCGACGACAAGCAGGCGACGTCGGACTCGATCTCCCGCAAGCTGAGAGAGGCGCGCTACGCGATCGGCGTCGAGAAGCGGCTCAGCAAGAACCAGATCCTCGACCGCTACCTCAACATCGTCTATTTCGGTGAAGGCGCTTACGGCGTCGAGGCCGCAGCTCGCCGCTACTTCGGCATCCACGCCGCCGACCTCAACGTCGCGCAGAGCGCTCTGCTCGCCGGCCTCGTGCAGTCGCCGACCGCCTACGACCCCGTCCTGCACAAGCCGCAGGCCAAGGCCCGCCGCGCGACTGTCCTCAAGCAGATGGCCAAAGTCCACGACATCTCGCCGACAGCTGCGACCAACCTGGCGGCAGCCCCGCTCAAGCTCCATCAGACTCACGTCGGCGACGGTTGCGACAGCAGCACTGCACCGTTCTTCTGCGACTACGTTCACCGCGCGCTGCTGCTCGACCCTGCCCTCGGCAAGACGCGGACGCAACGTGAGCGCGCTCTCATGACCGGCGGGCTCACCATCGAGACCACCCTCGATCCGCAAGCGCAACAGGCCGCACAAGCCGCGGTCGACAAGACCGTCCCGCCGAGCTCACGCATCGCCACCGCGGTCGTCGCCGTCCAACCGGGCGACGGCGGCGTCGAGGCGATGGCCGTTGACCGTCCCTTCGGCAGCAAGAAGAAGACCAACCAGACCACGGTCAACCTCGCGACCGGCGGCGCGAGCGGGTTCCAGGCCGGGTCGACGTTCAAGATGTTCACCCTCGCCGCCGCGCTCGGGAAGCACATTCCGTTGTCGCAGACCTTCTACTCACCGCCGCAGGTCCACCTCAGCAACTTCAGCGGCTGCAACCACACACCGCTCGGCTCGTGGGCGCCGAAGAATGCCGAAGACGGCGAGGGCGGCACGTTCGGTCTCGTCCGCGCAACGTGGGAGTCGGTCAACACCTACTTCGCGCAGCTCGAGCGCAAGGTCGGCGTATGCGCGCCATGGCAACTCGCGAAGAAGATGGGCATCACCGAGATCACCACCGGCGGTCCGCCATCGCAGGTGCCGGCGTTCACTCTCGGCTCCGACGACACGTCACCGCTGCAGGTGTCGTCCGCCTACGCGACGCTCGCTGCCAACGGCCGCTATTGCAAGCCGTACGGCGTCGCGCGCATCACCGCGTCCAACGGACACGTGATCCAGGGCTCGCACCCGCAGTGCAACCGCGTGATGAGCACGCACACCGCGCAGGTCACGACGTCGATCCTGCGCGGCGTGATCGACGGGCCCGACTCGGCGCGCACCGGTGCATCCGCAACGATCCACCGGCCCGCGGCCGGCAAGACAGGCACCACCGACTCGTTCGCGGCGGCCTGGTTCACGGGATTCACTCCACAACTCGCGGCGTCGGTCTGGGTCGGCGACCCGCGCGGCGGCGCCTCGCATCCGCTGACCAACCTCAACGTCGGTGGGCGGTTCTTCTCCCATGTGTACGGCGCCGACCTGCCCGCGTCAGTGTGGCGGGCGACGATGCTGGGCGCGCTGGCAGGGAAGCCTCCGCTCAACTTCGACGGAGCCGCGGCGCACATCGCGCAGGATTCGACCTTCGTACCGAAGCCCGTGATCGTGTCCCGGCCGCCGAAGCATCATGCCCCGGCACCAAAGCCGCCGAAGCATCTGCCGCCGGGCCACCGCCCCCACGGCCACTGACGTTCAAGGGGGACCGGGCACCGGCACCTACGACACTATGAGCAGTTGCGGGCAAGGTGTTCGCTCACCCAAACCGTGTGCGCCAGGGCGACTTGGTGCCGGCACACCTCATCTTGGCCGTCCGGGCATCTGCAGTGGCCGAGAAGCGAGGTGCCGTCGCGTCTGATCTCGACGTCGATCGGCTGCCGGTCGACGACTTGGCCCGTGACGGAATCGTCGGCGATGTCGTTCACGTGGACTGACCCGCCCCGCGCAAGCCGGAGACCGGCACGGAAGGCTTCGGTGGACGCTCGGCGACGCAGTTCAAAGGTGCCGACGAGTTCCAGCACTGTGGGCGAGCGAGGGTCCGCTGGGCGCATTCGGGTCATGACCGTGGTCATTCTGGACAATCAGCTTGGTAGTTCGAAAGGCACCGCGCGCGTTTGTCACAGAACTGTCATGTGCATTTTCGGGCTAGCCAGCCGGCGCGAGATCCCGATAGTCAGCGCGGGTGCGTGGCGCGCTCGAAAGCGATCCGCTTCCGTCCGGAACTTCAACGGGCTTCCCGTTGATGGCGAAGAGTACGGCGTCGATGAACTTCGACGACGTCAGTGTGTAGACGATCTGCGCGACCGCGAGCACCTGGTCGCTCCCGCCGACGGTGCCGAACTCGGGGCTCAGATCGACGGTGGCCACCGACGCAGCGACGTCCAGCGAGGTGAGCTTGGTTTGTGCCGGAATGTCCGACGTGAGCCCGGCCGCCGCCTCCTGGACGGTCGGGCCCAGAACGAGTAGACGCACCGCCTGACCGGGGATGTTCTCGTTGACGACGCGTCGGGTCGCGGTGACGAGATGGTCGTTGCGGACGAAGTAGACATGAGTGACGGGACCGCTGGCTTGCGGCGCCGGCGTGCCCGGGGGCGCTGTCGCCAGCAGGTGGAACGGAACGGTCGATGGGTCGATCCGTTGCAGGTGTTCGTCGGTCGGGACCCCGCACGCTGCGGTGAGGCCAGCGAGGACGACGGCGGCAGCCGTCGTACGAGCTTTGCGTGTCATCGCGCCGCCTGCGGCAGTTCGAAGGCGAAGCGCGCACCGCCGCTGGGCGCGTCCGTCACCCAGATCCGGCCGCCGTGTGCGCGAACGTGCTCGGCGACCAGGGCCAGTCCCAGGCCGGTGCCGCCGCGGCCACCCCGCCGCGCCGCGCTGCGACCGCGGGTGAACCGGTCGAAGATCCGTTCGCGTTCCGCCGGCGGCACCCCCGGTCCTGCGTCGTCGACACACAGCAGGACGCAGCCGTTGGAGGCGGTTGCGCTGATCTCCGTGGCTCCACCCGCATATGTGTCGGCGTTCTCCAGCAGATTGCGCAGCACCTGTTGAAGCCGCAGCTTGTCACCGGCGACGACGGCGTCGAATGCGCTGCTGTCGATGTTGGCAGCAACGTCTCCGTATTCGGGTTGCTCGAGCACGTTCAGCACGAGCTCGCTTATCCGCACCGGCTCGGGATCCGCGATACCGCCCGCAGCATCTGCGCGGGAGATCTCCAGCAGGTCCTCGACGAGTCGTTCGAAACGCGCGAGCTCCGTGACGAGCAGGTCCAGCGCATCCTGTCCGGGCGGAGACAGCTCGCTGCGGCGCCTGCGCAAGACGCTCAACGACGTCGACAACGTCGTCAACGGTGATCGCAGTTCGTGGCTGACATCGGCGGCGAACCGTGCGTCGCGTTGGATGCGTGCACGCAACGCCGCGACCATCGCGTTGAAGCTGTCGACCAGCTGACCGAGCTCGCGGTCGTGCTCGTGGGGCAGATGCGTTTCGAGGTTGCCGCTTGCGAGCCGCTCGGCCGCCGCTGCGACGGCGCGAAGCGGTGCGGTTAGTCGTCGGCTTGCCCACCATCCAAGGCCTACGCCGGCGGCCGTCGTCGCTGACGCGGCGGCGAGCAGCACGTTGCGCAGGACGTCGAGCGTGTGTCGCAGCGGCGCCTCGTCGAAGACCTGGAAGTAGGCGCTCTTCACACCCGGGAGCGGCACGCCGACGACGATTTGCGACGACGAACCGTTTTGCCGCCACGTTCGCACGGTCGAACCGCCCAGCGTCGCCTCGCGGAGGTCGGTCGGCAGCGCATCCCGGGACACAAGCAACGACGAGGAGTACCAGCGACCATCGTTGTAGATGATCTTGTTCGTCGACGACGCGACGGTGAGCGCGTCGAGGATCGCCGGAACGTCGACGGCCGGGCCGGACAGTCGCGCACGTGCGATCGCTGCGTTGACGTAGGTCTGGTGGAGCGTGGTGCGTTCCTGTTCGCCGACCAGGAAGCGCGCCGTGAACAAGTACGACCCGACAGCGACCGCCGCCGACAGGACCAACGCCCCGACGGCGAAGGCCAGCGTGATCCGCAGCGACAGGCGCAGCCGGACGGGCGCCAGGCGGACCTTCACGTCTGGAGCTTGTAGCCGAACCCGCGCACCGTGACGAGATGGGCGGGGTTGGCGGTGTCCGGCTCGATTTTGGTACGAAGCCGTCCGATGTGCACGTCGACGATGCGAGCGTCGCCGAAGTAGCCGTAGTCCCACACTCGTTCGAGCAACATCTCGCGGGTGAACACCCGGCCGGGATGCGACGCGAGCTCGTAGAGCAGCCTGAACTCTGTCTTGGTGAGATGCACCGGCTTGCCGGCGACGGTGACCTCGCCACGGTCCGCCGCGATGCTGATCGCGCCGGCCTGCAGCAGGTCCGGCTCATCAGGTGCCGACCGGAGCCTGCGTCGTAACGCGCGCACCCGCGCGGTCAGCTCGGGCACGTCGAACGGCTTGCGGATGTAGTCGTCGGCGCCCGCTTCGAGCCCGGCGACGACGTCGTGGCTGTCGCCGCGCGCGCTGACGATGAGGACGGGCACGTCACTGGTACGACGAAGCTGCCGGCAGCACTCGAAGCCGTCCATGCCAGGCAGCATCAAGTCGAGGATGACGACATCGGGGACCTGGTTCTTCACCTCCCCGAGCGCGGACTCGCCATCGGCGGCCTCGCGGACGTGGTAGCCGTGGTCCTCCAGCGCCAGCCGAAGCGACGTACGGATGCCGTCGTCGTCGTCGACGATCAGGACTGAGGCGGCGGCCATGCTTTCCATGCTCGCACCGCCGCGGTGAGGACTTCTCAGACGTCGAGCAGCGAGTCGAGCAGGGCGCGCCGGCCGGTGTCGTTGGCGACGGTCACGCTGACGCCGTCGACGAGCAGCCGGGACAGCGCCATGCAGCTGCCGACGGCCGCGACACCGTCCACGGTGATCGCCGTGACTCCCGACAGGTCAAGCTCGAGCCTGCGCAGCTCGGGCGATCCGGCGCGGGCGCAGATCTGCGCAAGGTGCGCGGCCATCTTGTCGTCAAGGGGGCCGGACACGGCGACACGTGTGCAGCCGTCTTTGTCCTCGGTGATCAGCACGTGACGAGTCTGCGCGCCGTTCGCGACATGCAGCAGTCGGTTTCGTGTCGATTGCGTGACAGTCCCGTTGTCATCGAACCGTCACACAAATCACAGCGCTGTCGACATGCACTGAGGTGACAGTGGGACGCAGGCCGATCACGAGGGAGGGGAGATGCTCGACATGTTCACCGACGAGCTGAGGACTCAGCGTGAGGACGCAGTCGTCCTCCTGCATCAGGCCGAGCGTGCCGGCGACGAGGTCATGGTCGCCGTCTTGACGGCTCGGTTGGCCGAGCTGGCCGAGATCGCCGAACGCAACGACGTCCTGGTATGACCGTGGACACCCTCGCGGTCGCACCAGCCGGACACATCACGGCACCGGTTCGCCTCGACGTGTCGACGGCGCACACGTTCCGACTGGCCCTGCTCGACGCCCTGGACGAGGGCGCGTCGCTGACGGTCGACCTGTCCGGCGTGGACGTGCTCGACGCAGCGGGCGCCGCTGTTCTGGTCGGCGTCAGCCATCGCGCCGCCGCGCGCGGCCACCGGCTGGCAGTCATCGACGCGAGCCCTGCTGCGCATGCCGCCCTGGCCGGTCACGGCCTTTCCCGGTGCTTGCTTGCAGGTAAGGGTTGACCTACCAAGATCGACTTTCGATGTCGATCGGCTCCGCGATGATCTTGGTCATGCCAGGGTGGAGTCGTGGGGGGAACCGCAAGCTGCAGCGGCTGCCTGGGCGGCCACAAGTGCTGGGTGTGCCTCGGCACCGGTGAGATCGAAGCCGAGTATGGGCACGTCGCGCCGTGTCATCGCTGCGGCGGTTCCGGGATCTGTCCGGAGTGCAAAGCGAACGGCTAGTTGGGCAGCCGTACGACGCGCGGGCGGGTCAGGAACTCGAACGCAGCATCCGGTGTCAGCGGCCGGGCGAAGTGGAAGCCCTGCCCGATGTCGCATCCCATCCTCGTCAGCACCGCGCCCTGCTCGGCGTCCTCGACTCCTTCGGCGACGACGGTGAGGCCGACCGCGTGGGCGAGGTCGACGACCGACTCGACGATCGCGCGAGACCGGCCGCGACGTCCGAGTGGTGCGACGAACGAGCGGTCGACCTTGAGCTCGTCGACCGGCAACCGTTCGAGATAGCCGAGCGACGAGAAGCCGGTGCCGAAGTCGTCGATCGAGATCGCCGCACCGTGCGCTCGAAGCTGTCGCATCGTCAGCGCCACCGCTTCGTGGTCGCCCATCAACACTGACTCGGTGATCTCGAGAGTGAGGCAGCCCGGCGCGAGTCCGCTATCACGGACTGCACGCGCGACGACGGCGACGAAGTCGGGCTGCGCGAGCTGGCGCGCGGAGACGTTGACAGACATGTGCAGACCTGACGGGCAACCGTCCATCGCCTGCCACTGCGCCAGCTGACGACACGACTCGCGCAGCACCCATTCGCCGATCGGCACGATGAGCCCGGTCTCCTCGGCGATGGGAATGAAGTCATCGGGGCCGAGCTCTTCGTTGGGCCCGCGGTAACGCAGCAGCGCCTCGACACCGGCAGGTGCACCGGTCGTGAGGTCGATGACCGGCTGGTAGTCGATCGACAAACCGTTGCCGTTGACGGCGTGACGGAGCTTGTTGCCGATGTCGACCCGGCGTCGTACCTGCGCACGCATCTCGTCGTCGAAGACCGCGTAGCCTGCACGGCCGGCTTCCTTGGCGCGATAGAGCGCGGCGTCGGCGTCGCGCAGCAGGTCGCCCGCGTCGTCGCCGGGCTGCGCGATGGCGATGCCGATGCTGGCACTGATGAAGACCTCGCTGCCGCCGATGCGGAACGCGGGCTGAAGCGCGGCGAGGACGCGTTGCGCGACACCGACCGCGCCGGCCGGGCTCCACAGCGACTCGCAGACGAGGACGAACTCGTCGCCCCCGAACCGCCCGAGTGTGTCGCCGGGACGCGTGATGGCGGCGAGCCGCTCGGCGACCTGCACGAGGAGCTCGTCGCCGGCGGCGTGCCCGCTGCTGTCGTTGACGAGCTTGAACCGGTCGAGGTCGAGGAAGAGTACGGCGCTGACCTCTCCCGACCGGCCGGTGCGGTTGAGCAAGTGCGCGAGCCGATCGAGGACGAGGGTGCGGTTGGGCAGATCGGTGAGGCCGTCGTGCAGGGCGTCGTGCGCGAGGCGGGACTCACTGCGCGCACGGGCATGAGCCATCTCGTTGAACGCGCGACCAAGCAGGGCGAGCTCGCGCGGTCCGTCCTCGGGGACGCGCTGCCCATCCGGGTCGAGCATGTCGGCGCTCCCAAGCTCTTCGATGGCGCGACGCAGTCGGTGCGCCGGACGGGCGATCCGGCGGTAGACGACGATGCCGAGTCCGAGGAGTACGAAGAGAAGCAGCGAGCCGAACAGGAGGTTCCGTGCCAGTCCGGTGACGGCGCTGGCTAGTGCGCGTGACTTCGGCTGGTCGGCGACGACGACCCACGTGGTGCCGATGACGGGGACGACCGCGGTGACGGCCTTGTCGCTGCCGGGCAGCTTGAGCTGCGGCGCGATGGTGCCGACAAGTGCCGACTTGGGCCAGCCGTCGAGGACCATGCCGGACAGCCGGTCGATGACGTGTACGCCGATGTGCGCCGGCGCAGTGTGCAGCAACGTGCCACCGCTGGGTTGTTCGAGGATCAATGCGGCGGGGCCGCGACTGGTCGAGAGGCCGGCGGAGAAACCGAGGAGCGGGTGCGCGTCACCGTTGATACGCAGTGGTCCGTCGTGGCCGGTGCCCTTGTCGAAGGCATCGAACACCCACGTGGTGCCGGTCGCCGGCACGTATCGGCCGGCGCGGCACACTGTCGTACCGTTCTCGAGCACAAGCGCCGCGCCGGAGCCGGGGACCTGCTGGACGAGCTGATTGAGGGACGGCTGGCAGTCCGCGGCGCGCGCGGTGTGCAGGGCGGCGTTGTCGACGAGGCTGGTGAGTGCGTCGGGGTAGCCGCCGGACAGGTAGATGGCGAGCTCGCGGGCCTGCGCTTGTGCCTGCTGCATGACGTGGGTGCGAGCGGCGTTGCGCGCGTCGCGGAAGTCACCGATGACGTTGACAGTGACAAGAGTCGCGGTGAGCAGGGCGGCGACGAAGAAGACGCCGAGAAGATGTACGGCGACGGATGCCTGCCGGTGCCACGGGCGCGCAGCGGGCATGGCTGGGGGACTCACGTCGGACATTACGCGAGGCCCCCCCTCTGCGAGTGAGGCCAACTCTTCAGGAGAAGCAAGGACGCGGGCATCGGCCCGTTGTGCGGTTCTTGTGGTCACTTCGTGTCAGTAAGTGACCGTGAACCCGCCGCAAAGGGGACAACTGGTGCGGAGTCTGAATACGGATGCGCGCGCCGCCTGTTGGCGACGCGCGCATCCGTTCTTGCCTTCTGGTTGAGTCAGCTGCCGACTGGCATGCCGACGCAGCTGTGGGCTGCATCGCTGCCGCCGCCGACGGCCGACACGTACTGGCCGTGGTTGGCGTAGGTGGTCGACGAGGTGTCGGGCTGGCTGACCGTACCCGGGTAGTCGCCGCCGAGGGTGCCACCGGCAACGGGGAAGTTACCGGCGTAGCTGTAGCCGAGGTTGTAAGGACCGTCGTACACCGAGCTGAAGCTGATGACGCCGTTAGTGAGCGAGCCCGTCAGGGTCTCCGTCGTGTAGTAGCCGGAGGCCACGGGCGTCGAGCCGGTGATGCTGACAGACCCGTCGCACGGGTTAGTGGTGACGGTGTAGTCGTGCTCGTAGCTGCCGAGCACCATGACCGTGTACGTCGCCGTCGTGACCTGGTTGCGCGCGACCGAGCCGCCCGGAGCCGCCATCGCCGACGATGCGCCGACGACCAGCATGCCCGCACTGGCTGCGACGACTGCCGCTGCCTTGATGAACTTCAAGGGTTGCCTCCCCGTTGATGAGAGGCCCGGTTTCGCCATTGGCTCCCCGACGGCGCAAAGGCGACCAATACGTCACCGTCGGATCAATGCCTGCCACGGCACACGCGTGCCGATATGCGCATCATCAACTCTGTTGATTTCTGGATCCCGCAAACCGGCAGATCTAGTCAAGAACTACCCAGAATGGCTAATCAGTCGCGACTGGAGGCAGTCGACCCTCCTGCTGTCCGCGTCCCAGAGGGCGCGGACAGGGCTCGCCAGAGAGAGGGTTGTTGTCGCCCAACGCTGGTGCGCGCGCCATCCAATGGATGACACGCGCAGCAGGCAAGTTCCAATGCTCACGGAGCCACCTCTTCATTGACCGGCTGCGGAATCAACGACGAAGAGGCCAGCCTCGCGCGGGGACGGAGGCTGCGGCTACTACGCGACGTTCGGCCCAATTGAATGGGTCTGGCCGACG
>JAICMI010000021.1 GCA_025929315.1 Frankiaceae bacterium
ACCGAGTCGACCGGTGGAGCCTCCTATCGATGCCAGACCCCAGGTCGGAGGCGCTCCTGGGCTGACAGCTCTAGCTACCGTCAGGCAGCGAGAGCGAGCCGGTTGTTATCGGCATTTATTGAAGTTGCCGCGATGGATTTTCGAGATCACGCGACATCCTCGGCCCGCTTCCCTTGACTCGACGTCCACTGTCGAAACCAGTCACCCCCTCATCAATGGATCACATTCATGGTACGCCGCTTGCCATGACGCGACATATACGTCGCACCGCCGAGACAGCACCCGCTGACCGCCTTGCCCGCTTACGCTCCAGGGCATGGCGCCGGCATCTGCACCCGTCCTCGCGGCCGCGCTGCTGCTCGTCGTCGCGGGCGTCGGCAAGGTACGACGGCCGTCGTACACGGTCGGTGCGCTCACGTCCGTCGGCGTGCGCAGTCGGTCTCGATCGGTGCGCGCCCTCGGGGTCGCCGAGATGGCGATCGGGATGGGTGCGTTCGTCGGCAGTGGGCCAGTGCCATGTGCACTTGTCGGCCTCAGCTATCTGGGCTTCGCCGGCTTCCTCATCCTGGCGCTACGAAAAGGCGGGGCCGTGTCGTCGTGCGGTTGTCTCGGCCGGCCGGACACCCCGCCGACGCGGACGCATGCCGTGGTGACGGCCGCACTCGGCGGCGCCGCCCTGGCAGCCGCAACGACCGGTGGCCTGGATGTCGGAGAGCTCGGGTGGAGCACCACGGATGCGGCCCTGGTCGCCTTCACGGCACTGGTGACGTGGCTGGCCTGGTTGGCGTTTGCCGTCCTCCCGCACGCGCGCATGCCGCGGGGGGAGGGACGCTGATGGTCGCCGTCGTCATTGCCGAAGGCGTCGCCATCCTGCTGTTGGGTCTGCTCGTCGCCGGTCTGCTGCGCAGTCACGCCGAGATCCTGCGCGCCCTGCACGATCTCGGTGCGGGTGTGGACCCGGACGACTCAGCGCCGCGGCGACGACCTGCCGCGAGCAGCGCGCGCGTCACCGGCGGGCCGGCGCACGACATCGCGGGCGTCAACCCGCGGGGCGACGCGGTTGCCGTGGCCGTCACGGGAGCGGAGCACGACACCCTGCTGGCATTCCTGTCGACCGGATGCGAGACGTGTCGACCGTTCTGGACCGCGATGAACGGTGACCTCGGTCTCCCCGGCACCCGCGTCCTCGTCGTCGTCTCGGACGAGGAGAGCGAGTCCGAGCTGGCACGACTGGCCGGTCCCCAGGTCGAGGTGATCGCCTCCACCGCGGCATGGGAGGTCTATGAGGTGCCGGGCTCCCCGCACTTCGTCTACGTCGACGGGCCGACGGGCCGCATCGTCGGTGAAGGCACCGGTCCGGACTGGCCCGCCGTTCGCGGGCTGCTCACGCAAGCCAACGCCGACCGGGCCATCCGAACCGGGCCCGTCGGCGTCGAGTGGCGGGACAACCCCGGGCGCATCGACGCCGAGCTGCTCACCGCGGGCATCGGCCCGGGTCATCACAGTCTTGCTGCGCCTCCAGATCCCGAATGACGGCAGTCGTCGTCGCCGGGATGGCTGTCGCGGCCGTCGCCGGAGTCCGTGCCACCTGGTCACCTTGAGGGGAGTCGATGCTCGCGAGCATCACCCCGCTCGGGCAGCGGGGACGCGGTGCGTCCTGGACGCGCACGGTCACGGCCTACGTCGTGGCGTCGGCGGCCGGTGGCGCAGTCATCGGTGCCGCCCTGGGCGGCATCGGCTCGCTGCTGCCCGGGATCCGGTCGACAGCCGCGGTGATGGTCGTCGCGGCGCTCGCGGCGCTCGCAGCGCTGTCCGAGGTCCGAGGCCGGCCGCCCTCCCTGCACCGACAGGTCGACGAGGGTTGGCTGACCAGCTACCGCGACTGGGTGTGCGGAGTCGGGTTCGGATTCCAGCTCGGGCTTGGTGCGGTGACGATCGCCACCTCCGCGTCGCTCTACCTGACATGGCTCCTCGAGCTGGTGGTCGCCTCTCCTTCGGCGGGCGCACTGCTCGGACTGCTGTTCGGACTCGCTCGTGCAGTGCCGATCCTCGGCAACCGCAGCGTCGTCGATCCCGAGACCCTGCGGCGATCGCATCGGCGTTGGCAGACCGCACTCACGGTGGTTCGACCCATCACCATCACCGTCGAGGCTGCGGCGGCACTCGCGCTTTTCGTGGCGGTCGCCTCATGAAGGTCGCAGCACACCGGCTCGCCGTCGACACCCCACATGGTTGGGACGCGCGCATCTACCGTCGTATCCAGAGCGAAGCCGGTGAGCAGAGCTTCCCGATCATGCACGCCGCCAACTTCGCGCTGCCGTCGATCCGCGGCGACTTCGGCAGCGGTGCCGTTGACCGCATGCGCCGTGACGACGTGCTCGTCGTACTCCTCGAGTTCGACGAGCCATCGGCGCAGACCGCGCTGTTCGCCAACCGCGGCGTGCCCCGACCGCGGGCTGACGAGTTCCATCCGACGCAGCTGCAGCGAGTGCTGCCCGGCCAGTCAGGCGGCCAGTGGTTCTTCAACACCGGTGACCGCGCCTTTTGCTTGTACGTCGTCCTCGGCAGCCATCATCGTCGGGCTCGACTGCTGCCGCACGTCCACAACCTCCTTGACCGACTCACGATCAGGTGAGCTGAAACGATGTTCACGACCACGCTCGCCAACCGCGCCGCGGAGCTGCTCTCCCGTCGGCATAGCCGGCGCTCATTTCTGCAACGTGTCGCGGTTGTTGGTTCGGCAATGTCCGTCGGCGGTCTCCACTACGTCCTGCGACCCGGCACCGCATATGCGTCGGTGTGCGGCAGTGGCGCGTCCTGTGCATCCGGTTGGACGGCGTTGTGCTGCACGATCAACAACGGCGTCAACCAGTGCCCACCCGGTTCCTTCGCCGGGGGCTGGTGGAAGGCCGATGGCGCGCGACTGTGCGGCGGCAAAGCGCGCTACTACATCGACTGCCAAGCGCGGTGCACGAAGTGCCACTGCCGAGGTAGCCACTTCTGTGGTCGCGAGTGCTGGAACTGCAAGCCGCACTGTGCGCACGGCGGTGGGTGCGACGAGCGACACGTCTGTCGCAACGTCTTTCGTTATGGACAGTGCCACCAGGAGATCGGTTGCAGCGGCCCGGTGCTCTGCCGCGCGATCAGCTGCACGCCTCCGTGGCAGTGGGAGTCGTGCACCAAGGCCAGCGCGACCGACGACTTCACCCGCACTCACTCGGCGCCATGCATGCCGCAGCACTGGACGCCCATCCAGCGCCGCTACCGGGACCTCCGCTCGGAGGCGTCCCCGCTGGGCGCCTCCATCGGCCACGAGCGGTACGGCTCACACGGCACGCTGCAACACTTCGAGCACGGCCGCATGTATCACTCCGACAACGTGGGCACCCACTTCGTTCTCGGTGTGCTAGCCCACAAGTACGTGCATCTCGGCGAGTCCGGGTCGCCGCTGGGACTGCCGACCTCGGACACGCGTGACACCCTGTCGAGCGGGGGTCGACACAACCTGTTCCAGCACGGATCGATCTACACGTCACATCACACCGACACGCATGCGGTGTGGGGTCCGGTGTTCACCTACTGGCAGTCGGCCAGCTCGGCGGGCAGCCCGCTTGGTTTGCCGATCACCGACACTCGCAGCAACAGCGACGGGGCCGGTCAGCACAACGACTTCGAAGGCGGCGCCGTCTACTTCGCGCCAGTGCCCGGGGCGCACGCTGTTCTGCAACCCGCGCTTGTCGTCTGGGATGCGCATCAACGCGAGACCGGGCCGCTCGGCTATCCCACCGATGAGCTGACTGATCTGCCGTCCGGCCTGGGGCAGACGCAGTCCTTCGCCAACGGCGCCATCGACCTGATGCCGGATCTGGGCGCGCACGCCGTGTGGGGGCCGATATTCCAGGCCTGGGTGACCCAATACGGGCGCGAGACGGGCACGCTCGGCCGACCGGTCACCGACGTCTACGCAGTCGACCTCACCCACGACCGCTGCGACTTCGAACGCGGTTCGCTCGTGCTCGACAAGACGACCGGCACAGTCAGCCAGTCCTAGCGAATCAAGCGGACGCCGTTGTCCCAGCACACTGCGCGCAGCCAGTCGTCGCCCAGACCGAGCCGGTCGAGCACTTCGAGCTGATGCGCGTAGTCGTGCGGAATGTTCGGGAAGTCGGTGCCTAGCAGCACCTTGTCGCGCAACCCCGCGAGCCGTGGCGCGAGCTGTTGCCCGAGCTCCTGCTGGTCGCCGAACGTGTCGACGAAACACATCGTCGTGTCCACGTGCACGTTGTCGTACTGCTCGGCGAAGTCGAGGAACTCGTCGTACTCGGGCATGCCCATGTGGGCAATGACGGCGGTCAGAGTCGGGTGTCGTCGCAGGACTTCGCCGAACGGTTCCGGCCCGGTGTGTGCACCGGGCGCCGGCCCGCTTCCTACGTGCACCACCACCGGAACCTGCGCATCCGCCAGTCGCCCCCACACGTCGTCGAGCAACGGGTCCCGCGGGTCGTAGCCGCCGACCTGGACGTGCGCCTTGAAGAGGCGCGCACCGGACGTCAGCACGTCATCGACGTACGACGCGACACCGGGCTCGGGAAAGAACGTTGCCGTATGCACAACGTCTGCGTTTGCGGCGGCGAACTCACCCGCCCAGGCGTTGAGCCAAGACGCCATGCCCGGCTTGTGCGCATAGACGAGCGACGGGAACAACCGAACACCCAGCGCGCGCACGTGCGCGAGCCGCTCTGCCGCAGGCAGGCGATAGCGAATCGGCCACTCTCGACCCGTGAGCGGGCCTGCGGAGTCGAAGTAGGCCCACACCTTGTCCATCACGCGGTCCGGCATGAAGTGGACGTGCAGGTCGATCAGTCCGGGCAGTCCGAGTCGTTGCCAGAACGCCGGAACATCGGCGTCGTTCACTGCCGGCCCTTAGCCCGCCGTCCGACCGCACGGTCGATCTCACGCGCCGCATCCCGGGCCGCGAGCGATTGACGCTTGTCGTACGCCCGCTTGCCGCGCGCCAGGGCGATCTCGACCTTGGCCTTGCCGTCTTTGAAATACAGGGACAGCGGCACGAGCGTCAGACCGCTTTCCTTGGTCTTCCCGATGAGCTTCGCGATCTCAGCCTGGTGCAGCAACAGCTTGCGCGGACGTCGCGGCTCGTGGTTCGTCCAGGAGCCCTGGTCGTACTCAGGGATGTGCACGCCCTCGAGCCAGACCTCGCCGTCCTTGATGCGCGCGTAACCGTCCACGAGCGATGCCCGACCGGCCCGCAGCGACTTCACCTCGGTGCCTTGCAGGACGAGACCGGCCTCGTAGACGTCCTCGATCGCGAAGTCGTGCCGGGCCTTCTTGTTCTGCGCGATCAGCTTGCGGCCCGTCTCCTTAGCCACGACCACTGCTGCCGGCATCGGCGGTGAGCCCGGAGAGAACTTCCACGGCTCGTTGTTCCATAACGCTGGGCGCGGCGTTGGGCGGGACCTCGACGTCCGGCTTGACGCCGATGCCGTCGAGTGACCGGCCCGCCGGCGTGAGGTAGTGCCCGACGGTGAGCTCAAGCGCCGATCCGTCGGACAACCGGCTCGGTGCCTGCACGCTGCCCTTGCCGAACGTGCGCGAGCCGATGAGCACGGCACGACCGCGATCCTGCAGCGCCGCTGCCACGATCTCGGCGGCGCTCGCAGTGCCCCCGTCGACGAGTACGACGAGCGGGATCCCCGTATCCCCGCGTCCCAGAGCGCGGAGCACTTGCGGAGCCGAGTCGCGTTGCTCGTAGGAGACGACCGCGCCGCCGTTGAGGAACGCGGAAGCCGTCTCGACCGCTTCGTCCAGCAAGCCGCCCGGGTCGTCGCGCAGGTCGAGGACGAGGCCCTGCAGGTGTCGACGGTGCGCCTGCGCAACCCGGTCACGCACCCATCGGCCGACCCCGCGCGTGAACGCGGCGACCCGCAAGCGCTCGATGCCCGGGGTGATCATGTTCGCTGATACGTCGTCGTCCGGAACGTTGTCTCGTGTCAGCCGCGCCGTGACCAGCGAGCCGTCGCGGCGATACTGCACCTCGACGGTGCTGCCGGCGTCCCCGCGCAAGTTGCTGACGACATCGGCGACCGAGCGACCGGCGACGGCGCGCCCCGCGACACTGACGAGGACGTCCCCCGCTCGCAAACCCGCTTGTGACGCCGGCGAGTGCGGCTGGACCGACATGACACGGAGGCTTCCGTCGGTCGCGCGGTGGACCCAGACGCCGACGCCCGTGTAGCTCCCGGACAGCACCTGCTGGAAGCGGGCGAAGTCACCGGCGGCGTAGTAGGCGGACCAGCGGTCGTCGAGGGCGCGGAGCATTCCTTGCACTGCTGCCCGCTCGAGCTCGGAAGTGCTGACCGGTTCGACCGCCTGGGTTGAGATCCGGTGCTCCGCCTGGTCGAGGACGCTGCTGCGGTGCGGCTGCTTGCCACCCGACGAGGTGAGCAGCACGGTGGCGGCACCGAGGCCATAGGCGAGCAGGACCGCGCCGGAGGCCGCGGTGATCGTCAGGACCCGCCGCGAGCGCACCCGGCCAGGATAGGCCGGAACGTCAGACCCGCAGGTAGCGCTGCAGCGTGACGGCCGAGGTGATGGACGCCAGCAGCACGCCCGTCAGAATGATGATCGGGATGATCGAGGCGACGGCGCCCCACGACACGTAGTTCACGACGTCGCCGAACATGCCGTGGATGCCCCGGTCGATGATCAAGGCCTTGGTGAGCAGCAGCCCTCCGACGGCGAGCAGCGAACCCAGGAAGCCGGCGAGCGCACCTTCGAGGATGAACGGCGCCTGGATGTAGAGGTCGGAGGCGCCGACGAGCCTCATGATCCCGGTTTCTCGTCGGCGGCTGAACGCCGCTAATCGCACCGTGTTGAAGATGAGTAGGACTGCCGCGGCCAGCGCCACGAGTGCGACCGCGAGCGCGATCTTCTGGCCGTAGCCGAGGAATCGGAAGAACTGTTCGAGCGCTTTCGACTTGCCCTGCACTTGATCGACCCCCGGCATGCGTTGCACTGCGCTGGCGACGATCTGGTATTTCTTCGGATCCTTGAGCTTGACGCGATAAGACTCCGGCAGCGCGCTCTCCGGGGTGTTCTTGACCAACGACGGAACGTCCTTGAACTGCTGCTTGAAACGCGCATAGGCCTGCGACTGCGACTCGTAGTAGACGTGCTCAACCTGCGGCAGCTGGACAAGCTCCTCGCGAATGGCCGTCCGCTCCGGTTCGGTGACGGCCTTGGTCAAGAAGACCGACACCTGGATCCGGTCGAACCAGTAGTCCTTCATGGTCTGGATCTGCTTGCTGAGAACGAGGGCCGCCGCGAGCAGGGACAGCGAGATGGCTGCAGTGAGCACTACGGCCAGGACCATGCTCAGGTTGCGGCGGAGGCCGATGCTCATCTCCGACAGCACGAAGCGTGCGCGCACTAATGCTCCTTCAGCGGGCGTAGCCGTAGACGCCACGACTCTGGTCGCGGGTGACGTGACCATGCTCGAGCTCGATGACCCGCCGGCGCATCGAGTCCACGATGTGCGAGTCGTGCGTGGCCATGACGACCGTCGTACCGGTCCGGTTGATCCGATCGAGCAGACGCATGATGCCGACGCTCGTCGAGGGGTCGAGGTTGCCTGTCGGCTCGTCGGCGATGAGGATCATCGGGCGGTTGACGAACGCGCGTGCGATCGCCACCCGCTGCTGCTCACCGCCGGACAGCTCGTCGGGCATCCGGTCTTCTTTGCCGCCCAGGCCGACGAGCTCGAGGACCTCGGGCACGACCTTGGCGACCGTGTGACGCGGCTTGCCGATGACCTCGAGCGCGAAGGCCACGTTCTCGCGCACGGTCTTGTTGGGCAGGAGACGGAAGTCCTGGAAGACCGTGCCGATCTGGCGCCGAAGGGCCGGGATCTTCCAGTGCGACAGCCGGCTCAAGTCCTTGCCGGCCACCCAGATCTGCCCCTTGGTGGGCTTCTCCTCCTTGAGGACCAGGCGGAGAAAGGTCGATTTGCCCGAGCCGGACTGGCCGACGAGGAAGACGAACTCGCCCTTTTCGATCTCGACGGACGCGTCCTCGAGCGCGGGCCGCGCGCTGTTGGGATAGAGCTTGGTCACGCCCTGGAACCGGATCACGGGCGGTCAGTGTAGATCGCCGGGCTTAACCGAATGGGACGTCACGCCGAGGACAATCGTGGGGATTGGGTTGCCAGCGGCGCCGAAAAGGGCATGCTGGAGGCCGGTAGCACCGTCAGGAGGGCCGTCTCGTGTGCTGTGAGCACCTCGTCTGCGCGAGCTGCGCGCACGCGGTTGCCGACGCCCGCTGCCCAGTCTGCCGCTCCGCCCGGGACAGGCTGCACCGTCACTCGACGATGCAGCCGCTGACGCTGCTCCTCCTCATGGCGGCGCTCTTCGCGCTCGCCACCGTGCTCAGCCTGCACCTCGGCGGCTGAGCCGCCCCTTACCGGGTGCGCCGCCGGCCGGCGGTCAGGCACAGGATGACGCCCAGGCCGATCGCCAGCGCGCCGTCCGTCGCCGTACGACGGCTGTTGAAGCCGGTGAAGGGCAGCTGCGCGCGCTCACCGATGACGGCCGCCTGCTCATGTTGGGTGGCTCGGTGGGACGTGTGGTGCCGGGTGTGCTTGACGCCCAGAACGCTCACGCAGTCCTTGTCATAGGTGAACGTCCGGGCCGGCAGCCCGGGAGCGGACACCTTGACGACGCCGGTGGAGTCCTCGGCCACGCTGAAGCTGCGGGTCGTGGTGTCGCCGGCGCCGACGGTCTCGGTCGAGACCGTGCCGTCCGGGGCGGTCAGCGTGAAGACCACCGGAGCAGTAGCGGCCAGGTTGCTCAATGAGACCGTGATCCCCGACTTGCAGGCGTTGCTCGCGGATACGGCCGGGTTGGTCACGACGGCGCCGCCGCTGGTCCCCCCGCCGCTGTTGTCGCCACCACCGTTGCCGCCACCGTTGCTGCCACCGTTGCCGTTGCCGTTGCCGGCGTCACAGATGGCGTTGTTACGTGTGAACGTCGTGAGCGTCTGTCCGTTGGCCGTCGCGGTCGCCGCCGAGTGAGTGCTGTCCAACGGAACGTGGACGACGAGGCTGTCATCGGCGTTGAGGGAGTAGGTCGTGCCGGCGAGGTCGCCGACGCGGGTGATGACGAAGTCGGTGGCATTGCTGCCGGCGCTGAGCGTGAAGTCGGCGACATCGCAGTCGCCGGTCGCGTCCGCGGTCGGCGGGGTCACCTGCGGCTGCTGCTGGGTCTGGCCGTAGCAAAGGAACCAGTGGCTGATCGTCGGCACGTTCTTGGGCGGGTTGCCGACGAGGGGCGCGTGCAGGCCGGTCGCCGGCAAGGTCGCGAACGTGCCGGTCGGGTAGACGTTGTAACCGTCGCCACCCTTGACGACGAACGCGTCGATCGTTAGTCCTGTCGGCACCGAGGAAACGGTCAGGTTCTTGTTTTCGGCGTCGCTGGTGACCGTAAAGCCGGGCAACCCGGACATCGGGAACGTGAGATCGTTCTCCAGTCCGGGGAGCGGACATCTGCCGTCGTTCTGCTCGACGACGTTGCCCGCGACAGACGTTGCCCGGGGGTCCCCGGAGGGCGGGGCAGGGTTGGATGCCGCGTCAGCGACGACGCCGCCGATCCAGGGTGAGATGAGCAGAGCGGCAAAACCGCCACCAACGAGACGCATCGCCCGAGACATGCCAACCCCACGAGTCAGGGTCGGTCTCACCACTGGCTCCCCGCGTCCGGCTTCCTGTGGAAGTGGTGACCGTCGTACCGGCCGCGGATCTGCGCCCCCGCGCCCTGGTGTGGGCGTGCGGCCACAGTGCGTGACCGACAAATAGGACGTCAAGTTACGTATGGCGATGTGTCACCTCACGGGCGAACTTCCTCCCGGTGCAGAGAGAAATCGGGGCGGGTCACCGGCCTGGAGGACGGTGCCCGCCCCGATCGTCGAGGGCTAGGCTCAATCGCTGCCTAGTAGATGTAGTCCTCGTTCTTGCGACGAGCACCCAGCATGCACAGCACCGCACCGAAGAAGAACAGTGCTGCACCGTCCACCAGGTAACGGTGGGTGTCGAAGCCGGTGAACGGCAGCTGAGCGTGCTCACCCTCGACCACCGGCTTGTGCGTCGGCGTGTGCGGCTTGCGGGTGTGCTTGATGCCGAGCACCGAGGCGCAGTTCTTGTCGTAGGTGAACGTCTGCTTGGCGAGGCCCGGGGCCGAGACGCTCAGCGTGCCGGTGGTGTCCTCCGTGACCGGGAACGACAGCTTCTTGAGCTGACCCGCGCGGACGTCGACCTGCTGGGTGTTGCCGTCCGGGTCGGTCACGGTGAACGTGGTGTCAGCCGTGCCGTTCATGTTGCTCAACGTCAGGTTCATGCCGGACTTGCAGTGGTTGGCTTCGTCGACCGCCGCTGCGGCCTGACCCGGCGTCACACATGCGGTGGTGGTGGCAGTCGGGGAGATGTTCCAGTTGTTCGTCGTGACCGTCAGACCGATGGTGTTCTCACCGACGCCGCTGGAGAAGGTCGCGTGACCGGTCGGGTCCGTGCTCCAGCTGCTCGCCGCACCGCCGTTGGCAGACCACGTGCCGTCTACGCCAGCCGCCGTGGGCGCGGTCGTCACGGTCCAGTCGTACCCCTGCGTGGTCGTGTTGCAGTGTCCGCTCACGGACACCTGCCCAGGCTGTGGCTGGTTCACCGAGCAGAGCGCGGCGGCGCCGACGGTGCCCGAACTGGCGCCGTGCGACGGCCAACCAGCTGTGGTCACCGCCCAGTCGAGCGAGCTGTGCTGTACATCCGTCGCGAACGTGGCAACTCCGTTGGCGTTCGTGGTGAACGCCGTTGTCGCGCCTCCGCTTGGAGCGAACGTGCCCCCGATCCCCTGGGTAGCCGGGGTCGTGGAAAGCTGCCAGCTGTAGCCGTTGTTGGCACCGTTGCAGGTGCCGCTCACGCTGACCTGGTTGTTGGCCGCGGTGCAGGCCGCATGCCCAGGCGCCGTCACATGCGTGGCGGTGAGGGTCCAGCCGGCCGTCGTGAGCGCCACGTTGATGTCGTTGACCAGCCCCGTGGTGAAGGTGCTTCCTGATGCCGCGGTCCAGGCGGTCGAAGCGCCCCCTGCCGTCGCCGTCCAAGTGCCGGACACGGTGTCGACGGGATCCGTGACCACGGTCCAGGAGAAGACATGCGCCGAGGTGTCACATGCGCCGGTCACGGTCACCGTGTTGGCGGGCGGAGCGACCGTGCAGCTCTGGAGCCAGACCGTCTTCGACTTGGTGTCCGTGTGCGAGGCCGACGTGGTCGAGACGGTGACGTTGACGTGGATCTCGCCCTTGTGGTTGGCCTTGGCGTCCGGCGAGCTCAGGTAGTAGGTGGCCGTATTGGTGCTCGTCGTGAAGGAACCGCTCGTCGGGTCGGACGGCGCGATCGTGTTGATCGTGCCACCGGTCGGCGCGACGCCCGCAAAGCTCACGGTGTAGTCGTTCGTCTTCGGCGCAACAGGTACGTCGAAGCCCGACCAGTTGACGACCACCGGGCACGAGAGGTGCGGGTCGTTGCCGTTCTTGATGTCTTGACCATTGATCTGCACCGTGCCGTTGTTACCGCCTGCCGGCACCGGTGCCGCTAAAGCGGTGCTGGCGACGAACATCGAGCCTGACGCAGCCAGCATTCCGACAGCAGCGATCTGCGCCGTGCGGCGCGGCCATTTACGACCTAGGCCAAACATGTGGTTTCACCCCTCTGGCCGGGTTGGGCAGCCCGGCGCGAAAGATCACGGTGGACCGCGCCCCTCGGGGGGGTCAATGCGTGAAGCCCAGAAAAGTCCGCTGTGCGACAGAAAAACAACCGAACGGCTGATGAAGTCGGCATTTGGCGGAGCCGATAGCGTCCGTTTGGTCCAGCTCAGCTCTCCTGCTGGCGGCGCCAGCGGATCTCCGCCTCGATGAAGGCGTCGATGTCACCGTCGAGCACTCCGCCGGTGTTGCCGACCTCGACCTCGGTCCGCGCGTCCTTGACCAGCTGGTAGGGGTGCAGGACATAGTCGCGCACCTTGTTCTCCCCCGCACCGAAACTGCGCGAAAGGTGCGTCCCGCGGAGCTTGTCCATCTCCTCGGCGTCCTGCTGGCGTCGTACCTCGAGGAGCTTGGCCTGCAGGACCTCCATCGCGCGAGCGCGGTTTTGGATCTGACTGCGCTCGTTCTGGCAGGTCACGACGATGCCCGTGGGCAGGTGGGTGATCCGGACCGCCGAGTCGGTGGTGTTGACGCCCTGCCCGCCGGGGCCGGAGGAGCGATAGACGTCGACACGGATCTCCTCGTCGGGGATGTCGATGGAGTCGGTCTGCTCGACGACCGGGGTGACGTCGACCTCGGCGAACGACGTCTGCCGGCGGGACTGGTTGTCGAACGGCGAGATGCGGACGAGGCGGTGGGTGCCGTGCTCGCCGGCGAGCGTGCCGTAGGCGTAAGGGGACTTCACCACGAAGGTCGCCGACTTGATCCCGGCCTCTTCTGCGTACGACGTGTCGTAGACCTCGGTCGGGTAGTTGTGCCGCTCGGCCCAGCGCGTGTACATCCGCAGCAGCATCTCGGCCCAGTCGGCGGCGTCGGTGCCGCCGGTGCCGGAGTTGATCGTGATGAGGGCCTCGCGCTGGTCGTACTCGCCGGCGAGGAGCGTGCGGACCTCCAGCAGCTCGACGTCGCTGCGGAGCGACGGAAGGTCGCCGGCGGCCTCTTCGAGAAGTGCGGCGTCATCGAGGTCGACGGCTGCCTGCGCGTCGTCGAGCCGGCCACGCAGTGCTTCGACCCGGTTGATGTCGCTGCGCAGGTGAGACATGCGGCTGGTGACCTGCTGGGCCCGCGTCTGGTCGTTCCAGAGATCGGGATCGGCGGCCTCGCCCTCGAGCGCTTCGAGCTCCTTGTGCATCTTGGGCAGGTCGAGAACCTTCTCGACCGAACCTAGCGTCGCCGAGAGGGCAGCAAGCTGCTCCTTCAGGTCATCGGCCACATCGACCAGCCTAGTGCGGACTTGTCCGGCCGGTTAAGCGTGGAAATTCCCGTTAAGCCCTGAGAAGTCGGCGGCGTCGTACGGCGTAGACGGCGGCCAGCACGAGCGCAGCGACCGTGCCCAACAGGGCGGTCGAGGGGACCTCGGCGAGGCTGGCGGCCGGAGCGTTGCAATCGGAAGCGGCGAGCAAACCGGGACCAGCAGTCTGGTGCACCGCGGACACGATCGTGCCCTTGTCTGCGGTTCGGCTGCCATCGGCGGCTACGGTGTCGCGCGAGTTGTCCGCGTAGGCGGTGACCAGGCAGCCCTGCGCGTCGTAGTCGGTCTCGAAGAAGTCGAGCAGGTCACGTGTGCCGGCGGCGCAGCCGGTGCCGCTGGTGCAGACCGAGCCTTGGTGCAGATAGCTGGGCGTGGTCTGGTACTCGCTGAACGTCTTGCCACCGTCGGTCGAGTAGGAGGAGTAGACGTACCACTTCGGGTTGCCGGTGAGGACTTCCGGCGAGTAGCCGGTGGCAGCCGTGCCGTAGTAGCTGACGGCGATGCGGCCGGCGTCGCCCGCGCTGACCCACGGGAAGACCGTCGTCTTGGGTGTCGAGTTGACCTTGACCGGGTCGGACCACGTCTTGCCGCCGTCAGTCGAGGAGCTCAGCAACGTCCACGTCTCTTGTAGGTCGGGGTGGCGCTCGTTCCAGACGACGTAGACGTTGCCGGCCTTGTCGACGTCGACGTCGACGAACGCGTCGAACGTGTCGTCGCGGCGGGACGCGACAGTGACGAAGTTCGGCGAGGTCGTCGCGCCGCGCGGGATGGCGACGATCCGGATGTCGTCGGTGTGCTCGGCGTCGACCGGCTTACATCCCTTTGCCGGGTCGTCGCAGTCGTTGTTGTCACCGCCGGCGGTGTTCCATGCGAGGTACGAAGTCCCGGTGTTCTGGTCGACCGACACGACGCCGGGCCACTGATAGTCATCGCCGCCGTTGACGTCGATCGCAGGTCCGTTGACGACGGCGCCCGTCGACACGACGCTGCGGATGAACGCGAGGCTGGTCAGGCCACCGAACGCCGTGATGACTGCCTGGTTGCCGTCGACGTCGTTCCACTGCCGGTCGTCGAGCCCGCCCTGGGTGGTGCAGCCGGCGGGGTTGTCGACCCAGTGCTCGCCGCGGTCGATGCTCGCCGCCACCGTGACGCAGGCGAGATCGAGACCGGAGGCGTAGAGCGTGCCGTTGGGTGCCGAGGTGATGTCGGCGTCGCCGCCGCCGAACGAACCGTCGTAGCTCTGGAGGTATTTCCACGTGACGCCGCCGTCGTCGGAACGCCAGAGGAGGTCGCCACCGAATTCCTGGTCGGCCACCTGGTCCGGCACCTGCAGCGGGGCGCGGACGCCACCGAAACCTGCGGGGCCGGTGATGTAGATAGCGCCGTCCGGCGCCACGTCGATCGACGGCTCGGCGACGTTGAGGTCCTTCGTGTCGACCGCGGTGCTGACGAACGTGCGGTCGGCACCACCTGCGGTGGTGGCCGCGCCGGCCACGGACGGCATGGCGAGCGTCGCTAGGCAGCACGCGGCGACGGCAAGACAGAGCGTGCGACTGGGACGCATGGCTCGGTGTTCCCCCTTGAGCTTCTCCGACGGCCTTCGTTTCGCCTCCGTGCTTCGATCTCCTGCTCAACAGCCGCCCGGGGCGGTGACCGGCGATTCGGCCGTCGCGGACACCGCGACGTGGACACGCCCGTCCGAACGAGCGGGGTCCAGCAGCGCGAGCACCCGTCCGAAGGGCACGGTCACCTCGCCGGCCAGGTGGACGGTGACACGACCGGCCACCACGGACACCTCCGGCGGCTGGACCGCCGCGAAGGTCTGCTGAAGGTCGGGCAAGTCGTCCCCGAGCGCGTCATCCACCTGTTGTGTCGCGGCCGTCGGGTCGAGCGGCAGCACGCCACCGCATCCGGCGGCGCCGGCATAGACGGCCGCTCGGTCCGCCGACTGAGAGGCAGCAAGTGCAGCCGCATCCGCAACCGAGGACAAGGAACGCCGCGCCAGGAACACCTTGGAGACGTCGACGCCGACCACGATCAGCACGGCAAGGATGAACGTGAAGCCGATCACGAGGACCGTGAGCTGGCCGTCGTCGGAGCGAGAGCGTCGGCTCAGCAAGTGGTGTCCTCTGTGCGTGCACCCGTACCCGCAAAGCAGTCGATGCGCTCACGATGGTGCGCCGAGACCGGGATCCCGGCCACGCACCGTTCGCCGCAGAGCCATCCCGGTACGAAGGGCAGCGCCACCGTCGTACTGATGTCGACGCTGAACGTCGATCCGGGCGCAAAAGTGCAGTCACCACAGGCGATCACTCGACCGCGTGGCGACCAGCGCACCCCTTGGTCGCGCATCGCCATCGCGACCGCCGCCTCGGCGCGCTGCTCACCTTCGGCATCGGATCCCGCAGTCGCGTAGGCACGCGCCGCCTCGCGCGCGGCCGCGGTGGACGCGAAGGCCGTCCGCTGCACCGACAGCGCCGCAAGCACCACATAGACGAGCGGAATCATCAGCAGGACCGCCAGCCACACATACTCGACGATGGCGCTGCCGTCATCTGAGCGGAGCCGCATCAACCTGGCTCCAGCAAGGCGTGACCGGTTGCGGTGACCGTTGGCCCGGCTGGCAGGAACCATGCAAGCAAGGGCAGCCGCGTGTGCACCACAACTGTGACAACCGGTGCGCCGTTGACGCTGTCCTGAGGGTCGGGCGCGATCGCATGCGCGTAGGCCGCACCGAGCGACTCCGTGATGAGCTCGTTCGTCCTGTCCGCACCGGCCTGCGGATCTGCGATGTCCGCGTTGGCTGCGTAGCGCGCGCCCTCCGCGGCGCAAGCGGCAAGCACGTTGCGCACGTGGTAGTCGATCGCGACTTGTGCGACGCCGAGGAACAGCAACGTCAGCAAGGACCCGACGAGGACGAAGTCAACCGGCGCCGCGCCGTGGTCGTAAGCGAGGGGTCTCACTTGCCGTTGGGGTCTCCGCTGATGTCGAGCGCACTGCCGAGGAGGCTGGACAGCTTCGGCTCGGCAACCACCCACAGGGCCATGACGATGCCGACTGTCATCAGCGTGATGAGCACCCAGCCAGGAACGTCGCCGCGATCATCGAGACGCCGCGAAGCGCGCCGTCGAAGGTTGGTGGCACCGACGAGTAGCTGCAAGAGCATTTTGCGGTCCTTTCGGTCAAGGCACAGACAACGAGAGGTTGTAGAAGCCCGGAAAAAGGGCGAACACGATGGTCACGGGGAGCACAAAGAAGACGACCGGAAGGAGCATCGCGATCTCTTTGCGCCCGGCCGTCTCCAGCAACCGGCGGCGACCCTCTTCACGTACGTCGACGGCTTGAGCGCGGAGCACCTCTGCGAGTGGCGTCCCTCGTTCTACGGCGACGGCGAGCCCGTCCACGAACCGCGACAGAGCGGAAAGCGAGGTGCGTGCAGCCATGCGTTCCAGTGCGGTGACGAGGTTGACGCCGGACCGCGCCTCGGCCAACGTCCGGCCGAGCTCGCTGGCGAGCTCACCACCGGCGAGACTTGTGACACGTGCCAGTGCACCGACGGCACCCTCACCTGCCCCGACGGCGAGCGCGAGCAGCTCCGCGATGGTCGGGAACTCGGCCAGCATTCGGCGCTCCCGTCGCGCGACAGCGACTGTGAGCAGCCGGTCACGACCGAGCACGCCGGCAACGGCCAGAACGAGCGCAATGATCAGGAACGCGGCGGGTCGCGTAGTCGATCCCCGTGCAGCAGCAAGCGCGGTGATGGCGAGTCCGAGGAGCAAGCCACCTGCGCCCCAGATGACTTGCTCGACGCGGAACTGCTCCACCGTCATCGAGCCGCCTGCTTGGTCGAGACGACGCCTCACACTCGTCGTACCGCCGAGAAGACGGTCGCACCATCGAGCGGCGTCGAGGAGCATCGGCCCGAGCAAACGATCGACGAAGGCGAACGGCGTCCGGGCGGAAGGCAGGTCGAGCAGACGTGAGGGCCGCGGCGCGTCGTCGAGGTACGGCGCAAGGCGGTCGGACAACCGCGGGCGCCGCAACGGCGGACTCGCCGCGACCGTCAACCACAAGCCGCTCGCTGCCAACAGCGCAAGGCTGGCCCCGGCCATCGCCCCTGTCACCGAAGCACCCGCTCGTCCTCGGGCAGCCGCGCGAGCCGGAGCATCACCCGATAGGCCGCGACCGAAACTGCGCCGCCGACGGCCAGAACCAGCAGCCCCGCTGCGCTGTCATAGGCGACGACCGCGTCCGGGCGAAGCGCGAGCAAGCCCAACACGGCCCAGGGAGCCGTCAGCGCGAGTCTGGCGGCGTTGATGGTCCAGCCTTGCCGGGTTTCCAGCTCGGCGCGCGTGCGCGCGTCCTCTCGCAAGAACTGCGACAGCGTGCGCAGCAGGCGCCCGAGATCAGACCCGCCGACTTCGCGCGCAAGACGCAGCGACTCGACAATGCGATCCGCGACCGGATCCGCCAGCCGTGCCTTGAGTCGATCCAGGCATTCGCCGAAGCGCCCTGACGACCGGTAGTCATCGGCGAAGGCACGAAACGGTGCTCGCAGTGGTTCAGGTCCGCGCGATCCGAGCTGCCCCACCGCCTCGGGCAGCGACAAGCCTGCCCGCACGGCCGAGACGAGATTGTCGACAACCTCAGGCCAGACCGCGCGCAGCTCAGACTGACGTTGTCGTTGTCGCATCTTGACAACCGACACGGGCGCGTAGGCAGCAAAGCAGCTGAACGCGAGGGCGATGACCACCGAATGACTCACCGCAACGACGACGACGGCCGCGACGACACCGCTGACTGCGCAGAGGACGTAGAGCTGACCGGCGGACGCCGACGCAAAGCCCGCTTGGATCAACCGCTCGCGAGTCCCCTGGCTCCACGAGGACCTCGACACACGGGTGACGGGTCTACGCGACCCACTTCGCCAGACGAGCAAGACGCCGAGTCCGAAGACGAGGCCGAGGAAGGCACCCATCAGCCCATCACCGCCCGCGTCACCAGGTCGACATGGTCACGGCCAAGGAGGGTCGTCAGGTCGTGTCCGGCTCGCTCGAACCGCTCGACGTGTGGGGGCCAGCCATCGGCGCGCGTCAGCTGTCCATCGCGCGTGAGGAAGATGTCCGCCGTCTCGATGACGTCGCCTTCCGCTCGCCCCGGAACCGCGACGATCTCCGTCACGCGCCGATGCCCTGTCGATGTGCGCGCAACATGAACCAGCAAGTCGACACACGAGGCGACCGTCGGTACGACGAAAGAGTGTGTGACGTTTTCACCGGCGAGTAGCGGAAGAGTGCACAGTTTCGTCACGGCCTCGCGCGCGGAGTTGGCGTGCAGCGTGCACATTCCCGGGAGACCCGAATTGAGCGCCACCAACAAGTCCAGACATTCTTCTTGTCGGACCTCGCCGACCAGAAGACGGTCCGGCCGCATCCGTAGCGCTTCCTTGACCAGCCGACGCAGCCTGATCTCGCCGCTGCCTTCGAGGTTGGGCTGCCGCGTCTGCATGGAGACGACGTCGGGCAAGGGCACTCGAAGCTCGAAGACCTCCTCGCACGTGACCACGCGCTCTTTGGGCGGAATCGATGCGGCGAGGCAGTTGAGGACGGTCGTCTTTCCGGCTTGGGTGCCGCCAGCAACGATGATGTTGAGCCCGGCCGCCACCGCCGCCTCGAGGAACCGCGACGCCGCGGCCGTCAACGTGCCGAGTGCGACGAGCTCGTCGAGAGAGTGCGCGGTGAGCACGAACTTTCGAATGTTCACTGCCCAGTGCTGTCGGGTGATGTCAGGGATGACGACGTGCAGTCGCGAGCCGTCCGGCAACATCGCGTCGACAAAGGGCTGGGAGAGGTCAACTCGGCGGCCGGACGCCTTCAGCATCCGCTCGACCAGGTCACGCACTTCACCGGCGGTGAGGATCGTTGTGGTGAGCTCCGAGGTGCCTCGCCGCGCGACAAACACGCGGCCGGGCTCATTCACCCAGATCTCCTCGACCGAGGAGTCGTCCAGGTAGGCCTGCAACGGCCCGAAACCGGCTACCGCGTCGTAGACGCTACGAGCGACCTCGCGTCGATCGACCAGTGGCGGCAACGTGCTCGTCAGAGTCCGCTCGTCGTACTCAGCGATGACCTCGTCGACCAGGCGGCGGACGCTCGCGGCATCGGTGGTCGGGTCGAGCCCGCGGCGACGTACGAGCTCGCGAACGTCGCGTTCGACCACGGCGAACGAATCCACAGTCCGGCCATCCCCCCGGCACTCACACCCAGAAGCACCCCAAGTGAGAGCGCACACTAACCACGGCAAACGGGTGCATCAATGGAGGAATCCGCCCGAGCGCGGGAACTGTGGACAACCCGTAGTCGGGAGTCGGGCATCGGTTTACACGACACCCACTAGTCACACGGGACGCCGGCCTTCAGCACCTTGACCGAGGTGTCCGTGAGCTTGATTCGGGTCGCCCCACACGTCGTCGCCTTGCCGGCCATGAGCAGCTTCCCGACCGGATTGGCGACCGACACGATGTCGTAGGTGCCGGGCGGTGTCTTGCTGATGTCGATGAACTGGTCCGGGGTGTCCCAGGTGTAGATGTCGCCCCAGCCGGGCGAGACGCCCATCGTCACCCACGACGTCGGTGCCTGTGCCGATGGGGCGGACGGCAGGTTGCAGTCGGGCTGGCCGACGTAGTTGCGCGGTCCGTTGGGCCCTGGAGTGCCGTAGCCGAAGTAGCCGTCGTCGGCGAGGCAGAACGACTCCTTCAACGACTCTGCGACCTGCTTGCCCGTGCTGCCGTCGGCGTTGACCTTGTGCAACGTGTACTCGACGAAGTTGAGGTAGTGGAAGTGCGCATGCTGCGTGTGGAACTCGCAACTGCCGGCGTCCCGGTACGACGGCTTGCCACTCGTCCGCCAGACCACCTGCTGAGCCCGGCACTCGCCCGGCGCCGCAGCAACCGTGGGTGGCACGCCCGCATCCGCCCATTTGATTCGCAGCGTCAGCGGCGCGGCACCGACGTTGTCGACCTCGCTCGTGAACCGCAGGCAACGCGTCGCGTGGGTGCGGAACGTCTCGTCGACGTAGCAGGAGTTGGGCGTCCCCGCGTTGACAGGGAAGGGGAAACCCAGTGGCGTGCTGGCCACCGGCGGGACACCGTCGACGTGCACGTCGCTGGGAGGCAGCACCGTCAGGTCGGGCAGCACATCGCACGGCTTGGCGCTCCTGCAGCGCGGCACGTCCCACGTCGGCCGTGTCATCAACCGCACCTCGCCGTCGTACGAAGCCTTTGCGTCGTACGCATAGGTCATCGTGACCGCGACCGTGTAGGTGCCCTTGCTACTCGGCTTGATCTCCGCTGCTTGACCGTTGGCACCGATGCCGTTGGATGCAGCGACCTGGTTGCCGGCAGGGTCGTAGACGTAGAGGTTGAAGCCGTCGTCGATCGACGAGTTGCCGTTGTGCAGCGACACCAGGAACGGGTCAAGGGTCGCGACCTTGAGCGACCACAGCTGGCACTGGTTGACGCAGGCCGTCGGGTCCGGGTTGGACACCGTCGGCAGCGGCGTGGGGTTCTGCATGGCCCCGCGAAAATCGAGTATCGGATGCTGCGAGGAGAGGGCAGCGCCGCGCGCGATCGGCTTGGGCGGTGCGGTCGAGACCGGCGGCACCAGGGCCACGGCGGGGATCCCGGCCGCGAGCAGGACAGCGGTGGTGAGCAGCGCGATGCGCCGGGACCGGGCCATCTCCATGCCTCCATACGCCGCGTATGGGTCCTTTGACGCAAAGTATGAGATAAGGGACCATGCGCGGCAAGGCAGGTGGAGGGAGCAGCGCGTGAGTCGTCGAGCGCCAGCGGTGCGCGACACGAAAGAACGGGTGCTGGGCGCCGCGCTCGAGGTGTTCGCGCAACGCGGCTACCACGCCGCCACGGTTGAGGAGATCGCCGAACGCGCCGGCATGACCAAGGGCGCGGTCTACTACTGGTTCCGCGACAAGGAAGATCTCGCGTCCGACCTGCAGGCCCAGCTCTGGACCGAGATCGCGGCAAAGGCCCAGCGACTGCTCGACCCGGACGCCAACGCGATCGACAACCTGAAGCTCGCTTTCCGCGGCTATCTGCTCTCACTCGACGACTCGGCGCAGGCGCGGTTCTTCCTTCGCGACTGCTGGGCCGTCGCCACCCTCGACGCGGCCAACCGCGAGCAGCTCGAAATGGGCGTCCGTCTCGTCCAACAGCTTGTCGAAGACGGCATTCGTCGCGGAGACGTCGTCAGCATCGACGCCGAGACGTTCACTCGCGTGCTGCTCGGCGCCTTTGCCGAGGCGACGTTGCATGTGCTCACCAACGGCCACTCCGAGCAAGCCGTCGAGGTGGTCGAACGTCTCATTGACGGGTTCGCCGTCGAACGCGAGCTCGCGCTGAGCCCAGCAGGCAGTAGGAGGTCCCGATGAAGCTGCAGGACAAGGTCATGCTCGTCACGGGCGCCTCGCGTGGCATCGGCGCGGCGATCGCCCGGCAAGCCGCTGCGCGCGGCGCACGGTGCGGACTCATCGCCCGCACCCAAGCCGACCTCGACCGAGTGCGCGGCGAGATCGGCGGCGTTTGCGCGACAGCGATCGCCGACGTCGCCGACCGGGCCCAGGTCGACGGCGCGGTCAAGAAGATCGAGGGCGAGCTCGGACCCATCGATGTCGCCGTCGTCAACGCCGGCGTCGGCCTGCACGGGCCGTTCATCGACGCCGAGGTCGATGATCTCGATCGCGTCATGCGCATCAACTACATGGGATCCGTCCACGTGCTCAAGGCCGTGATCCCCAGCATGATCCAACGCCGCGCAGGACACATCGCCGTGATCGGCTCGATCTCGGGCCGGATGGGCTCACCGTTCGAGGCCGGCTACTCGGCGAGCAAGTTCGCGCTCACCGGATTGACCGAGGCGCTGTCGATCGAGCTGATGCCCTTCGACATCAACGTCACGCTGGTGAGCCCGGGGCCGACCACGACCAACTTCTTCGAGGCCAGCGGTCATCCATACGACCGGGAGCGTCCCAAACCGCAGTCGGCCGAGCACGTCGCCGGGCTCACCCTTCGCGCCATCGAACACAACCGACGCGACATCTTTGCCAGTGCCTTCATGCGCCAGGCACTCATCAGCAAGACGTTGGTCCCGCCGGCCTTCCGCTGGGGCAGCATGCGAGCGTTCGCCAAGGAGCTGGCCGAGCTGCGCGCTCGCTGACGAGCTAGAGCGCTGTCCGCAGCTCCCACAACAACGGGAAGAAACGCAGATCCCGCCGACCACGAAGATAGGTCGCGCCCGTCGATCCACCTGTCCCCTGCTTGTAGCCGATCTGCCTCTCGACCACGGTCGCGTGCAACGCCCGCCACTGCGCCGACATCTCGTCGTGTGACAAGAGGCCCTCTGCGACGTCCCACAGATCTCCGTACGACGCCCGATCACGCGCAACCGTCAGGAGGGCAGCACGCACGCCGTCGTCACCGTCGGTCGGCAACCCGCGTGCCGCAAGTGCCGCGAGGAGGCCGTCCCACAGGGATGGTTCGTCGAGCCGCTGCTGCAGTCGGCCGCGCTCGTCATCGGTCGCGCTGCGCAGGCGCTTCATGAACGCCGGGTCCTTCAACCCGGACAAGAACTCCAGCTCACGGAACTGCACCGACTGGAAACCCGACGCCGGTGAAAGCAACGAGCGGAAGTCCAGGAAGTCCTGCGGCGTCATCGTTTCGAGCACCGGCAGCTGCGCGATGAGCACCTGCTCGACCTGCTCGACCCGGCGCAGCAGATGCCGGGCAGTCCACATCGCGCCGTCCTTGGACGCGGTGTCAAGCAACAGGTCCCGCACCGTCGTCAGCTCGTGCAGCAGCAGCTTGAACCAGAGCTCGTAGACCTGATGGATCGTGATGAACAGCAGCTCGTCATGCGCCGGCGGATCCGACTCCGGTTGTTGCTGCGAGAGCAGTGTGGGCAGTCGCAGGTAGCCGCCGTAGGACAGCAGACCGCCCGCCTCACCGAAGTTGCGTTGCTCGCCTGTCACGCAGGCACCCTACGGCGGGGCGAACTATCCGAGACCCATAACGGGTGTAGCGCCGGCGCGGGCCTGCTCGGCCGAGCGCACCGTGTTTCGACCGGCTCGCTTGCCGGCGTAGAGGGCCTGGTCGGCAGCGGACAACAGCCCGTTGGCGTCGATGCCGTCGTACGGGTAGGTCGCCACACCACAGCTGGCAGTCACCGGCACGTCGGTCGGCGCGCCCTCGACCGCCTCGCGCAACCGCTCGGCGACCTGCAAGGCGAGCGCGGATGAACACCCCGGCAGGACCGCGGCGAACTCCTCACCGCCGTACCGTGCGACGGTGTCGTACTCGCGGCCGCAGTCGCGCAGCGCCTGCGCGATCTGCCGCAGCACGTTGTCACCGACCACGTGACCATAGGTGTCGTTGAGCGACTTGAAGTGGTCGATGTCGAGCAGTACGACGGACAACCGTCCGTCGGTGCGCACGGCGCGAGTGAGCTCGCGGTCGAGCGACCGGTCGAACGAGCGGCGGTTGGCCAGCTCGGTCAGCCCGTCGGTGACCGCCATCTGCTGCATCCGTTCGAGCAGATACGCGTTGCGCATCGCCAACGCCGCATGACCGGCAAATCGCTCGGTTGTCGCGATCACGCGCCGCTCGATCCTGCTGCCTCGGCGTTCGTTCGTCTCCGCGACAAGCACCGCAACCACAGCATCAGCGACAAGTGGGACGATCGCGATGTTCGCGGCGTTGGGCATCAGGGCGGCAAGCCAGGAGTCGGCTTCCGCGTCGAGGTCACTCACGAGCAAGGTGCGCCGCTCGGTGTGGGCGGTGGCAAGCACCGAGTCTTCACCGACGTCGAAGTTGGTCACGACCGCGTCGATGAGGTTGCGGAAGGTGAGCAGGCGGGGCGACACCCCGTCGACGACCTCGAACAGCGCCATCCGCTCGAAACCGAACGTGTCGTTCAACGTGTCCATGAGCACGTCGCCGACGCCCAACGGGTCCTCGGCGTCCTCGAGCGCACGACCCATCTGAGCCAGCTGCTCGAGCTCATAACGGCGGCGCCGCAGCTCGCGTTCGTTGACGGCAGCAAGGCTTGCAATGGTGAGCGTCAGCGTCCAGAGCGCGATGATGAAGGCGATCGTTCGGTACCACTCTGCGGTCGAGTCCGGCACCGGGTCGCCGACGACCCCCGCTCGTCCGGCGTAGAACACACACAGCTGCAGCAGCGAGTCCCACAACGCCAGCTTGATTCCGGTCCGGTACGAGGCCAGCAGCGTCACCGCGCCCAGATGGACGAGCACGAGATAGCGAAGTGGTCCGGTGGAACCACCGGTGAGGTACCAGGCCCACGACAGGAACAGCCCGTCCAGCATCAGCAACGAGCCGAACAGCCAGAGCCCGCGTCGACGCATCAGCCGCCAGGCCAGCTCGGCGAGCAGGCACACCACGAGATACGCCAGGGCAAATCCGCCGATAACGGCGAACGGGACCCGAAGGCCGCCCGGCAGCAGCGCCGCGTCCAGCACGGTCGCCGCTGCGATCACCGCACGCAGCACACGCAAGTAGCGCAGTCGCTCGTCGAGCGAGACGACGTCTGCGCCGCGTTGCGGACTCGCGTTCATCGGTCTGCGTCCTTCCCCTTCGCGCGCCGCGTCGTCGGACGGCTCGGCGGCGGAAGGAACTCGACCGTGTCATCGGCAGCAACCGACGCCAGGGCAAGTTTTGGATCCCGGCGGTCGATCCGATTCTGCATGACCAGGAAGGCCAGGACGACGAAAAGCAGCAACAACGGGAATCCCGTCCCACCGCCGGCCTGACTGACCGCGTCGACCACGCCCTGAACGGCCTTGGAGACGTGCTCCGTGACCTTGTCGTCGATCACGGGGATGATCGACGACGCCACATGGTTGGCCGTGTGTGCGACCTTCGCGACCGCGGTGCGCACCGGCACGACGGCGTTCGTGAACTGCTGGAGCACCTGCTGGACCTCGCGCTGGCCCAGTGCCGGTCGGTTGTGATGATGACCGCCACCGCCGCCACCGGTGCCGTCCCCGCCGAGGGGTACGACGCCGCTCGGCGTACCGATTGCCGGGCCGCTCGGTTGGCCCGGCAATCGGGTGCCGAGCACATAGCTGGCGACGAGCGCGTGGCTCATGTTGCCCGCCCCGTCGACGGCGTAAATGCGCACCGTGTACGCACCCGCCGCCCGACCGGACAGGTCGAAGCTGACCGCGCCCTTGCAGTTGTTCTTGCTGGCTATGAGAACCCCGCCATGCCAAAGCTGACAGCGGCCGATCGTCCCCGCCGGCAGTGAAAAACCCCAATAGGGGTGGGCGTCCACAGAGTCCGACGACGAGTAGGCCAGCGCCGGCACGGCCGGTGGCGCGGTGTCTAGCACGTAGGTCGTGACCGAGGTGGCGCTGACGTTGCCCGCTGCGTCGGTGGCCGTCACCCGCAGCGTGTAGGTCCCGTCGGGGCGTCCTGCGAGGGAGAACGTGCCGTCAGCGGGGCAGGCGCTCGGACCAGCGATGATCGTCCCGCCGGACAACAGGGTGCAGGTCAGCGTCGCGCCCTTGGGCGCCGAGATGGTCCACTCCGGGTGATGCGAGTTGTCCGGTGAGGTCGGCGGCAACACCGTCGGCGGCACCGGCGCGTGCCGGTCAAGCACGAAGGTCGACGTCGCCGCGACCGACTGGTTCCCGGCTGCGTCGGTCACCACCACGGTGAGCGTGTAGGTGCCGTCCGGCAAACCAGCGAAGAGGCCGGTGAAGGGCGACGCGCACTGCACGGGCCCCTGGACGACGGAGCCGTCGGCGGCAGTGACGGTGCACGTGGCCGTGGTGTCGTCCTCGATCGTGAAGACCCACACCGGCTTGACGATCGGTGAGGGGCTCGCGGGCGCAGTCAGCACGGCCGCGGCCGGAGGTGTGGTGTCGAGGACGTAGATGATCGTCGTCGACGGTCCGACGTTGCCTGCCGCGTCCGTAGCGAAGACGGTGATCTCGAACTCGCCGTCCTCATACCCGGACAGGTCCACGGAGCCACCCGGCCCGCACGGCCCGCTCCACACAGGCTGGAAGTAGCGCGCCACCGAGCAGGTCAGACTCGAGCCCTGCTCGGCGGTGACGCCGAAGGACGGCTTCTCGTCGTGACCCAGCGAGTTGCTCGTGCCGACAGACGGCAGGACAGGTGGCGTCGTGTCCAGCGTGTACGACGCCGATCCCGCGCGGCTGACGTTGCCCGCAAAGTCTGTGACCGTGACGCTGACGGTGTAGGTGCCGTCCGGTTGGCCGGACAGGTTGAGACCGACGGTGGTTCCGCACGGACCTGTCATGCCGATGGAGGACCCGGCAGGCCCCGTGACGGTGCAGGTGAGCACGCCGTTCGTCTCGACCCCGCCGATGGTGAACGTCGGGCTCCGGCCCTGCGCCGGCGACGGGGCCGTCGAGACGGAGGGCGTGGTGGGCGGAGTCGTGTCGAGCGTGTAGGTCGCAGACGTCGCGGTGCTGGTGTTGTCCGCGGCGTCGGTCGCCGTGACGGTCACCGTGTAGGTGCCGTCCACACCACCGAGGTTCACCGTTGTCGTTGCACCGCAGCTCGTCACCGAAGCGCCCGACGGACCGGTGACCGTGCAGGTGTAGACGACACCGCCCTCGGCGTCGGTGACGGTGAACGAGGGGTTGCGCGACTGGTTGGGCGACGTGGGCGCGATCACGGCCGGAGCAGGCGGCGGCACGGTGTCCTTGACCCAGGCAACCGTCGTCGTGGACGCGTTGCCCGCGGCGTCCGTCGCGGTGACCTTGAGCGCGTACGAGCCGTCGCCGAACGCGCCGGTGTCGAAGGTGCCGTCGGCGGGGCAGCTGCCCGAATAGACGGTTTGGCCGTTGGGGGCGGTGAGGACACACGTCAGGACGGCGCCGGTCTCGGTGTCGCTGATGCCGTAGGTGGGCGTGACGTCGTGCGACGGTGACGGCGGTGCGCTGACGATGGGCGCGGGCGGGGGCGTCGTGTCGAGGACATAGGTGTCGGTGCCGACATCGCTGATGTTGCCGGCCGCGTCGATGCCGGTCACCGTCACCGTGTAGGTGCCGTCCGACGCACCCGTCATGTCGAGGACGGTGGTCGGACCGCAGCTGGTGACGACGACCGAGCCCGGGCCGCTGACCGAGCAGGCCCAGCTCACGCCGGCTTCAGTGTCGACGACCGAGAACGACGGGTGACGGGTGTTGCCCGGCGAGCCAGGCGCGGTCACGACCGGCGCCGGCGGCGGGGTGGTGTCCAGCTCGTAGGTCAACGTCAGCGGTACGCCCGGATTGCCCAGGTAGTCCACCGGCGTCACGGTCACCGAGTAGACACCGTCGACAGCGCCGGCGGTCAACGTCAGGGTCGCCGTCGTCCCGGAACAGGACACCGACGCACCCGGGTCGGCGGTCGTGCACGTGTAGGTCTCGCCCGGCTCGGTGCCGGTGATGGTCCACGTCACCGAGCGCGAGTTGCCCGGGGAACCGACCGCCGAGGCCGAGGGTCGCACCGGACCGGTGGTGTCCAGCACGTAGGTCAACGTCAACGGCGCGCCGGGGTTGCCCAGCGCGTCGTGGGGAGTGACCGTCACCGTGTAGGTGCCGTCCGCCGCTCCCGCCGTCAGCGTCAGGCCGAGCGTGCTGCCAGAGCAGGTCACCGACGCACCGGCACCGCTCACCGCGCACGTGTAGCTCTCACCCGACTCGGTGCC
>JAICMI010000159.1 GCA_025929315.1 Frankiaceae bacterium
ATGAAGTCCTCCATGTTGAGCGACGCGATGCGCGTCTCGAGGTTGGCCTTGACCTTGTTCTCGTAGCCGGCGTAAGTGTGCACGACGTACCAGTCGCCCGGCAGGATCGCCAACTGGATGCGGAAGGCCTCGACCGGGTCTGCGTCTTCTTCCGGCTCTGCGGCCGGCTCGTCCTCGGGTGCGGACTGCTCGTCTTCGACGTAGCCGGGAGTCGCGTCGTCGTTCAGGCCCAGACCGAGCTCGTCGATCGTGTCGGCGCCGGAGCCCGCCTCGGTCGCCGGCACCAGCTCGGGGGTGGTCTCCTCGATCGCCTCAGCGGCTTCGGCGAGCTGCTCGTGCGGCCGCTCGGCCTGGAACTCGGTCACGGTGGGGTACTACCTCGAAACTCGTGGGGTCGGTGGAGGGCTGCTCAGCCGAAGATGCCGAGGACGGCCTTGGTGAAGGCGAAGTCATAGAGGGAGACCAGCGCGACCATCGCCGTCACGAACACGATGGACACGATCGTGTAGGTCACGAGCTCGTTGCGCGTCGGCCAGATGACCTTGCGGAGCTCGGCGACGACCTGCCGGTTGTAGACGGCGATCCGGTCGAACAAGCCGGGTCGTTTGGCACCACGGCCGCCGCCCGCAGGCTGCGGTGCGCGCTCAGTGGTGAGTGTCACCGGTGCCTTCCACCTCCGCTCTCTGCCGTCTCTCCTCGCAGGGCAGGAGGGACTCGAACCCCCAACCACCGGTTTTGGAGACCGGGACTCTGCCAATTGAGCTACTGCCCTGTGACCGGCTCTGCATCCCAGTCTTGGGCAGGCCTAACCGGACGCGCCAGTGTACGTCGAGGCCCATCGGGGGGTCGAACGCGCTGAATCGGGCCTAACCGGGTGGACCCTGGTGTGTGCTCGCTGGGACGATGGGTCCCATGGCCGAGCCCTCGCACCCCAGAGTCTCCGCGCGCATCGCCGCGATCAGCGAGTCAGCCACCCTGGCGGTCGACGCCAAGGCCAAGGCACTCAAAGCAGCCGGCCGGGACGTCATCGGCTTCGGCGCAGGTGAACCGGACTTCGCCACACCGGACCCGATCGTCAAGGCCGCGATCGAGGCATGCAGTGATCCCCGGATGCACCACTACACCCCGGCGGGCGGGTTGCCGGAGCTCAAGGAGGCGATCGCCGAGAAGACTGCTCGCGACTCGTCCTATGCCATCTACGCCGGTCAGGTCCTGGTGACCAACGGCGGCAAGCAAGCCGTCTACCAGGCGTTCGCCGCCCTGCTCGATCCCGGTGACGAGGTGCTGCTGCCGGCGCCGTACTGGACGACATATCCCGAGTGCATCCGCCTGGCCGGCGGCCTGCCGGTCGAGGTGGCGACCGATGAGACGTCGGGATATCTCGCGACGGTGGAGCAGCTCGAGGCCGCACGGACGCCGCGCACCAAGGTCCTGCTGTTCTGCTCACCCTCCAACCCGACGGGCGCGGTCTACCCCACTGAGCAGGTCGAAGCGATCGGACGCTGGGCCGTCGAGCACGGCATCTGGGTCGTGACCGACGAGATCTACGAACATTTGGTCTACGACGGAGCGACTGCGGCATCGATGCCGGTCGTCGTCCCGGATCTCGCGGACACCTGCGTCGTCGTCAACGGTGTCGCCAAGACCTACGCGATGACCGGCTGGAGGGTCGGCTGGCTCATCGGTCCCACCGACATCGTCAAGGCGGCGACCAACTTGCAGTCGCATGCGACGTCCAACGTGTCCAACGTGGCCCAGGCGGCGGCGCTTGCCGCGCTGCGCGGTGACCTGTCCGCTGTCGCCGAGATGCGTACGGCGTTCGACCGGCGCCGGCGCACGATGGTCAAGATGCTGCAGGAAGCCAACGGGGTCGAGTGTCCGGATCCGCTGGGCGCGTTCTACTGCTTCCCGTCGGTCAAGGGCATCCTCGGACGCACGTTGCGTGGTCGCACCCCGCAGACCTCCGCCGAGCTCGCCGAGCTCGTGCTGGACGAAGCAGAAGTCGCCGTCGTGCCCGGCGAAGCCTTCGGGACGCCCGGCTACTTCAGGTTGTCCTATGCGCTGGGCGACGACGACCTGGTCGAAGGGATCACCCGACTGCAGAAGCTGTTGGGCGAAGCGTCCTGACAGCGCTGCGCTCGGCGGCGATCATCGCCCGTCCGGCTTCGCGGCCGGCGGAGATGAGCGCCGACGTCCGCGAGAAGTCGGCGAGATCGTGGCGGCCGGTGCGCAGCGGGGGAAGTGACACAACCCGCTGATCCGGTGCGGCCACCGCCTCGCGCCGACCGAGGTGGGATCGCGCGATCGCGAAGCTCTCGACCAGCACATCCATCGCGGTCATCCGTGCGTCGGTCCAACCGTGGTACTCGCGCGCCACATCAAGGACCCACACCCGCTCGGCACCCAGGTCGAGTGCGCGCTGCGTCGGCACCGGGCAGCTGACGCCGCCGTCGACGTGCAGGCTGTCGCCCAGTGGCACGGGCGGGAACAAGCCCGGCAGCGCGGCGCTTGCGGCGAGCACCTCGACCGGGTCGCCACTGCTCCACCACACCGACTCGCCGGCGCGCAGGTCGGTGGTGACGACGTGCACCGGGATCTCGGTCTCGGCGAGGTCATGAACCGGCACGCAGGTCTGGATGATGCTGCGCAGGCCGTCCGGGGTGTAGAGGTGGTCGCGCCGGCTGGCCAGCCGGGACGCGACGGTCAACCGGCCGTTGGGGAACACCGTGCGGCGCGACATGCCGCGCCAGATCTGCTCGAGCTCGGCGAGCCGCTCTGCGGACGGGTGGACGGCGACGAAGGCTCCGTTGAGCGCTCCCACCGAACAGCCGACGACGAGATCGGGAACGATGCCCGCTTCGAGCAGGGCTTGGAGGGCACCGACCTGGGCGGCCCCGAGACTCCCGCCGCCGGACAGGACGACGGCCTCCCGCGGTCGAGCGTCGCCTGCCCGGTCCGGAGCGTCCGTCCGGCCGCGCCGCCAAAAGGTCAGAACCGTCATGTGCACCATCCGTGGATCCCGAGCCCGGGTGAGCCCGCCCTAACGATCATGCAGGCCATACCCGGGCGCGAGATTCGCTAAGCAGATAGTGCTGGTCCACCGAGGGCGGGAAAGACGTCGTGGTCCGGCACAACCACCGGTGACGTCGTACGACGAGGCACGGCGAAAAGTGCAATTGCCGCAAGGAAGACTCCTGCTGCACCAACCGCGACCGCAGGACGCAGTCCGTCGACGAAGTCGAGGCCCGATGTGTAGCCGCCGTGCGCCGAGAACACCGACGCGAGGACGGCGACACCGAAGACGCCGCCAAGCTCACGCAATGCGTTCGTTGCGCCGGACGCGATGCCCTCTTCGTCGCGACGCACGGTGCCGAGCACCATCGACGCGACCGGCGCGAAGAACATCGCCATGCCGGTGCCGCTCACGATGAACGCCGGCAACAACGTCGAGTAGGCAACGGTCGGCGACGACACTGCGGCGAGCCAGGCGAGACCGGTCGCCTGCAGCAGGAGTCCGGTGAGCACGACCGGTTTGCCGCCGACGCGGTCAGCGATGACGCCGGCGATCGGCGAGACGACGATGGGCATGCCGGTCCACGGCAGCGTGCGCAGGCCGGCCTGCAACGGCGAATAGTGCTGCACCGTTTGCAGGAACTGCGCGAGCAGGAAGATCGAGCCGAACATGCCGAAGAACATCAGCACACTCGCCAGGTTCGTCGCCGAGAACCCGCGCGAGGCGAACAGCCGCATCGGCAGCATCGGCTCGGACGCGCGACGTTCCCAGGCGACGAACGCGATGACCGCAGCGACGCCTGCACTCAGGGCGGTGAGCACGAAC
>JAICMI010000016.1 GCA_025929315.1 Frankiaceae bacterium
CATACGTGCGAATATACGTAACCCCGACATCCGCCGTCAAGCGATGCGCACAACCAACTTCCCTTTATCCACAACAAATCTCAGCCCGGGCGCGGCGGCGGCTCAGACCGTGGCGACGTCGGACGTGGCAGCCAGCGGCAGGACGACGCGGAAGGTCGCGCCCTCCCCCGACGCCGTCTCGAGCTCGACCCGTCCGCCATGTGCCTCGGCGAGACCGGCGACGATCGACAACCCGAGACCGCTGCCACCTTGCGCACGGGTACGGGCGGCATCGACGCGATAGAACCGCTCGAAGATGCGCTCGGCATGCGCCGGCTCGAGGCCGGGCCCGTCGTCAGCGACCTCAAGAGCCACCCACGGCCCGGACTCGTCAACACGCCGCCCGAGGCGCACATGGATCGCCGTACCGTCGGGTGTGTGCGTCAGCGCATTGCCGAGCAGGTTGCCGAGCACTTGCCGCAGGCGCAGCTCGTCACCGATGACAACTGGCAGCTGCTCACCATCGACGACGAGGTCGATCCGGCGGTTTGGCGCGACCATCCGGACGTCCTCCACCCCGTCCGATGCGAGGCGGCCAAGGTCAACCGGCTCTCGCTGCAGCGGCCGATGTTGGTCGAGCCGCGCGAGCAGCAGCAGATCGTCGACGAGGACGCCCATTCGCGCGCCCTCGTCCTCGATCCGGCGCATCACGCGCTTCAGCTCTTCCGGATCGGTGACGGCTCCCTGGCGGAACAGCTCGGCGAAGCCGCGGATCGACGTCAACGGTGTACGAAGCTCGTGGCTCGCGTCCGCGACGAACTGACGCATCTGTTCTTCGGATCTGCGGGCGGACTGCTCCGACTCACGCTGCACATGGAACGCACGCTCGATCTGGACGAGCATCGAGTTGAGCGCCTCTGACAGTCGGCCGACCTCTGTGCCGGGATGCGCGGACGGCACCCGCTGACTGAGATCCCCCGCCGCGATCGCTGCCGCAGTGTGCTCAACCTGGGTCAGCGGTCGCAAGCTCCGGCGTACGACGAAGTAGCCGACGCCCGCGAGCATGATCACAACCCCGAGCCCGATGAGGAGCTCGAGCAGCTGCAGCCGGCCGACAGTGTGATCGACGTCGGACAGGCTGTGCGCGACCAGCACCTGCCCGCCGCCGGCCACCGGCCGCGCGACGACGCGCCACGAGCCGTCATCTCGCTTCGAGCCGACGGTGAACGGTTGCCCACCGTGCTCGAGCCTCGTCGTGCTGATCGTCGTCGGCAGGTCCGGAGTCACGTTCGATGACGGCCCGACATTCGGCGCGAGGTGGTAGTAGGCATGCCCCGACAGGTCGTAAAAAGCGGTGTAAAGCGCTGATGGCGCATCGTCGAAGTCCGGTCCACTGCCGCCCGGCGCCGGGCCCTGGAAATCCGGCCCGCCGACGTGCTGTGCCGACTGCCTGAGCTGGTCGTCGACGCGGTTGACCAGATAGCTGCGCAGCACCGTCGACGCCACGATGCCGGAGATGGCGAGACCGAGCGCGACGAGCACCGTGGACGCGACGACGAGCCGAACTCGCAACGGCATCCGGTCGATCACGCCGATCATGCGTCGTCAGTTCCTCGGACGTCGCAAGGTGTAACCCACTCCCCGCAACGTCTGCAGCAGCTTGGGTTCGGTGGTGTCGATCTTGCGACGAAGGTAGGAGACGTAAGACTCGACGACATTTGCGTCACCGCCGAAGTCGTAGTTCCACACATGGTCGAGGATCTGCGCCTTGGAGAGCACCCGCCCGTTGTTCTGCATGAAGTAGCGCAGCAGCTTGAACTCGGTCGGCGACAGCGAAACCAGCTCGCCGGCCTTCCACACCTCGTGCGTCTCCTCGTCGAGCTCGATGTCGGCAAACGCCAGTCTCGGGTTCGCAGAGTTCTGGCACTCGACCTCGAACCTGCGCAGGATCGCGCGGATGCGCGCGATCACTTCCTCGAGGCTGAACGGCTTGGTCACGTAGTCATCGCCACCGAGGGTCAAGCCGGAGATCTTGTCCTCTGTCGAGTCGCGCGCGGTGAGGAACAGGACGGGCACGCGCAGGCCGTCGGCGCGGAGGCGTCGTACGACGTCGAAGCCGTCCATGCCGGGCATCATCACGTCGAGCACGAGCAGGTCCGGGTTGACCAACCGGGCGACCCGAACGGCTTCCGGACCGGAGCGAGCGACATCGACGTCGAAGCCCGCGTAACGCAGGCTCGCCGAGAGCAGCTCCACGATGTTGGGCTCGTCGTCGACGACGAGCAGCCGCGCCTCGGGCTTGACGTCGCCGTTCGGGGCCATGGTGACGCCTCGGGTCTGGTCGGGGTCGGTCCGAGTCATGCTCCCAGAGTCAAACCCGCCGCTGGGCGCCCGCTGAGGCAATCCTGTGAACTTCCTGTGAGCCCCTCGGGCTCAGGCGACCTCGGTCAAACGGTCAGGTGTCGGTGCCGGGCTGGGTGCCAGGTGCGGGGCCCGGGCCAGGGCCAGGGCCAGGGCCAGGGGCGGGGGTCGCGCTGCTTCCCGCGAACAACCGTTCCACGGTCAGCCGCGACCCGGACCCGCTCGGGTAGACGTGGACGAAGACGGAGTCACCGGGCTCGAGCGCGCTCAGCGTCACAACGCTGCCGTCGCGGACGATGTCGCTGGAGCTCGTCACGGCATAGGTGCTGGTCCCGCTCGAGGTCTTGACGGTGATCGACGACGAACCGACGGAGACCAATGTGCCGGCCAGCCGCTGCTCACCGTCGAACCCACCGCCCCCTGGAAGCTGACCCCCGTTCGGATGCTGGCGCCCGTTCGGCGGTTGACCGCCGTTCGGGAGCTGGCCGTTCCCCCGCGGTCCGGGGAACGCCGTCGGGTTCGCCGACGCCGACGAGTCGTGGTGCAACGACGTGACCACCACGCCGCCGACGACGGCGCCGGCGATGATCAGGCCGGCCCGAACGACCAGCGCCCGCCGCTGCGGCGGGGCCGCCGGCGGCGGCGGAGCGTCTACGGCCAGCCAGTCGTCGTCGTTCGCAGTCGTGGTGCCAGTTGGCTCTGACATGAGTCGTTCCCTTCCGGAAGGTTCGATCTCCACCGTCGACGTCATGGCTGAACCAATGCCGCGAGGCGGCTGTGCATCGGCTGTGAGGTTGGATGGGCGCCGTGGCAATGGAATCCGCTGGCAACTTCCAGGAAGTGCTCGGCCTCGAGCTTGTCGAGTCGAGCGGCGACAAGGTGGTCTTCACGTGTCCCGTGAAGCCGCATATGCACCAGCCCTACGGGATCCTGCACGGCGGGGTCTACTGCTCGATCGTCGAGACTGCAGCCAGCGTGGCCGGCGCGATGTGGCTCGGCGACAAGGGCTACGTCGTCGGGGTCGTCAACACCACCAACTTCATTCGCGCTACGCGCGACGGGACTCTGACCGCGACGGCTACGCCACTACAGCGCGGTCGTACCCAACAGCTGTGGCAGGTCGAGATCGTCGACGACGAAGGGCGACTTGCCGCGCACGGTCAGGTGCGGTTGGCCAACATCACCGACGCCGACAAGCTCGGTCGCTGATGCTCAGCTCGGACGCTTGGTCAGCACACGTGTCCCGTTGCTGTGGAACGGGGTGCCGTAAGCGGTGCCGTCCGTCTTGGTGCTCTCGCGAAGGATGACCGCGTCCCGGCCGGCCTTGTCGTGCTGGTGGATCGTGAGATCGATGTCGCTGCTGTGAATGTGCAGCACGCTCGACAGCGCGACGGTGCGCGCGGCGATGTCATCGACGGTGAGTCGAGCAGTCAACGTGTAGTTGCCATCGGTCGACGTCATCCGCCAGTTCCAGTGCTGACCCTGATGTGCGTCAGCCGGGAACAGCAGCACCGGATGCGACGGCTTGAAGTCCTCGTCGAACCCTTGCTGGGCGAGATGGATCTCGGCAAGGTGTAGCCCGTCCGGCTGCGACACGACCACCTGCTGGACGCTGCCCTGACTGTCGCGCTGCTCGCTGTGCTGGCGGTTGCCCTGCGGCTGGTCGACGGTGAGCGTGCTGTCGCCGTTGTAGCTCTGGTCGCCAAGAACCGAGCTCGACTTGCCCTGGAAACGGTAGGTGTAGGAGCCAGGGGGCATCAGCGGGACACCAGCGGAAGACGCCTGTCCGCCGCCGCCTGACCCGCCGCCGCCGGACCCGGGGCTCGCCGAAGCCGCCGCAGCCGCTGCCGGCGCTGAACCGCGGGCGCCCGCTGACGCGGTGGCCGCCACCGACGCGTTCGGAGTGACCGACGTCGACGTGCTCGCCGACGGCGCCGGCGCGGACGCTGCCCCGCCGGGCGACGTCGCCGGCGTTCCTGGGGCAGCGGGCGCACTCGACCCCCCACACGCCGTGACCAGCGATGCGGAGACGACCACGACTGCGGCGAACGACGAGAGGTGAGGCACTCGCCGAAGTCTAAATCGCAGGGTGCGGTTCGCCTGTTCCACTTCGCCTTACGTACGAAGGGCGCCTGCACGCGTCACAATGGGATACATGACGACCGGTGCCGCTAGACCGCTGGGCAGCGGCCGGGTGCGCTCCACCCGACAGGGCGCGGCAGTCGACGCGGCATTGCGGGACGCGGACGGCTTCCGGACCGCGCAGGACCTGCACGGTGAGCTGCGCCGTCGCGGCGAGACGGTCGGCCTGACGACGGTCTACCGGCATCTGAAGTCATTGGCCGACGCCGGGGAGATCGACGTCGTGCTGCGACCGGACGGCGAGTCGCAGTACCGGCTGTGCCGACCGGTCGACCCGGCCGACCCGGCCGCCGGGCACCACCACCATCTCGTCTGCCGCAAGTGCGGACGCGCGGTCGAGGTCGAGGGGCCGGAAGTGGAGGAATGGGCCGGCCGTGTCGCTGCCGCGGCGGGCTACACCCAGGTCACGCACACACTCGAGGTGTTCGGGCTCTGCCCGAAACACTCGTGACGACGACAGCGAGCACGTAGACACCGGTCGCGACAGCGAGGATCGCGAAGCTCGGCGGGAGCCGTGGTACGGCGAAGGCAAGGCCGAGTCCGGCCCACATCGAACCGACAGCGAGTCCCGCCGACAGCGCGAGCGCGTGCCACGGACGGCTCACCAACCGTTGTGCAGCCGCCGCTGGCGCGGCGAGCAGGCCGAAAAGAAGCAGCGCGCCGACCACTTGCGTCGCCTCGGCCGCAGTGGCCCCGGCGACAACCAGGAACGCCGGGCCGAGTGCGCGCACCGGCACACCCCGGGCGGCGGCGACGCTCGGGTCAAGGCTCGCGAACAGCAACGGCCGCGCCATCACCGCGAGCAGTGCGATCAGCACCACGGCGACGACCGCAGCGGTGCGCGCGTCACCTGCACTGATGCCGAAGATCGACCCGAACAAGACAGTCGCACTTGCGGTGGAGTTGCCCTGCGCACGGTGCGTGGTGACGATCGAGAGGCACAACACTCCGATACCGAGCACCCAGGAGAACGTCGTACCGATGACGACGTCGTCCGCGACGCCGCGTCCGCCGAGGACACCAAGCAGGACCGCGACCACAGTCGTCATGGCGAACAGACCGAGACGGAGGTCGACGCCGATGGCGAGCGCAGCGAGAGCGCCGGTGTAGGCGACGTGTGACAACGCGTCGCCGGCGAAGACCTGGCCACGAAGCACCACGAAATATCCGACCAGCCCCGCCAGCGCGGCGACCGACGTCCCCGCCAGCAGCGCATGCTGCATGAACGTCTGCGTGAGCATCACTTCACGACCGCGCGATAGCCGCTGGCGAGCAGGAACAGCCCAAAGGCGAACGTCGTCACCCAGAAGCCGATCGGGTAGGTCGAGAAGTAAGCCGCTCCCTCACCGAGCCAGGTGACGACCAGCGCGATGACGACGGACAGGACAAGTCCGACGACGGGCCGAGCCGTCAGCCGGACCGCGGTGGCCGCGGGCGCGACGAGAAGCGCAAACACGAGCAGGCTGCCGGTGACCTGGCTGGCGCCGGCAGCCGCAACTCCCAGAAGAACAAGGAACGCCACGCCGACCAGACGGGTAGGCACGCCACGCGATCGCGCCGCAGCTTCGTCAATGCTCGCGAACAGCAGCGGCCGCCCAAGCGCCGCAAGTGCGCCCAGCGCCACGACCCCGGCGACGAGCAGCACGAGCACCTGTCGGTCCGTGACGCCCACGATCGTCCCGAACAGCAGGTTGTTCAGCCCGGACAAGAAACCGTGGTAGAGGCTCACGAACAGCAGGCCGCAGGCGAGCCCGAACGACTGCACGATGCCGATGACTGCGCTCTGTTCCCCTGCACGTCCGGCCGGTGCAAGACCGAGGATCAGCGCAGCCGCGATGCAGAAGCCGAAGAACCCCACGCTCGCGTCGAGACCGAGCCAGACCGCTCCCGCGGCGCCAGGAAACCCCAACAGCGCAAGCGTGTGCCCGGCGAAGCTCTGCCGACGCAGCACCATCACGTAGCCGATGGCTCCGGCGACAACGGCCACGATCGTTCCCGCCCGCAACGCGTTGACCATGAAGTGGAACTCGAGCAGCTGGCGCACATCGTGGACGAGGTTCCAACTGAGCTGGACGTCCATCAGTGCGGTGCGTGCGCGGCGGCAGCGTCCGGTTGGCCGACAACGACGAGCCGACCGGCGCGGTCGTGCAGCACGTCGATCGGAGTGCCGTAGAGCATCGACAACGTGTCGGCGGTGATCACTTCCTCGGGCGGGCCCATCAGCGCACCGCCGTGCGCGAGATAGAGGACCTTGTCGAGGTAGGGCAGGATCGGGTTGACGTCGTGCGCAACGAGCATGACCGCCACGCCCAGCGATCGGCATACGTGCTGGATCAACGCGCTCACCGATGCCTGGTTGGTGACGTCGAGACTGTCGAGCGGCTCGTCGAGCAGCAGCAGCTCCGGTTCGCGAACCAACGCTTGTGCGATGAGCAGCCGCTGCTGCTCACCACCTGAGCACTGGCCGATCGGCCGATCCGCGTAACCAGCTGCGCCGACAACGTCGATGACCTCGCGCACCCGCTCGTTGCGTGCTCGGCCGGCCGCCGTCCACCGACCGGCGAACGGGAGCGGGACGCCCCACCGGTCACCGTCCAACCCGAGGCGTACGACGTCGACTCCGCGCACAGGTGTTGCCGGGTCGAACGCCCGACGCTGCGGCAGGTAACCGATCCGTGCATTGGCACGTCCCGCTGGGCGTCCGAGCACATCGACATGTCCGGCCTTGAGGGGCAGCAGCCCGAGCACGACCTGGAGCAACGTGGACTTGCCCACACCGTTGGGGCCGAGAACGGCGACGAACTCGCCGCGCGGAATCTCGACCGACACGTCGGACCAGACGACCCGACCGCCGCGATCAGCCGATGCGTGCTCCAGCCGCACTGCGGATGTCGTCATCGGCCGGTCGCCCGATGCAAAGCGTTGGCCAGGGACTGGAGCTGCGCGACCTGCCAGTCCTGGAATGACGCGCCCGCCGGCGTCAGCGTCTCGGTCATCGCGACGACCGGTATCCCGGCCTCGCGCGCCCGCGTCACCTGGGCGGTGATGTCCGGCGTGCTGTTCTGCCGGTTGTAGACGTAGACCGCGATGCGACGGCTGTCGATCTGCTCGTCGACGGTGGTCTTGTCCGCCGAGGAAGGTTCGATGCCTTCGCTGATCGCTCGCAGGAACGACGACGGGGTGACGACGTCCAGATCCATCGCCTGCGCGAGGGGCGCCACGACACTCTCGCTCGCTCCGATCGACACACCTGCGTAGCGCTCCCGGATGTCCTTGATCAGCGCCTGATAGCTCGCGAGCCCGTGCGCCACCAAGGTGTTCCGACGCTCGGCAAAATAGGACGCGTCCGCTGGATCCAGCTTTTCGAGGGCGACGGCAACAGCTTCGACGAGCCTGCGGACATCGTCGGGCGAGTACCACAGATGCGGGTTGCCGCCGTCGCCCACATGGGCGAGGTCCCCGACATCCAGGACGATGCGCCGCGAGTCCGGGCTTGCCGCCAGCACGCGCTGCGCCCAGCCGTCGTAACCGACACCGTTCTCGACCACGAGCCGCGCGACTGCAAGCGCCCGTGCATCGGCGGGCGTCGGCTCGTAGTCATGTGGATCGGTGTTGGGGTTGCTGATGAGCGAGAAGGTGCGCACGCGGTCGCCGCCGAGCTGGCCCAGCAGGCTCCCCCACGCACTCGTGGTCGCAACAGCCGTCAGCGGCCGGACGTCACCTCCGGACGGGGAGACCGCGCATCCGGCGGCAACCATCGCCGCCGCGACGGCGAGAAGCGTGCGCAGAGCCACTCGACAAGGTTACTGCACATGACATTCGGTTTCATTAGTCGCCCAACCGGGCGTCGTCCTCCGCGAACCGTCCGCGTCCACCAGCAGGGCGTCGTACCCGTCGTCCAGCTGTGTCAGCCAGTCGATCGCGGGTGGACCCATGACAAATGCGGCGGTCGCGTAAGCGTCGACCTCGGTCAGCCGGGGGCCGGTCACGGTCACACTCATGAGGCCGCTCGCCGCGGGTCGGCCGGTGAACGGGTCCTCGATGTGCCTGCCTCGCTCGCTCACGCCGGAAGTGGCGACCGCACGGTCGCGTCCCTCGACAACGGTCAGCACCCGCGACCTGTCGCGAGGATCGGCGACCCCGACCGTCCAGGCCCGCCCGGGCGCTGCCTCGCCCGCGAGCTGCATGTCACCGCCACCGTTGACGGCATGGTTGGCAGCGCCGGCCTTACGCAGCAGCTCACTGGCGCGCTCGATGGACCAACCCTTCACCACCCCGGTCGGATCGATGGAGCCGCGGATCAATGCGGAGAAGAATCCGCGCGTCTCACGTTGCAGCCGCGCGGACAGGTCCAACACCTCCGCGACCATCCCGTTGGCATCCGCGACATCGAGCTCACCGCGACGAATCCGGCTGATCTCGCTGTCGGGCCGATAGGTGCTGAACGTCGCGTCCACCTCGTGCAGCCAACGCACAACCTCAGCGACGGCATCCGACCACTCCCCCGGATCACGAATGTCGATCGTGAACGCGGTGCCCATGCAGTGCTCGACGTGTCGAGTCATAGTCCGGCCTGGTCGAGTGCACTCTGCAGAGAGGTGCGGTAGCCCTCGCTGGTGAACGTCGCGCCCGAGATCATGTCGACGCCGGCGCTGCTCGCGGCGACCGCCTCGGCGTTGAGCTCCGGGATTGCATAGGAGCTGATCTGCTGGTCGCGGGGGCCTTGCGTCGGATAGACGACGGCCTCGGCCCTCGTCACCTTGCCGTGGGCAACCGTGATCTGCACCTGCACCGGGCCGTAACGAGTGCTGGCCGCGCTGCCCGCGTAGGTCTTGCTCTTCGACGCTGCCGACTTGTTCGGGGTCGGGTGGGTCGCGTGGGTCGTGTGGGTTGTCGTGCTTACGGCGGCCGGCGGAGTAGCAACGGCCGACGGGCTGTGCGTCTTGTAGGACAGCATCAGCACCAGGGCGGCGACGGTGCTCACGGTCGCCAAAGCAACGCGCTTCATGACTATGCCTGCTCTCAGAACTCGAAGGATTCGCGATGGATTCGCCGGCCGGGCACGCCGGCGCAGCGCAACGCCTGCGTCACGCCGCCCGTCATGCCGGCCGGCCCGCAGATGTAGACGTCGTGCCTGTCCAGGTCCGGAATGTTGCGGGTAAGGCTCGCGGATGACAGCGGGTCATGGCCGAGCTGCGCACGATGTCCGGTGACGATGTGCAGTCGTGCCTTCCGCCGATCGGCGATGGCGCGCAGCTCGTCGCGGAAGATGACCTCGTCGTCGCGGCCGGCGCGGTACAGGAAGGTCAGGTCGCCGTCCCTGGCCGGCAGCGACTGGAACAACGCACGCAGCGGCGTGACGCCGACACCGCCTGCGATCAGCAAGACCTTGCGGTTGCTACGACGGGAAGCGGTGAGCGCGCCATAAGGGCCCTCGGCGATGACCCGGGTGCCGGGACGCAGTGCAGCGAGCTTGGCGCTGTGATCACCGAGTGTCTTCACGGTGATGCGCAGCCGGTCGGGTTGTGGAGGGGCCGACAGTGAGTAGGGGTTCGATGCCCACCACATGTCTCGCGTGAGAAAGCGCCACCGGAAGAACTGGCCCGGTTCGGTAGCGAGCTCCTGCACCCGCGGACCGGTGATGATCAACGAGACAACGTCGTCGCTCTCCCGGCGGACGGACTCCACCCGAAGCTGCTGCCGCCACGCGCTGCGCACGGGTACGACGAGGCGCCACCAGAGGATGGCCGCCGCGACGACGGCATACATGCCGCCCCAACCGGCGCGTGCGGCGGCGTTGTTCATGAACTCGGCACCGGTCGCGAACTGGTGGCTGAAGGCGAGAGCGACTGCGAGGTATGTGTAGAAGTGCAGGAAGTACCAGGTCTCGTAGCGCATCCGTCGACGAGCAGCACGCATCGAGACAACGCCGACTCCGACGAGCATCAGGCCCGCGACTGACGCCATCAGCACGTTCGGGTAGCTGGTGAGCAAGGTCTTGCTCTGGCTCACGACGTTGGCATGCGCGGTGACCGCGTAGCCCCACGTAATGAGCAGACCGTGCGCGACGACGAGGCTGGCGACGTAGCGGCCACCGCGCGCGTGCCAGCGAGCAAGGCGGTCGGCGCCGACGCCGCGTTCCAGCGGTGGCAGCCGGGCCATCAGGGCGACCAGCACCACGACGCCGTAGCCGGCGAGGAGGCCGGTGATCCGGCCCGCGTTGGTGAGCCAGTCGCCATAGCCGTGGATCGCGGGCGTGTTGTGCCACCACAGCCCCATGACTGCGACCGCGCCGCCGACGATGACCGCGAGGACGGTGGATGCCATGCACCATTTCTTCCTGGTGCGCCTGCAGCGCTGCTGAACCCTGCCTGTGCGATTGCTGTGAACGGCGAGAGCTAGTGCGTGCCAACCTCGTGGGTGGAGTGCTCCGCCATCTCGAGCTGCAGCGTGGAGTGGTCCATGTCGAAGTCCGCACGCATGGCCTCTTGCAAGGCGTCGAGGACTCGCGGCGCATGGCCGTCCGAGAAGCACGAGTCGTCGAGCACGACGTGTGCGCTCATGGCCGGATGGTCCGAAGTGAGCACCCAGGCGTGCAGGTCGTGAACGTCGACGACGTGGGAGTCCGCCGCGAGCAGCCGGAGCCGGACCTGCGCGAGGTCGATGCCCTCCGGAGTGCCTTCGAGCAGCACGCGTCCGGACGCCTTCAGCAAGATCCAGGCCGCGCGGATCATCAGCACCACAACGAGCAGCGAGGCAATGGCGTCGGCACGCCGGAAGCCGGTCGTCAGGATGACGAGACCGGCGATCGCGGTCGCGACGAAGCCGGCAGCGTCTGTGAGGATGTGCTGGAACGCAGCCTCGACGTTGAGACTCGACCGGTCGCCGCGCGAGAGCACCCAGCTGGCGAGCACGTTCACGACGACTCCCACCAAGGCGACGACGAGGACGGCTGCACCACTGACCGCGTGCGGGTGGATGAGGCGTCGTACTGCTTCGACCGTCACGATGCCCGCGACCGCAACCAACGTCACGCCGTTGACGGCCGCGGACAGGATCTCGGCCCGCTTGAGCCCGAAGCTCCACGTCCCCGTCGTCGGCCGTGCCGCGAGCTGGATCGCCCCCAGCGCGGTGGCAAGGGCCGCAGCATCCGTCAGCATGTGGCCCGCGTCGGCGAGCAAGGCCAGCGAGTGCGCAAGCAACGCAACAACGAGCTCGACGATGACAAAAGCGAGGATCAGCGTCAGTGAGATCTGCAGGCGTCGGGCACTGTCGCCACGGCCCAAGTGCTGATGGCCGTGGCCGCTGCTCACATGGTGAGCGTATCTAGGCCGCTGCTGATCGGCCCGGCTTCGGCGCGATGAGCAGATCGCTCACGTCCGCGAGGAACTCCGCGTTGACTGCCGATCGCCACAGCGCGCCACGGACGATGCGCGGCCCCCACTCGGGCAGCCGCTCGATCGTCGGTGCGATGGCCTTCTCCAGCCAGTCCTTGCCATGTCGAGGATCGACGTCGGCGTGGACCTCATAGAAGGGCATCGCGTCGGGCGGCGCGCCACACCGTTCGAGCGCGTGCAGCACCAACCGGCACCGCGGCCCGGCTTGCAGCTCGATGAGACCAAGCGCACCGAGCATCTCGGGCTGCAGCCACCTGTTGGTGGCCAGCAGCCCGCAGAAGGCGGCGCGCGCAAGGGCTGATGTCGGCTGCTCGGCCAACGGAATGGTCGGTAGGCCAACCGCCTCGACCAACCGCTCGTGCAGGACCGTGTGCACGGCGGCCGGGTCGCCATTGCCCATCTCGTCCCAGTAGTTGGTCGCCAGCTCCATCTTTGCGGCGCCGCCGAGGCCGACCTGGCAGGCCGCGACGAGGTCGTCGAAGTCGGCGTCAGGCCCGCCCTCGAGAGCGAGAAAGTGAACGACCTGCTCCCAGCTGGCCTCGCGGGCCAGCCACTTGTAGATGCGCGGGAGGCGGTCACGCGCCGCAAGTGCGCGCATCGCGTCCAGCGGATCCGAGACGTCGATGTCCGCGGGGAGTTGGAGAGCCTCCAGCTCAGCGAGCCACTGCTCTTCGCATTCTTGCTTCCGAGCCGCCACCGCTGGGGAGTGCTGAAGACGGACCGCGTCCCCCAGCCGCTCGATCGGAGCCCGGTGCAGGTCATAAATGCCCAGCAGCGTCATGAACCGGTCGCGGCCCCCGTCATCCATACATTCATGATTCCAACGACGTCGCCAGAAAAAACCTCGATCTGTTTGCTGCCGATCCGCTGAGGAGAACGGCTCAGGATGCCGTCTATCGTCGTACGACACCACTGTTGAGGGAATTCACGTGAGCCTTGCACCGTCCGGTACACAGATCGAGCTGCATCGTGGTGACCAGTCCGCCGTGGTCGTCAGCGTCGGAGCGGGCATCCGTCGCTACGCCGTCGCCGGCCGCGAGGTCTTCGACGGCTACGACGTCGACGCCATGGCTGACGGGGCGAGAGGCCAGACGCTGATCCCGTGGCCCAACCGCGTCCGCGACGGTCAGTGGTCGTGGCAAGGCAAGCAGTTCCAGCTGAACCTGACCGAGCCGGAACAACACAACGCCATCCACGGTCTGGTCAGGTGGATCGGCTGGGATGTCGCTGACCGCGGCGACGACCACGTCACGTTGACCTGCACCTCGTGGCCGCAGACCGGTTATCCGTGGCCGCTGGAGGTCGCGGTTCGCTACTCGCTCACGGACGACGGCCTCGTCGTGGAACAGCGCATCCGCAATGGCGGCACCTCACCGGCGCCCGTCGCAGCCGGTGCCCATCCTTACCTCACTGCTGGTACGCCGACGATCGACGGAGCAATGCTTCACATTCCTGCCACATCCTGGCTACCGACCGGCGACCAGCAGATTCCGACGGGCACCCAAGGCGTCGAAGGAACGCCGTACGACTTCCGCAGTCCGCGACCGATCGGCGACACCGAGATCGACTACACGTTCACCGACTTGAATCGCGATCCGGACGGCCGGTTCTACGTTCGGCTCGAACATCCGAACGAAGGTGCCCGTGTCGCGCTCTGGGTCGACGGGAGCTACGACTACGTCGAGATCTTCACGGGCGACGCCTTACCGGACAAGGCGCGACGGCGGCGAGGGCTGGGCGTCGAGCCCATGACCGCTCCTCCCAACGCGTTGGCGTCCGGCACCGACCTGCAGGTGCTCGAGCCAGGCGAGACGTGGCACGGGCAGTGGGGCATCACGTCCTAAGGGTGAAGATCCGGCCGGCCTGCCCGCGCGAATGCTCTGACATGAGACAACACATATCGGCGACGAACCTGCGCTGGCCGACGGTGGCCGCCCTGCTCGTTGCGGCCGGAGCACATGTTCCTGTCATTCCCGAGCACCTGCACGAGGCGCCCTACATGGGGGTGCTGTTCATCGCCTTCACGGTGGTGGCAGCGGCACTGGCCCTGGTCGTCGCACTGCGCGGCACAGCGTCGGCACCGTTCCTCCTCGCGGGCCTGCTGTGTGCGGCCGCCATTGCGACCTACTGCCTGACGCGGCTCGTCGCGTTTCCTCTGCTCAGCGACGACGTCGGCAACTGGGGTGAGACCGCCGGCATCATCTCGATCTCGAGTGAAGCGATCGTGGTCGCACTCGCCGGCCTGGTCGCCGGTCCAAAAGTTCCCGAATTTATTGGTCAAATGTAGATCCGGAAGCGCTGCTGCCCCGAACTTCCCTATGACTCCAAACAAGGGAAGGGACTTTGATGAAGGCAGCGAACGCAGCCGTCAAAGCTGCTGCCGGCCTCGCCGTCTTGGCGATCTCGGTGACCGCTTGCGGTGGCTCCTCCTCGGGCGGCAGCAAAACGGCTCAGGAACAACATTCGATGTCGGCAGCGCCGACCAGCACGACGACCAGTACGACGACCGACGCGACCGCGACTGCTGCGGCGACCTTGCGCGCGGGGCTCGACCAGCTGTTCCGTGAGCACGTCAACCTGACCGGGTTCACGGTGCAGACCGCTGTGGCCACCGGTATCGGCTCAGCCAACACAGCCGCGTCCCTCAAGGCGTTGGATGCCAACACGGTCGCTCTCGGGGACGCCGTGGGCAGCGTCTACGGCGCCGCGGCGCGTAAGGCGTTCATCAAGATGTGGCGCGCACACATCGGTTTCTTCGTCGAATACACCAAGGGCCTGGCCACCAACGACAAGCAGATGGTGTCCGACGCTCAGGCGAAGCTCGCGAACTACAAGCAGGACTTCTCGAAGTTCCTGGGCCGCGCGACGAAGATCCCGTCCAGCGCCATCGCCACCGAGCTCCAGGGCCACATCCAGACCCTCGAGGCTGCCATCCAGTCGATCGTCGCCAAGAAGGCAGACGCCGCAGCCAAGCTCCAGATGGCGGCCGAGCACATGGACGGCACCGCGGCTGCCCTCGCAGGGGGCATCGCGAAGGAGAAGAGCCTGGCCGGTAACCCCGCCGGCGACGCCTCGAGTCTGCGGGCCGCGTTGACCGGGTTGTTCATCCAGCACGTGGCGCAGGTGGGTGCCGTTGTCCAGACCGCCGTGGCGACCAGCCTCACGTCACCGCAAACCAGCGGGGCCATCAGTGCACTGGACAAGAACACAGTCGACCTCGGCGACGCGATCGGCTCCGTTTACGGCACTGATGCACGCACCGCGTTCCTGAAGATGTGGCGAGCCCACATCGGGTTCTTCGTCAACTACACCAAGGGCCTGGCGACCAATGACCAGAAGCTCGTGGCGTCGGCGCAGGCGAAGCTCGCCAACTACAAGAAGGACTTCGCGGACTTCCTGGGCACTGCGACAGGCCTGCCCGCGACCGCGGTCGCGCAGGACCTGCAAGGCCACATCACCACGCTCGAAGCCGCCATCCAGGCGATCGTCAGCAAGTCGCCCACCGCGGCGGACAAGATCTCCATGGCCGAGTCGCACATGGCCGGCACGGCCGCGGTCCTCGCCAAGGCGATTGCCGCGCAGAAGAAGCTGAGCTAGTTCGATGACCCGCCGGATCCGATCGCTCTCGCTCTTCTCCGTCGTACCGCTTCTGGCGGCATGTGGAGGAGCGGCCGGATCCGGCCGGGTCTCGTCAGCGACAGCGGCTCACCACGTGACCATCCAAGCGGGCGACAACTTCCGGTTCGAACCCGCAGAGATTCGCGCACATGTCGGCACGTTCCGCATCACGCTCACGGACAGCGGGTCCTACCCGCACAACATCTCGTTCCCGGCCCTGCACACGACGTCCTCGACGGTGAGCGCCAACCCGGGCCAGCATGAGACGAGCATCACCGTCACCTTCCCTCGTCCCGGCACTTACGAGTTCGTCTGCACGTTCCACTCGTCTGCCGGGATGAAGGGGCACGTCACCGTCTCGTAGAGAGCATGCTTACGGCATGACCAGCTCCGCGGACGTCGTCGTCGTAGGCGGCGGCGTCATCGGTTGTTCGACGGCCCTGGAGCTTGCTCGTCGTGGACGCTCGGTCGTTGTCGTCGACAAGCTCAGCGGCCCCGGGCAGGGGTCGACGAGCGCATCGAGCGCCGTCGTGCGGTTCAACTACTCCACGTTCCCGGGCGTCGCCGCGTCCTGGGAAGCGAAGCACTGCTGGGAGAAATGGCCCGATCATCTCGGCGCTCATGGCGCGGCCCTCGCCAAGTTCCATCGCACGGGCATGGTGTTTCTCGACGTCGACGTCGCACCCAAGGATCGATTCCTCCCGCTGTTCGACCGGGCGGGAATCCCGTACGAAGTGTGGGATCCGGACACACTCGCGCAGCGGGTACCCGGCATCGACGTCGGCAGGTACTGGCCGCCGAATCGCATCGACGAGGGTGGCTTCTGGACGGACGCATGGGGCCGGCTGGGGGCGGTGTGGTCACCCGACGCGGGATTCGTCGACGATCCGCAACTGGCCGCCGTCAACCTGGCCGACGCCGCACGCCGGCACGGTGCCACCTTCCTGTTCAAACGGCAGGTACAGGCCGTCCGGCAGCAAGGCGACCGCACGTCAGGCGTCACCCTCACCGACGGCGAACGCATCGATGCGCCCGTCGTTGTCAACGTGGCTGGCCCCTGGTCGGGTGCTCTGAACCGCCTGGCGGGTGTCGGTGCCGACTTCACTGTCGGGGTTCGCCCGATGCGCCAAGAGGTGCACCACGTCACGGCCCCGTCCGGGTTCAACCGGGGAAGCGACCTCGGTCCGGTCATCGCTGACGTGGATCTCGGCACCTACATGCGCGCGGCGCCCGGCGACGGCTTCCTCGTCGGCGGCACCGAGCCGGAGTGCGATCCCCTGCAGTGGGTCGACGACCCTGACGACGCGAGCCCCAAGCCCACAGCCGCGCTCTTCGACGCGCAGGTGACGCGCGCCGCTCGGCGACTTCCCGGCCTCGGTGTTCCCGCCACGCCACGCGGAGTTGCGGGCGTGTACGACGTCGCCAGCGACTGGACGCCGATCTATGACCGGACCGAGCTCGACGGCTTCTATATCGCGATCGGAACCAGTGGCAACCAGTTCAAGAACGCACCTGTCGCCGGACGCTTCATGGCGGCGATCATCGACGCAGTCGAAAACGGGCACGACCACGATGCGGAGCCTGTTGCCTACCTCGGCGAACACACGGAGCTGACCATCGACCTGGGCGCGTTCTCACGAAAGCGGCCAGTCAACGCCGACTCCAGCGGGACAGTGATGGGCTGAGACTCACACGACGAGAGAGTCGTGACCGTGCCAGTACTTCTCTCGTAGCTGCCGCTTGTAGAGCTTGCCGTTGTCGTCGCGGGGCAGCGCGTCCACGAACTCGACACTGCGGGGGCACTTGTAGCTCGCCAGCGCCGCCCGACAGTAAGCGAGGAGCTCCGCGGCGAGCTCGTCGGATGCGAGGGCGTCGTCCACCAGCTGTACGACGGCCTTCACAGCCTCGCCCATCTCAGGGTCGGGCACGCCGATGACTGCGACATCCGCGACGGCGCGGTGACCGCACAGCACGTTCTCCGACTCCTGCGGGTAGATGTTCACGCCACCCGAGATGACCATGTGGGCCTGCCGGTCGGTGAGGTAGAGGTAGCCATCGTCGTCGAGATGGCCGATGTCACCGAGTGTGCGCCAGCCCCTGTCGTTCGTGACCGACGCCGTCTTCTCGGCGTCGTTGTGATACTCGAACTCCATGCCACCGTGGAAGTAGACGAGACCGGTTTCACCGGGTGCGACGTCATCGCCGTCGGCACCGACGATGTGGCATTCCTGCGCCGGCCGGCCGACCGAGCCCGGGTGGGACAGCCATTCCTGCGGACTGATGAAAGTGCTGCCGATGCCTTCGGTGCCGGAGTAGTACTCGTAAATGATCGGTCCCCACCAATCGAGCATTCTCCGTTTGATCTCGATGGGGCATGGCGCGCCTGCATGCACCGCGAACACCAGGCTCGACAGGTCATAACGCGCGCGCACGTCGGCCGGCAGCTGGAGCAGGCGGGTGAACATGGTCGGAACGAACTGCGCATGCGTGACCCGATGGCGTTCGATCAGCTCGAGGCATTGCTCAGGCTCGAACCGTTCCATGACGACGACCGTTGCACCGACGCGTTGCATCGACATCGAGTAGACGAGTGGTGCCGCGTGGTACAGAGGCGCGGGAGAGAGATAGACGGCGTCGGGCCCCGCGCCGAGGGCCGCGACGCCCTGCGCGACCTGCACCGGTGGTGCGGACGGGTCACCGAGCGCCGTGCCAGGCAACGGTTTGCGCACGCCCTTCGGCTGGCCCGTGGTGCCCGAGGAGTAGAGCATCTCCCGGCCTTCACGCTCGTCCTCGAAGGAGAGAGGTTCATACGTGCCGAGCAGCTCCTCGTACTGCTCGAATCCGGCCAGCCGACCGCCGACGGCGAGGCGCGTAGACATCCGCGACAAGTCCAGCTCGCCGACGACAGCCGCCATGGCGGGTGAGGTCACGATCGCGTCGGCACCGCAGTCGTCCTGGACGTACTGCACCTCGGCCGGCCGCAGGTGGCTGTTGATCGCGGTGTAGTAGAGCCCCGACCTCTGCGCCGCCCAAGCAACCTCGAGGAAGGCGCGGTTGTTCTCCATCATGACCGCGAGATGGCTGCCCTCGGCCAGCCCACGCGCCCGAAGTGCGCCGGCCAGTCGGCGCGACGCGGACTCCAGCTCGGCAAATGAACAGGTCTCGCCGGACGAGCCCATGACGATCGCCGCCCGATCAGGAGTCCGCTCGGCATAGTGGCTCGGCGTGAACGCTGCGGCCGTCACGGTCGGCTCCTCCCACGCATGCGGCGGAGGCGCGGTACGGCGACAAGTGCCTCGGACGCCACCCGCGCGGACATCTTCGACGTACCGAGTGTGCGGTCCCGAAAGGTAATCGGCACCTCGACGATGCGGGCGCCCAGACTTGCGGCGATCACGGTCGTCTCGATCTGAAATCCGTAGCCGCGCGTGCCGACGTCCCGGTCCAGCACTTTGCGCAGCAGCTCGGCGCGCCATGCCTTGAATCCGCCGGTCAGGTCGTGGACGCCGACACGAAGCAGCGACGACGCATAGACGTTGCCGCCACGCGACAGGAGTCGCCGGCCACGGGTCCAGCCGACGATCCGGCCGTTGTCGACGTAGCGGGAACCGATCACGAGATCGGCCTCGCCCAGCGCCCGGACGAGAGTCGAGAGATCGCGCGGATCGTGTGAGCCGTCGGCGTCCATCTGCGCGACGACGTCATAGCCGAGCTCGAGCGCACGTGCGAACCCGTCGAGGTAGGCCGGTCCGAGTCCCTCCTTCGTACGTCGTTCCAACAGTTGGACACGGTCGGTCGCCGACTGCAGCCGCCGCACGACGTCGCCCGTGCCATCTGGGGAGTTGTCGTCGACGACGAGGACGTCGGGGCGGCAGTCCGCGGCAAGGATCGCGGGCACGATGACGGGCACGTTCTCCGCCTCGTTGTACGTCGGCAGCACGACAACGGGAGCGCGTTCGTTCACCTGTGCGTACCCCGCGCCGCATCGAGGGCCAAGTCGATGACCCGGGTCATGTCACCGATACAGACGACTGTTGCCACAAGTGCACAGCCGGCACAGATGGCTGCGACGAGCAGCAGTGACGGCCGGACCCGAAGTGGCGCCGCGGCCAGGGCGGCAGCACGGAGGCCCGTCGCCGAGCCTGTCACCGCGACCGCGGCTGCAGGTCGCCGGGCCGGGGAACGGATGAGCGCCACCACACCGGGCAGAGCGGCAGCGGCGACAGAGCGCCCGACGAAACCGGCAGCGATCTCGTCGGCCCAACGTTCAACGCACAGCTCCTGCACACCGCGGATCCGACTGAGCGTCGGGTTCACGGCCGCCGCGAGAGCAGTCACCGCAAGATGCCAGTGGTGACCGCCATCGAGGTGCGCCTGCTCGTGAGCGAGCACCAGCTGCCGCGACTGCGGCGAAACTGCGCGAAGCAGGCCGCGCGTCACGACCACACGGCCGGGCCGGCCCGGCACTGCGTACGCATCCGGCTCGGCGTCGGGGAGCACGACCAGCGCGCCTGCCATCCGACCAAGCTCGCGCGACAGCCGGAAGCTGCGCCGCAGGGCAACGGCAATGCGAACGAGCACCAGGCCGCCCCTGCCGACGAGGAATGCCAGGATCGCAAGCGCGGTCCAGGCGAGACCGAGCGAAAGCCGGTCGTGCTGGGCAAAGACGCGCACAGACCAGTGACCTGTCTCGGCGATCTCCGGGGATCGCCCGGCCACCGGCAGGGCGAGCAACGCGAGGACACAGAGCGCGCATGCGCCGGCCACCGCGCCGCCGACGGTGAGCAGCCACGCACCTGCCCGCGGCGCCACGCGAGTCGCGACCGCCGGTGCCGCGACGCCGAACAGCGCGGCGAAGAGGAGCGCGGTGACCGCAGCCGAGAGCATCAGCCGTCCCGACGCCTGTTGCGGCGCAGCAGGGCAGCGCTCAGTGCCAACTTGTCGGCCGCGGACAGCTGACCGACAAACCGGGACAGCACCGCCGCACGGTCCTGGCCGGTTCCGAGGACGTCGTGCATACGGGCCGCGGCGAGGTCGGCCTGGTCGAACGACGGCTCGTAGACGTAGGTCCGTCCCTGCCGCCGTCGGGTGACCACGCCCTTGTCGACGAGGCGAACGAGGATCGTGGTGACCGTCGTATAGGCAAGGTCAGCGGCGAGTTCGGACCGCACATCCGCAGGCGTCACCGGACGCCCGGCCGCCCAGAGCGCGCCGAGGATCTCAGCCTCCAGCGCACCGGCGGCCCGACGATCGGGCTGTTTGGACATACCGCGCCCCTTCTGCCGCGACGTCGATGCGCCGAGGCCCGTACTGCGTTGTAGCAGACCTGGATTCAGACTCCGTTCAGGTAACTACTACAGGTTGTAGCAGGTGGTGCCGGGCACAACGCAAGAGGACCTCTCGCCGGTGAGCACTGGCATCGAGACTGAGCACGACGGCGCGTGCTGGCGCTCGTCGTCGGTGCTGCTGTGCGCGGGCGTCGCCGCCCTTGCGTTCGCCGTTCGGCTGGTGCCGCTCCTCATCGGCGGCGGGCTGCATTCCTATGGTCGGTACGACGACGGCGTCTACTACGCAGCCGCGGACGCGTTGACGTTCGGTCGCGTGCCGTATCGCGACTTCGTCCTTCTGCATCCCCCCGGTCTGACGTTGATTCTCACGCCGTTCGCGGCGATCGGTCGGCTCACTACGGATGGCACCGGGATGGCGGTGGGCCGTCTGTTCTTCATGGCAGTCGGTGCGGCGAACGCGGTGCTCATCGTCTTGCTCGCTCGCCGTTGGAACCTGCGAACCGCGATCGCTGCCGGTGTTCTCTACTCATGCTGGTATCCGGCCGTCTACTCCGAGCAGTCCACGATCCTCGAGCCACTCGGCACCACCGCCGTCCTGGTTGCACTCCTGCTGCTCCTGAAGCGAAGGCACCCGCCGACGGTGACCGCCGAGCTCGTGGCAGGTGCAGTGCTCGGACTGTCCGTGTCGCTGAAGATCTGGTACGTCGCCACCTGGGGATTCTTCGTCGGTTGGCAGCTGGTCGAGCGACGACCGATGTCCGCGCTGCGACTTGCGGCTGCGGGCGCGGGCGCGCTCTCTGTCGTACTGCTGCCGTTCGCGATCCTTGCTCGCGGCCGGATGTTCGACATGGTTGTGCGAGACCAGCTGCTACGGCCGACGGCGGCGACGGAGGGAATCACCCGGCTGACGAGCATCTTCGAGGTGCGCGAGCTCGGTGCAGGCAGAGGTGCTTTCGCTACGGTCGCCACACTGCTCGTCATCGGGCTGCTCGTCGCTGCCGCCGTGGTCTGTGTACGCGAACACGCCGGTCGCGTGGTCCTCGGTCTGCTTTCCGTGACCTTGTTGGTGCTGCTGCTCTCCCCGCCGTACTTTCGTCACTACGCAGCACTGAGCGCGGCGCCGATCGCGCTCGTGTTCGCCATCGGAGTCGGGATGGTTCAGCGCGTGCCGCGACCCAGCGCGGTCGCCACCGGCGCTTTCGCGGTGTTCCTGGTGGTCGCCCTGGCGAGCGGCGTCCGGATTGCCACCATCCCCGAGGGAAGGTCACTTCCGCGCGCTGCCTTCGCGGCCGCAGCGCCGCCCGGCTGTGTGATGTCCGACGAACCGACAGTGCTCGTCGAGATGAACCGCCTCAGCAGTGACCTGCGCGAGGACTGCACGCTGCCCGTCGACGTGACCGGCATCACCTACGACTCACTGCATCGCACGGGGCCCGGCGGACGAGAGGTGCCGCGGGAGCGCAACAAGGCCTGGCACCAGTACTTGTACTCCTACCTGGTGTCCGGATCCTCGTTCGTCGTCGCGCGAGCCAAAGCCGACGCGTTGCCACCGCGATACCTCGAGGAGATCTGGAGCCATCCGCTCCTCGCCGTCGGCGACCACGCGCATCTCCGCGAGGGAGACGTCGCGCCCGCCACGCCTCGGTAGTTACTGGACGGACCACGTCGGCTGTGGCGTCTCGATGTCAAGCGTGACGGTGAGCGCCTTGTCGCCATCGGCCTGTGCCGTGTAGGTGATCCCGGTGTTGGTGACCTCGAGGACCTGAACACGGGCGTTGACGAGCCAGGGATTCCGGCGTCGCTGCCCGATGAGCTGCTGGTGCAGCACGAACGTCTCGGCGCCGATCGACGACAGGCCTTGCGGATCGTCAGGGAAAGCGGGCCGGATGGCGTCGTCCCCACCGGACCGGTCCTCTTTCACGCCCGCGAGTGCTCGCTCATCACCGGCGTAGACGCTGGGAACCCCGGGGAGCGTGAAAAGCAGGGCGAGAGCAAGCGGCAGCGTCGCTGGGTCGTCGAGGCGGGTCGCAATCCTCGTCACGTCGTGGTTGCCGACGAAGGTCTGAGGCACGAACCTGTCGAGCAGAGCGTCGTGCCGGTTCAGTGCATGTGCGAGCTCAAAGAAGTTGCGATCGTTGAGCGAGCTCCAGATCGCTTTCCACAGCTCGTACTGCGTGACGGAGTCCACCGTCGACTCCCCGACGTAACCGGCGTAGTCCCCGTGGATCATCTCCGCCAGGAACCAGGCGTCCGAGTGGCGCTGACGAACAGCCGCGAGCACATCACGCCAGAACGCGGGTACGACGGCGTACGCCGCGTCGAGACGCCATCCGTCCACCCCTCGGGACAGCCAGTGATCCATCACGCTGGTGACGTGGTCCGCGACGCGCGGATCGTCGTGGTTGAGCGCGACGAGGTGGTCATGCCCCTCGAATGTCGCGGCCGACCCGTCGGGTCGTCGCCGAGCAAGATCGGCGACGGTTGGGAACGATCGCGCGACGTGGTTGAACACACCGTCTAGCACTACTCGGATGCCGCGTGATCGGGCCGCCGCGACGAGGGCATCGAAGTCGGCGTCCGTGCCGAGCCGAGGGTCGATCCGGTAGTGGTCGACGGTGTCGTAACCATGAGTCTCGGACGCGAACATCGGACCAAGGAGCAGGCCGTTGGCGCCGAGCGCGATGAGGTGGTCCAGCCACGGTTCCAGTCTGCGAAGCCGCGGCGATGGACCGTCGCCGGCCGCTACGGCCGGAGCACCTACGAAGCCAAGCGGATAGACGTGCCAGAAGACTGCGTGGTTCACCCAAGAAGGCACGCGCTCTAGTTGCCCTTGTGGCGTGCCTTGAGCTTGTCCCGCAAGTCGGGCCGCTGCTCGAGCAAGTGCGCGAACGCGTCGCTCTTGATGTGCAGCAACGACAGCTGTGTCACGGCGATGACGCTTGCTGTCCGGAGTCCTGTCGTCAGCAAGGCCACCTCGCCGACGATGTCACCGGTGCCCAGGGTCGCGATCGAGTCGCCGCCCTTGGTGACCTTGGCCTCCCCGGACAGGATGACGTAGCAGGCATCCCCAGGGGTCTCGTCCTGGATGAGCGCCCACCCGGCCGGCACCGACGTCTCGGCGCTCTCACGGGTCAACTTTTTCAGATCCGCCGTGTCGCAGTCGGCGAACAGGGGGAACTCGCGCAGCCGATCGGCGGCCGATGAACCGGTCAGACCCATGTCGTCTCCTTCGATCGTCGCTGCTGAATCCTGTCTCGTCAGCCCGCCCGGCGGTGCTGCTGGGTCGGCCGGCGAAGTGCCTGCACTGTGCCACCCTGCTCGGAGGCGGTTTCCGGTGCGGCGTCGGGCGTCGCGGTCAGGAACCGGTCAGGCAGCGACAGCTTCCACAATGTTCGCAGCGTTTGCATGTACTGATGGGTGAACGAGCCGGTGGTGTAGGGCAGGTCGTACTTCTCGCACAGCGCGCGGATCCGCTGGCTCATCTCGGCGTATCTGTTGCTCGGGAGGTCCGGGAACAGGTGGTGCTCGATCTGGTAGCAGAGGTTTCCGGACATGAACGCCATGACCGGACCGGCACGGAAGTTGGCCGAGCCCAGCATCTGCCGCAGGTACCACTCGTGCGGAGTCTCGTTCTCGAACTCCTCGACCGTGAACTTCTCGGCGCCGTCCGGGAAGTGCCCGCAGAAGATGACCGTGTAGGACCACAAGTTGCGCATCAGGTTGGCGGTCGCGTTCGCCGTCAACGTCGACAGGAACTGCGGCCCGCTCAACAGCGGGAACAACACGTAGTCCTTGCCAATCTGCCGCCCGACCTTGCGGCCGATCTGCTTGAGCTGGCGCCAAGTCGTGCGCGGGTCCTTCCGGCCCCTCCGGATCTCTTTGATGTTGAGGTCGTGAAGGGCCACGCCGTACTGGAAGAACGTCGCCAGCAACGCGTTGGTGAGTGGCTGCGCGAGGTAGACCGGATGCCACTTCTGGTCGCGGGTCACGCGCAGGATTCCGTAACCCACGTCGTCATCCTTGCCGACGACGTTCGTGTACTTGTGGTGGACGAAGTTGTGGCTGTGTTTCCACTGCTCGCTCGGGCACGCCGTGTCCCACTCCCAGGCGCTCGAGTGCACCTCCGGGTCGTTCATCCAGTCCCACTGCCCGTGGATGACGTTGTGCCCGAGCTCCATGTTCTCGATGATCTTGGCGAGACCGAGCATCGCCGTACCCGCGATCCAGGCCGGCGGGAAGGCGCTCGCGAACAGAGCAGCGCGGCCGCCGACAGCGAGCCCCCGCTGCAGCTTGATGGCGTTCCTGATGTACGCCGCATCGCGGGCGCCGCGCGACTCTTCCAAGTCACGCCGCATCTCGTCGAGCTCACGACCGATCGCTTCGACATCCGCGTCGGTGAGGTGAGCAAACTGCTTGATGTCCGTGACAGCCACGCAAGATCTCCGTTTCGGTGTGATGGTGAGCCAGGTTGTCGTGCGCGTCGAGGAGGCGAGTCAGACGCCGAGGACGCAGTCTCCGGCGGCCGCGGAGATACAGGTCTGGATCCGGTCGCCCTCGACGTGGACGGTGCCGTTGCGCAGGTCGCGCACGGTGCCCGCGACCAGGGGAACGACGCAGGACTGGCAGATGCCCATCCGACACCCGAACGGCATCTGCACCCCGACCTGCTCCCCTGCCTCGAGCAGGGTTGTCGCACCGTCGACATCCGCAGTGCGGCCACCTGCGCCGAAGGTGACCGTGCCGCCTTCACCGCCGGCCCCGTCGAGCTGGATGGAGAACCGTTCGACGTGCAGCTTGCCGGTGAGATGTTGCGCCTTCCACACCCGCTCGGCGGCGTCGAGCATCGGCGGCGGTCCGCACACCCACGCCTCACGCTCTACCCAGTCAGGGACGACCTCGTCGAGCCGATCCAGCGCGAGCATCCCCATCGTGTCGGTGAACTGCTCGTGCAAGCGCAGCGACTGGTGCCGGTCGGCCAGACCGTGCAGCTCCTTGCGGAACAACACATCGCGCTCGGTCGGTGCGGAGTGGACGAGGTGAACATCGGTCATGATGTCGCGGCGATGCAGCATTCGCAGCATGCCCATGACCGGTGTCAGCCCTGCGCCCCCCGTGAGGAACAGGATCTTCTCCGGAGGTGGGTCAGGCAGGACGAAGTCGCCTTTAGGGGCGGCCAGCCGGACCACCGTTCCCGGCACCAGGCCACCGACCAGGTGCTGTGACAGGAACCCTTCCGGCGTCGCCTTGACGGTGATGCTGATCGTGGAGTCCGCTTCGGTGGGGACCGAGGTGAGGGAGTAGGACCGCCAATGCCAGCGGCCGTCCACCTGCACGCCGATGCCGATGTACTGCCCGGCCCGATACTGCGCGGACCAGCCCCAGCCCGGCTTGATCACCAGGGTCGCGGCCGACTCCGTCTCCGGAACCACGTTCACGACGACCCCACGCAGCTCGCGGGCGCTCCACAGAGGGTTGAGCAGATGCAGGTAGTCATCCGGCAGCAGCGGGGTCGTGATCCGACTGACCAGACCGCGCAGCAGCCCCACGGGGGCCTGCGGACTCTGTCGCGTCGTCGAAGCCAACTCGCCATCTCCCCAAGTATCTGTTACGCCGGTTCTCACCTATTATGGTACCGACATGAGCGAACCCCAAACGTCGGGTGGGGAAGTCCACCGCGACGGCCGCCGAGAACGCTGGGAAGCGCATCGCGTCGCCCGCCGCGGCGAGCTGATCGACGCCGTCCTCCGCGCCGTGCGGGAGCGAGGCCCCGGCATCGACATGGACGACGTCGCCGCCGTGTCCCGCGTCGCCAAGCCGGTGTTCTACCGGTACTTCAAGGACAAGGCCGACCTGTTCCTGGCCGTGGGGAGGGAGGTCGGTGAGCGACTCGTCGCAGACGTGATCGCTGCCCTCGACGGCACACGAGACCCGCGCGACATGATCGGCGCAGCTGTCGACACCTTTCTGCGCGCCGTCGAGGACGACCCGCAGGTCTACCGCTTCGTCCTACAGCGACCGGCCAACGCCGCCACTGCCAGCGACTACAGCGCCGTCATCAGCAAACACGCCAGCCGTCTCATCGGCGACCTGCTTCGCGACGCCGAGCTCGACACGGGCGCCGCCGAGGCGTGGGGCTTCGCCATCGTGGGCGCCGTCCGGTCAGCAGCCGAACGCTGGCTGGACGAGCCGACGATCAGCCGGGCCGCTCTCAGCGGATATCTCACGAACCTGCTGTGGGCCGGAAGCCGTCGCGCGCCGTCCGCGTCGAGCCCGAGCCGCTAGCGCCGACCGGCCCGATGCGGCCACGCCGCACTCACGGAAGCGCTGTGCCGGCACCGCCAGCACAGATGAGGCGCTAGCGGCAGCGGCCAGGAGCCGTCACGGCCGCAACCTTCACACCGGTTCCCGATGCGCCCGACCGTCTCCATGAATCCGCGGAACGCGAACACCGCGATAAAGAACGCGAGCACGGCCGCCACCGCAATGATCGCGCTTGCCCACGGCCCCATGACCGACCTCCAGTATTTATCGTGTTACGATACTAGCAGCGGATCCATCGGATCGCTACGACCGCGTGGATCATTTTTTTGTGCGAACGAACATCCAACGGCGCGAAGGAGTACGCATGGCTGTCACCGCTTTCAGGACCTCCCGCTCGCCGACCGAGAGCGCGAGTGGGACGGCAGCGCGGCCGAAGAGCGGGTCCGCAAGTGGGCCGGCGCCGAGGACGGACCGAACCATAAGTACCGCGATGCGCACGTCTGGTACGACGCCGAGAACAAGGACAACTACTCGGCGTACAAGCTGCTGATCGCCGACGTCATCGACGGCTTGCTGACCGCAGTCCCGCGCGGGGTGTTGGCCGCCGGTGCGGTGATGCAGGGCTCCCGCGGCGGCGTCGACCTGCCCAGCGACGACATCGACCGAGTGAAGTCACACCTCGCGAAGTACTACGCCAAGATGGGCGAGACCGCCCCCTGGGATCGTTGAGCCGCCAGTGTTGGTCGGCAGGGACGAGGGTTACGCCACCCCAATCACGGCAATGTCGGACTACGACAGATGACGGTTGGAGAGTTGGTGCAGAAGTTTTTCGTCAGGTCCCTGCTCGTCGCCGACTGGCTGCTGTCGATCGCAGCTCTGACCGGTTGGCTGATCCTGTCCATCGACAAGGGACACGTCCCGGCGCTGTTCATCACCTCACTCGGCCTCGTGGCGCTGCTGCTGCCGGTGCCGGTATGGCTGTCGCGTCGGGCGTCGCCGCGGCTGATGACCCCGGCGACAAGCCGCACCAACGGGACGCTGAAGGACGTGTCTCGGCCCTACCGCTAGAAGTCGCGCCGCTCGGTGCGAGCACAACGGGCCGAGCCGCAACGGCGACGGCTGCCGCCAAGGTCGGCGTATGACCGTTGTCGGGATCGTCGCCGCACTTGTCGCAGGCGGGCTGTTCGCCGTCGCTGCGGTCTTGCAGCAACAGATGGCCGCCGCGCGCCCCTCCGACGAACAGCTGTCCTGGCGGCTGATCGTTCACCTCGCTCGACAGCGGGCCTGGCTGCTCGGCATCGCTGTCGCCGCAACCTCGTACGTCGTGCAAGCAGTGGCACTGTCGTTCGCACCGCTATCCGTCGTGCAGCCTTTGCTCACTGCCGAGGTGATCTTCGCCGTGCCGATGTCCGTACGCCGCCACCACCTCACCCTGCACCGGCGTGAATGGGCGTGCATCACGGCTGTCACCGCCGCGCTGGCCGTTGGTCTCGCGGCGGCTCACCCACGACCCGGAAACCCCCTCGTTCCCATAGCGTCCTGGGCGCCGATTCTCGCCGCCGCTACGGGGCTCGTCCTCGTGACCGTCGCGGTCGGCCGCGCCGGACATGGCAAAAGCCGCGCCGCCGGTTACGCCATCGCCGCTGCGGTCCTCATGGGAGTCGAGTCCTCGCTGATGGCCGCCACCGCCGCACGCTTCGAGCACGGCGCAACCGCGGGGTTCAGTGCCTGGGAGACCTACGCGATGGCCGTCTCCTCGATCAGCGTCCTGCTGCTGATCCAGTCGGCGTTCCAAGCTGGTCCGCTTGCCGTGAGCATGCCGATCACCGACGCACTCAGCCCCGCGACGGCGATCGTCATCGGTGTGATGCTGTTCGGTGAACGCCTTGACTCCTCGCCGGCGCACGTCACGATTGCCCTCGGCGCTGCCGTCGTCCTCATCCTTGCGATCGCCGTGCTGGACACTTCCCCCATCATCCAAGCGGTCCATCGCGCCGAGTCGAAGCCCACCAACCCCTCGCCACCTGCATACTCCGTGTCCCAAGACGGCACCTCGTCGTACGAGCTTCTGAAGGGAGCCCGGCGTCGATGACCAGCGCCAACGGAACCGCGCGTCGTCGCGCAGCCACCGTTGTTGGTGGCTTGGCCGCGCTGCACGTGTTGCCGGCGGCAACGTGGCTGCCGCCGGTCCGGCGGCTCGCGCCGCAACTGGCATCCCCGATGCCGGCAGGAACGCTGGCGGTCACGTTCGACGACGGACCGCATCCTGAAGGCACCTTGGCGGTGCTGGATCGTCTCGATGATCTCGGCTGGCCGGCCACGTTCTTCATGCTGGGATCAGCCGCGCGCCGATACCCAACCGTGGCACGAGAGGTTGCAGCTCGCGGACACGCTGTCGGTGTGCACGGACTGGAGCACCGTTACCTGCTCGGGCGAACACCGCGCGCGACCTGGCGCGACCTGCAACAGGCAAAAGAAACCATCGAAGCCGTGACGAGCGTCGAGGTGCGGTGGTGGCGACCTCCGTATGGCGTGCTGTCCACCGCCGGCCTGCTGGCGGCGCGTCGCCTGGGACTGCGCCCGCTGCTGTGGTCGACATGGGCCAAAGACTGGACGCCGACGGCGACTGCACAAACTGTCGTCGCAACATTGATGCGTGGCCGCGTGGACGGCGGGGTGGCGTTGTTACACGACTCCGACGTCACCAGCAGCGCGGGATCGTGGCGCGCTACAGCCGAGGCGTTGGAGCTGCTGGCGCGCAACCTCGCCGCCAACGACATAGATGTCCGGCCGCTGCCGGCGGCGCAACCCTACGCAGGCCGCCCCGCCATGAACGCGTAGCAGTGCACGTCGCGAAGGGTTCGCAACGCTCGCCGCAGGTGCTTTGCCGATGTCACCGAGCGGTTGCTGAGCGAGTGGGGAGTGCGCGACCAGTTCGTCACCGACCTCGCCGCGAAGCTCAGCCCAGTCGAGCGCCTCGAAGGCGGTCGAGCAGCTGGTCGAACGTCCGAAGGTCGCTCTGAGTGAAGCCGTCGAATGCCTGGCGCAGGTTTGCGGCGTGGATGGTCGTGGCCTCCGCCAGCTTGGCCTGTCCGGCGTCGGTGAGGGCGGCGAAGTAGACCCGCCGGTCGGTCGGGCACGGCACCCGCTGGACGAGGCGGGCGGCGATCATCCGGTCGACCAGCCGCGTGATGCCGCCGGTGGTCAGTGCCACCTGCTCGGCCAGCGCGCCCATGCTGACCTGTCCGGCGTCGGCGCGGGAAATGCGTAGCAGCACCTCGAACATGCTGTGGGAGATGCCGCAGCGCTGCTCGAGTGCGCGGCCCAGCTGCTGCCCGAGCGCGGCGTGCACCTCGACGAGGCGCCCGAAGGTCGTGATGAGCGCGTCGTCCGCGGTCGCGGCTGTCCTCATGCAAGACATCTTACCAGTCAGACGCTGACAGGGAAGAAACAAGGAGTAGTCTGAGTTAACAACATCTGACGGATCAACTAGTCTGGAGGCGGGACATGCGCATCGCAATCATCGGCGCGGGCAATGTGGGCGGCGGACTGGCTGCATCAGCCATCAAGGCGGGACACGAAGTCTTCGTGTCAGCCGGCAACCCGGCCAGCGCCCAGGAAACCGCAGACAAGACCGGCGCGACCCCCGCGGGCAGCAACACCGAGGCCGTCGGTGACGCGGACGTCGTTGTCCTGGCCGTACCTGGCAGCGCGGTCGCGGACGTCGTCGGCGAGCTGGCCGACAGCCTGACGGGCAAGGTCGTCGTCAACGCCGCCAACGCCCTCACCCCGGACTACAGCGACCTCTTCACCGCCAACACCTCACTGGCCGAGTCGGTGCAGAAGCAGGTGCCGCAGGCACGGGTCGTGTCCGCGCTCGGCACGGTCTTCGCCTCCCGCTACGCCGACCCGATCGAGGGCGGGCAGCCGGTGCAGGCGTTCATGGCCGGCGACGACGCCGACGCCAAGGCGACCGTGGGGCAGCTCGTCGAGTCCCTTGGGTTCCGTCCGGTCGACGCGGGCAGCCTGCGGTTCGCTCGCTCCCTGGAGGAGATGGCCTTCCTCAACATCAGCCTCAACGCCAACAACGGCTGGACCTGGCAGAGCGCCTTCGCCCTGGTCGGCCCGACCACCGCACAGGAGTCCTGATGACGACCGTGAACCCGGTCCGGCTCA
>JAICMI010000089.1 GCA_025929315.1 Frankiaceae bacterium
ACAACTGCTATCGCAACTACGCCCAGACAAACGCCCGTCAGCTGGCCGAGCTGTTGCGCTGAGTTCTTACGGAGCCGCGATCGCGGCCGGCATCGGGTCGGTGACCGTGCCCCGCCAGACGCTGAAGTTGTCGATGTTGGCGTAGTGGGTGCCCTCGACGCCGGCGTACTTGATCGTCTGTGCGGTGTAGGGCACCGAGGCGACGACCTGATCGTTGATGCTGGCTGCCGCGACATGGTTGACGGGGTCGTAGCTGACGGCGACACGGTTGAAGTTGAAGCTGTCGAGTGTGAACGTGCCGGTGAGCGTGGCCCCGCTGAGGCCGTTGGTGTGGAAGGTCCAGCGGGCGATGCTGTCGCCGTTCAGGAAGAAGGCCGTGGTGTCCACCTCGAGCCAGGCCTGACCGCTGGTCTCGAAGTTGGCGTTCGTCGCGCCGGAGCTGGTGAACCCGATGGCGGTCGACTGCCAGAAGTTCACGACGTCCGCGGAAACCGTCGAAGCTGAGCCGGCCGGCGCCGGGAACGGCAACAGGGCGTTCGGTCGGGTGTCGGCTGAGCCGGCTTCGCTCACGAGCATGAGCAGTCCGTCGTTGTAGCCGAGACCGGTGGCGCTGCCGTCCTGCAAAGGCGTGTAGGCCTCGTAGGGGTCGGCCGGGCCGACGGAGGCGAACTGCCAGCGCGGTGAGCCCGACGTGACACTCGGGCCGATCCAGGTCTCGGTCTTGTTGTTGCCGTACTCGGCACGGATCCCGTTGACCTCCGGGTGGCGGCCGACGTCGATGACCTTGCCGCCCTGGTCGTAGCGCGTGCCCTGCGCGTGGCCGATGGAGTCGTGCAGGTAGACCGGTCCCGCGCCGATCCCGTCGAAGGTGCCCGGTGCGATGGCCGGCGTCAGCAGGGTGGTCGTCGTGCCGCCGCCGCCGCCGCCGCCTCCTCCGCCGCCGCCGCCACCGGTTCCGCCGCCGCCGGTTCCGCCGCCCTGGGCGATCGCCGGACTGGCGACGCTTGTGGCGACAGCGAGCGCCGCCGCCAACGTCAAGGTCGTCCTCTTGAGCATGGTCTGATGTCCCCTCCGCGCTGGGCTACCGCGGCTGAACTGCCGCGATGCAGTTATCCCGGGCGCGGCGTGCGAGCCGCAATCAGACCTTGGTCGTAGTACCTACGGTGTCAGCGGGCCGGGGATAGGTCGCAGCTCTGGTCCAGGCCGAGGACCTGCATGAAGCGGCCCATCGCGACGTACTTTCCGACGACGAGCGTCAGTTCGACGACCTGTCCGGGCGGCAGCAGCTCCTCCAGCTCGTTGATGAGCGAGTCCGGGATGGCCGCGGAGTCGCGGCAGAACTGTTCGGTGAACGACAGCGCAGCGCGCTCTGTTCGGCTGAACTCATCGCTTGTCTGCCAGTGGGCTACCTGTGCGTGGACGTCCTCGTCCACTCCCGAGTCCCAGCGGAAGGCCAGGCAGACCGTGCACTGGTTGAGCTCGGCGACGCGATAGCGCACGAGCTCGTGCAGGCGACGGTCGAGTGTGGTGCGGCCGACGGCCTTCTCGTAGCCGGCGACGACGTCGGCAAAGTGCGGAGCCAGCTTCAGCGCACGAGTGACCTCGAGGCCGTCACCCGCGGGCAGGTTGATGCGTGCCATCAGACGTCCACGGCGACGTACTTCGTATAGAGGTACTCCTCGATGCCCTCGCGGCCGCCCTCGCGGCCGAAGCCCGACTCCTTGACCCCGCCGAACTCTGCGGCGGGATTGCTCACCAAGCCGCGGTTCAGCCCGACCATGCCGACCTCGAGACCTTCTGTAACACGGATCGCGCGCTTGATGTCCGACGTGAACACGTAGGCGACGAGGCCGTAGTCGCTGTTGTTGGCCGCCGCGACGGCCTCGTCATCGCTGCTGAACGTCTTCACGGGCGCGACCGGCCCGAAGATCTCCTCGCGCAGCAGGCTGGCGTCATCGGCGATGCCGGACAGAACGGTCGGTGCGTAGAAGTAACCGCGGTCGCCGACACGCTCGCCGCCGGTCAGCACCTTTGCCCCTTTGCCGACGGCATCCTCCACGAGGTCGGCGACGATGCCTCGCTGGGTGTCGTCGATGAGCGGGCCGACCTGGACGCCGTCCTCGGTGCCGCGGCCGACCTTCATCTCACCCATGCGTTCGGCCAGCCGCGACGAGAACTCTTCCGCGACCGACTCGTGCACGTGGAAGCGGTTGGCTGCCACGCAGGACTCACCCATGTTGCGCATCTTGGCGATCAGCGCCTGATCGACGGCTGCTTCGAGGTCGGCGTCGCCGAACACCAAGTAAGGGGCGTTGCCGCCGAGCTCCATGGACACGCGCAACAGATGCTTCGACGCCTGCTCCATCAGCTTCTGACCGATCGGCGTCGACCCGGTGAACGACACCTTGCGCAACCGCGCGTCGTCGAACAACGGGCCGGTCACGGCCGACGCCTTCGTGGACGTGACGACGTTGAGTACGCCGTCCGGCAGGCCGGCTTCGTGCAACAGCTGCGCGAGCATCAGCATCGACAGTGGTGTCTGCTGCGCCGGCTTGACGACCATGGTGCAGCCCGCCGCTATGGCGGGCCCGATCTTGCGCGTGCCCATGGCGATCGGGAAGTTCCACGGCGTGATCAGCAGGCAGGGCCCGACCGGCTGCTTCATCGTCAGCAGTCGGCCGGATCCGTTGGGGTTGACCGACCAGCGTCCGTCGATGCGTACGGCTTCCTCGGCGAACCAACGCAGGAACTCGGCGGCGTAAGTGACTTCGCCCTTGGACTCCGCGAGCGGCTTGCCCATCTCCAATGTCATCAGCAAGGCGAGGTCGTCGGCGTTGGCGTTCATCAGCTCGAACGTGCGCCGCAGGATCTCACCTCGATCACGGGGTGGAGTCGCGGCCCAGTCGGACTGCGCCCGCTCGCACGCATCGAGAGCGGCCATCGCGTCAACGGGTGTGCCGTCGGCGATCTCGGTGAGCTTTTGCTGGGTGGCAGGGTCCTCGACACCGAAGGTGGTGTTGCTGCTCGAGTCCCGCCATTCGCCGCCGATGAACAGGCCTTTGGGCACCATGGTCAGTACGGCGTTCTCACGTGCGCTGTCCATGGCGGCAACTTAACCCTGCCGTTTGCTGCGCGGCGTCGCGGGGACGCTGATCACATGTCTGATGTCATCGAATTGCTTGAGCACGATCATCGCGAAGTCGAGGAAATGTTCGCCGAGTTCGAGGCTGCGACGACCGCCGCGGACAAGCGCGCCATCGCCGACAAGCTCATCATCGAACTGGTCCGTCACTCCGAGGCGGAAGAGCAGGCCGTCTACCCGGTCATCTCCAAGAAGGTCGACGGTGGCAAGGACCTCGTCGAGCACGAGATCGACGAGCACACCCAAGCCGAAAAGCTGATGAAGCAGATGGACGGGATGGACGCCGAGGACCCGCAGCTCGGCGTACTCATGGGCCAGCTGAAGTCGGCGATTCAGGAGCACATCCGCGAGGAGGAGGGCGAGGCCTTCCCCAAGCTCCGGCAAGCCACCAGCAAGGACGAGCTCGAGAAGCTCGGCACTGTGGTGCAAGGGCTCAAGAAGATCGTGCCGACGCATCCGCATCCGATGGCACCGGACCACCCGCCGTTCAACGCGCTGCTCGCCCCCGGGGCAGGCCTCGTGGATCGCGTGCGTGACCTGGTGACCGGACGTGGCAAGGACTAAGGACTAGCTCGAGGCAACGGGGATGGTCGCGAGCTGACCACGGATCAGCTCGCGGTCTTCCTCATCCTCCAGCCGGTCGACGAGCTGTCGCGCCTCGGCCGCATAGACCTCGTACGACGCCTGATCGCCCGCGGCGGCATGTGCGCGGGCGAGTCCTTCCGCCGTCGAAGCCTGCAGCCAGTCAGGTAGGGCGTCGCTGCGTGCCGCGTCATAGGCGGCCTGCGCATGGGTGATTGCCAGTGATGCTTCGCCGATCAGGCTGGCCGCATGTGCGACTTGCCAGTCGGCGATCGTCCTGTTCTCCGGCGTTCCGACCTCGCTCCAGTGCCAACGCGAGGCAAACGCGAGCGTCAGCATCTGCCGGTCGTCGTCGGCGCTTCGGTCCGACTTGTCGATGAGAGCCCAGGCGCCGTTGAAGGCGGCGACGGCAAAGGATCGGCGGGTTGCGGCTGCATCCGCGCCGGCGTCGGTCATCGCCAGGCCTTGGCGCGTCCTGCTCCGGATCGTGGTGACGCGGTGGACTCCCAGACCCGGCGCCAGCCGGCGACCTGGGGTCCGGCGGGCGAGGGCGTCTCCCCGGCCGCGGCGCGACGCCGGGCGCCGTACCAGTCGCTGCGGTCCTCGTCGAGAAGCGTCGCTGAAGCTGCCGAGATGCGTGTGCCGAACGACCGCGCATCCTCGTCGGTCTGTACGGTGACCGGACGCCCGTAACGGACGTGTACTTCGGGTCGGCCCGGCTTCGGCCAACCCCGTCCGCGCGGCATGGCGGCGTACGAGCCCACCAACCCGACCGGGACCACCGGCACACCGGCAGCGTGGGCGAGATAGGCCGCGCCGAGTCGGAACCGCCGCGTCCACCCGTCCGGCGAACGCGTGCCCTCCGGGAACATGACGAGAGACCAGCCTTCGCTCAACAAGCGGGTCGGTGTTTCCGACAAACCGACGCCGCCGCGCTCGATCGGGAAGGTCGCGAACGCGAGCGCCGAGCCAACCGCGCGCCACCACGCGTCGAAGAAGTAGTCCGCTGCCGCGCCGACCGCGACCTTGCGTTGCCACTCGATCGGCAGCGTCGTCAGCAGCAACGCAGTGTCGAGGTGGGAGGAATGGTTGGCGATGAAGATGACCGGACCGTCAAGGTCGTCGAAGATGTCGAGCCCCTCGACGCGCAACGTCGTCTGGTTACGCACGATCGGTGTCAGCCCGACTCGCAGGATCACCTCGCGGGCAGCGCGTGCCGGTCGGCTGCGCGCCCACTCGGTGGGGAACTCACTCGGCGGCGGGAACGAATGGTGCGGCTCGGCCGACTTCGGTGGCAGCGGCCGGTGCGTCCAGCGCCAGCCCCGTGACAGCTGTTTGACGTCCTTGACGAGCGACGTCATTTCACGTGCGCCAAGGCGTGCGGCGGTGAGTGCATATAGGTGATCGACGGAGCGCGTCCGACGGTGTCGCTCGCCATCTCCAACGCGTCGGCAAACGTCGATGCGGATCGCATGCCCATGCGCGCGACGGCGCGACGGTCACCACCGACCCAGATGACGTCACCGACGTGGTCGAGCGCGTGCGCGCACCAGTACCACATGTAGAACGGATGCACGCCGTGGTAGGCGTAGGACGTGCGGTAGAGATGCACGTACCAGGGGTCAGTTGCGTATTGCTCCTCGAACTTCTGCTCAATGACCTTGGGGTCAGTCGACACCGAGAGCACTTCTTCGAAGAAGTCGACGTAGGACGGGTGGTGCAGCGTCGAGAACTCCCATGGCACGGGGTGATGCAGGATCACCGCACCGCCCTTACGTACCAGCGGTTGACCGACGTACATGTTGAAGAAGTAACCGAGCCCGAGACACGCGGCGAGGATGGGGTTCATCACGCTGTTGACGTTGTACGGGCATAGATAAGGCAGCCCGAACACGACGACGTCGCTCTGCCCGTCGACCTCGACCAGCTGCTGGCGGTGCACGCGCGCGAGGGTCTGGTCATGGACGGGCTCGACGGCGCCGGCGCTGACGCCCGTGACCTGGTAGGGCGCTTCCATCGACTGGAACAGCTTGCGTCGCTGCTTGCCCGGCAGGATGTCGATGCCCCGCTTGGCGCCCAAGAAGAGCGCCTGGTCGCGCAACGACCACTCCCACTCGCGCTTGGTCAGGAAGCCGTACTGCGAGGGGAACGCGTCGTTGTTGAGCGTCGTCTCGATCTGGAAGACGTTGACGTGCTCGCCGAGGACTCGTCCCATCCGCCAGGCGGAGGAGTGCAGCTGTGAGTGCTTGTGGTCCATGAACGACCGCGACTGCACCATCGTCTGGCTGTTGTGGTGATGGCGCAGTGAGTTGTACGACGCCAACCCGATGGCCGTCGACTTCCAGCCGCCGTCCATCGCGACAAGGTTGACGTTGACGTAGACCAGGAGGTCGGACTCGGCGGCCCGCTTCGAGATCTCGACGTCCTCGTCTTTGTCGGTCACTCCGAGATGCACGAGGTTGGCGCGGTCCTCGGCGTCGAAGTTGACGAGGTTGTCGGGGAAAAAGGACCGGAAGACCCGCTCGCCGACGATCGCCTTGAGCTCGTCCGGCGTCATCCGACGGTGCAGTGCGTTGGCGGCGATGAGCTGGACGTCGTCAACGCCGGCTGCAGCGGCGTACTCGAGGACGTGCTCGATGATCCGCTGCCGGATGTCCGGCTTGCGCATGGGCGGCAGTGGCAGCGAGAGATCGTCGAAGGCGATCGTCAGTCGCATCCCCGCGCGCAGAAGTGACGGCAACGGCTCACTGTCGATCGGGTTGAGCAGGGCCTGCTCGATGGCTTCATCGACGTCCGGGACACCGGGCAGCGACTCGGGCGGGTAGACGACTCGGGCGCCGAGCGGGAACTCCTCGAGTCGGAACGACTCGCCCGAGTGCACGAGCAGCGGTGGTGTCCGCTCGTCGACGTCGAGCACGAATCCTGGCCGACTCACTAAGCAGCACTCCTCAGGTCGAACGCCACCTTGACCGTACCGAGCCGACCCGCATCACCGGCGTGATCAAGGGCCTCACGCCAGCGAGCCAGCGGGTAGGTCACGCCCAGCAATCCCTCGAGTGGCGCTTGCTCTGCCAACGACATCGCCACCTCGAAGGCGTCGCCGGCGGTGGCGTAGGCGCCGGACACCTCGAGCTCGCGGAACCAGGCCGGTGTCAGGTCGATGCCCTCGCCCGGCACCCCGGCGAGCAGCACCCGACCGCCCGCGCGCGTCGTTCGCAGCGCGGTGTCGACGGACGCGCGCGAACCGACCGCGTCGATCGCGACGTCGACGCCGCCGAGGAGGAACGCCGGTCCGCGTTCAGGCTCGAGCCGCAGCGCGCGCGTGGCTCGTCGTACGCCGCCCACGACCTCACTCGGGCTGACCACATCGGTCGCGCCGAAAAGGCGGGCGAGCTCGGCTTGCCGCCGATGCTTGGCGACCACGGTCACGGCTGCGGCGGGTGTGAGCTCGCGCAACGCAAGGGTGAGGAACAGGCCCACCGCGCCTGCGCCGACGACGAGCACCTTGTCGCTGTCGGTCACCGCGGCGCGGCGCGCGGCGTGCACGGCACAGGCGAGCGGCTCGACGAGCACTGCGCGCTCGTCGGTCAGTGAGTCCGGCACCGGGTGCAGCTGCGAGACGTGGGCGACGAACTGGCCGCTCCAGCCGCCGCCGGTGTCGGCGCAGTAGCCGATCTGCAGGCCGGGGGAGATGTGGCCGACGGTCACCCGGTCGCAGCGGTTGCGTTGTTCGCTTCGGCAGGCGTCGCACGGCTCGAGGCCGCGCGCCTCGCACGCGAGCACGGAGTCGAGCACCACTCGTGAGCCCGCCGGCAGGCCCGGTGCATCGTCGAGCGTCTCGCCGACGACCTCGTGACCCGGCACGAACGGCATCGACACGACGGCACTGAGGTACAGCGACGCGTGGCCGGACAGGGTCGCGAGGTCGCTCCCGCAAATACCGGACAGCCGCGGCCGGACGCGCACCCACCCGTCGTGGCGCACTTGCGGTGCATCGCGATGAACCAGACGCAGCGGCGTCATCGGACCGGCGAGCAGGCCCGGGAAACGACCGCCGACGGCCTTGGCCGCGACGTAACGCGACATCGACCGGTAGACCTCGAGCGCGTTGATCATGCGGACACCACGGCGTGCCAATCCTCGATGGGCCAGCGATGGCGGCGGGCGATGCGGGACAACGAGATGTCCGGGTCAACGGCCACCGCGTTGCCGACGGCGCGCAGCATGGGGAGGTCGCTGGCGGAGTCCGCATAGGCGTAGGACCCGGACAGGTCCCAACCCTCCTGAGCGGCGCGGTGACGCAACCAGGCTGCCCGCGACTCGCCGACGAGTGGCGGTGTGGCCAGGAAGCCCGTGCACCGACCGTCGTTGCCGACGGCCAGTTCGGCAGCGACGACCTCGTCGAACAGCGGCGCCACCGGCCGGGTCAACGGCGTGACCGCACCGGTGACGAGGACGGTGAGGTGACCGGCCGCCCGGTGCTCGCGGATTGCGCGGGTCGCCGCGGCCGAAAGCCGGCCGAGCACGATGTCGGTGACGTGCTCGTCGACGATTCGCATCAGCTGCTCGTAGTCGGCGCCTTCGTACCGTCGATAAACAGAGCGCAGGAATGCGCCGCGGTCGCGACGTTCGGTGAGCAACCACCGGGGCAGCGCGCGCGCGACGTCGACCACCTCGCGCGTGCGGGCGCCGCCGGACAGCTCCGGCAGCCGCAGCCACAAGTAGGACTCGACGACGTTGGAGGGAAGCAGCGTGCCGTCCATGTCGAAGACCGCAATCGTGCGACCGTTGCCGTTGGCCGACGTTTCGATCGTGCGCTTCGTCGACGTACGGCGCGCGCCCCCGGTCAACGCGCGCAGTGTCGAGGTCACGGCGGGCGTGTGCACGCCCGCGATGTAGTGGGTCCAGTCGATGTCGGCGCTGTCGAACCCGAACGTCGCGACGTCGTCGGGATGCAAGGACTGATGAAGGGCGAGCGTGTGGGTGTCGGAGAAGTGCAGCTCGGCCTCGGCGTAGGGGCGGTAGAGGTCGAAGTAGCGACGGAGGAACTCGAGCCGCCGCTTCTGCCGGTCGAGTGACTGTGCCCAGTCGCGGGTGCGCCCCGAGCGCGGGAGATGGGTGACCAGCCGATCGGCGGTCTTGTGCGCTCGCTCCCCGATACGGAGGAGCTGCTCGACCCGGTCGGCGCCGGGCCAGTCCCACTGCGGCACACGCACCGCTCCGCGGTCGCGCTGTTCCAAAGGGTTCTCGGTGAAGTAGGCGCGGACCAGCTCGTAGAGCCGGCGGAACGTCAGTGGGTTGCGCGCACCGGAACACACCGTGAAGTACGCGGTTTCGCCCGGCGGTGGCGGTTGGGCGGCGGCGGCAAGCGTGGCGTTGACGACGTAGTCGATCGGGATGATGTCGATTGTGCTGTCGGGCACGCCGGGGAAGTCGGGAAGCTCGCCGCGCCCATAGGCGAGGATCAGCGGCTCGGCCATCTTGAAGCCTTCGATCCAGCCGGCGTAGGGCTGTTCGAGAGCGCTCTCGATGATGCTCGGACGCAGGACGGTCAACGCGAGGTCCGCGGCGGCTTCTTCGACAGCGCGCTCGGCCATCGCCTTGGTGAACGTGTAGCAGTCGGTCCAGCCGAGTGTGCGTGCGCGTTCGCGGCCGGCGTCGACGAGCCGTTTGGTGACCCATTCCCGACGGCGCCGTTCCGCGTCGTCGGCGACGGCGAGGTTGCCGCTGCGGCCGTGCTCACGTTCGGCCTCGCGCAGGAACTCGGCCAGCTGGTCCGGTGTCCGGCTCGCGTCCTCTGCCTGGGTACGCAGCCGCTCGGCGGCGTTCGCTTCGGCGCGCCAGTCGACCCGGTGGTCGAGCCGTCCCTCGCCGACGTGACCTTCGCGTCGACCGGCGACGTAGGCCGTGGAGACGTGGACGTAGTGCGGACGGCTGCCGCTGGCCCGGACGGCGTCGAGCAGGGCCAGCGACCCGTGCAGGTTGGTGGCGAACCCGTCGTCGATCGGCGGGTCGAAGGACACCTCGCCGGCGCAGTGGACGACGAGGTCGAGATCGCCGGGCAGCTCGGGCACGTGCGGCAGGTCGCCCTCGAGCACGGTGATCCTGGTGCCGATGAGGCCGTCGACCGCGGCGTCGCCGTCGCGGGTGCGGAGTCGCTGGAACGCCGGCTTGGTCAACAGGTGTTGGACGCGTTGCTCGGCGGTAGCGCCACCGCGAGGGCGGACGACGACCACGACGGACGTGTCGGGCAGGTCGTGCAGGATCCGCTCGAGCAAGGCTTCGCCGACGAATCCGGTCACACCGGTCAGCAGGACCTTCTGGCCGGCCAAGGCATCCGCGATCCGGGGCTGGGTCACGGGGGAGGAGTCTGTCATTGCGCGCCCGGCGCGGGCCACCGGGCAATTGCCAAGGCGTCGCTCGCGAAGCCCGCCATCGGCGGCAGGTCGTCGCGCCGGAAGAACCCGGCTGCGTCGGCGTCGTCCCCGGCGACCGGTTCGCCGCTGACCCAGATCGCGTCGAACAGCAAGAAGATGGCACCGTCGGACTCCGTCAGGACCGCATCGACGATCCCTGCGACCTCGACGACGATGCCGGCCTCCTCGAGCGCTTCCCGCGCGGCCGCGTCCCGCGGGTCCTGGCCGGCGTCGACCCATCCGCCGGGAAGCGCCCACTTGCCGCGGCCGGGCTCCATGAGTCGTCGTACCAGCAGCAACGCGTCGTCGCGGAAGACGGCCACTCCCACCGCGATCTTGGGGTCGTTGTAGTGGATCCGCCGGCATGCGACGCAGACGCGCCGGTCGATGCCGCTGACGGTCTTGGTGACCATCGAACCGCCGCACTTCAGGCAGAACCGGACGTGCTCCGGAGCTGTCGTGATCGACCCTGACGACACGACTCGACCGTATGCCTCCTCTCAACAGCGCGGATCGCACGTAGCCTGCCCGGGTGACTGCCTGGGCTGCCCACGAACGAGCCGCACTTGTCGATGCTCTCGAGGAGCTCGGACCCGACGCGCCGACGTTGTGCGATGGATGGCTGACGAAGGACATGGCGGCGCACGTCTATGTGCGCGAACGTCGACCCGATGCGGCGCTCGGCGTGCTGCCGCTGGGACCGGTCTCGCGCTACACCGATCGGGTCATGGAGAGCGTGCTCGAGGCGCAGGGTTACGAAGGCCTGCTTCGCAAGTTGCGTGAACCGGCGCCCATCCTCCGCGTGCTGCACATCGATGAGGCGATCAACTCGGTCGAGTTCTTCATTCACACCGAAGATGTACGTCGACCCAACAACATGCCGGACCGGGAGCTGCCGGACGAGTTCGAGCGCAAGATCGCCGGCAGGTTGAAGCAGCAGGGTCGGTTGTCGTTCCGGCGTGCGGGCGCGCGAGTGCGACTCGTGCCGACTGTTGGTGAGCCGGCCGAGTTCGGCAAGGGCCCGGTTGTCGAGGTGCATGGCAAACCGAGCGAGCTGATGCTGCTTGCGTTCAACCGCAAGGCGGATGCGAAGGTCGAGTACACCGGCGATCCAGCGGGGATCGAGGCTCTCAAGAAGGCACGGCTGGGCTTGTAGCTACGGTCCGAGCCTGTAGTCGTGGGGTTCGGTCGTGTATTTGCGGCCGGTGGGGCTGGTCCATTCCCAGCGTCTGTTGACCTGGCGGACGGTCCATTTTCCGAAGGTTTTGATGCGGTGCCAGCGGCGGACGAGGGGCCCGAGGTTGACGCGGATGGTTGTGCCGCCCTCGGCGCGGGCGTGGTGGTGGTCGAGGTCGGCGGCGGAGGC
>JAICMI010000158.1 GCA_025929315.1 Frankiaceae bacterium
AACGCGCGAATGGTCGAGCGGATCTGGGCCATGGCCGCGGCAGCCTCGAGCCCGCGGCCCATGACATCGCCGACGACCGCCGCCAGCCGTCCATCCGGCAGCGGGATGACGTCGTAGAAGTCGCCGCCGGCTTCCTGACCACCCGCCGGGCTGTAGTACGCCGCGACATCCCAGCCGGGTACGCCGGTGACGAGCTGAGGCAGCAGCGCACGCTGCAGCTCGAGGGTCGCCTGCCGCTCACTTTCGTAGAGCTCCGTACGCAACAAGGTCTGTGCGGTCTGTGCGGCCAGGGCGAGAACAAAGGCGCGCTCATCTTCATCGAAGAGCTTGGTGCTCGCGAAGCTGAACCTCAGTGAGCCGAGGAGTCGCTCGCCAACGAGCAGAGGTACGGCGCACATGGCGACCGACGACGACTCGAACGCACCCAGCACCGGATAGTGCGCGTCTCTTTCTTCGCGCGTCTCGATCCACACGGCCTCGCCGGTCCGCAGGGCAGTGGCTGCTGGAAGCGGGTCGTCGATCCGCTCGGCTCTCAACGCGCCGACGAGCTCCTCGCCATAGCCGACTACACCTGGCACGGCGATGTGCTCACCGTCGTCGGCGGGCACGAGCAAGGCACCACCCGACGCGCCAAGGGCGGTGACACCTTCGGAGACGACGACGCCGGCAACATCCTGAGGTGTCCGAGCACGGGCAAGAGCAGCCGTCGTCCGTTGCAACCGCGCTGCTCTGTTGCCCACCCGCTCGGCGGCGGACAACCGGCGGATCTCGGCGATGAGCTGATCTTCGAATGCACGTACCGGCTCGGGCTTGTTACCGGCGGCAAGCTCACGCAGCTGGTGCACCACCGACTCGACATACCAGCGGCGGAACAGCTTGTGCTCCGCCGGCGTCTCCAAGGTGAGCAGCCGGGCGGCGCGGGCATATTCGTCGGCCTCGTCGAGCGCGGCAAGGTAGGCCTCGCCGGCGACGGCGGCGCTCACCGGGAGATGCAAGGCGAGCCGGGTCCGGGGCTCCCCGCGTTGCGTCGCGGCCAACGCCTGCTGCTTGATGGCGAGCCGGGCGTCGGAGAACCCATGAACGACGGTCTCGATCAGCTCGGCCAGCGGCGCGGGGATGGCCGCGGCGCCGGACGCTCCGGCGGCGGAGGCCAGCGAGAACTCGCGGACCAGGTTGTCGATGTGCGCCTTGGCGGTCAGGAGCAACGCAGTCGATACGTCGCCGAGCACGACGGTGTAGCGCTCCTCGGCCGTGACGTCGTCGTCCTGCCACGAAGCCAACAGAGCGTCGACGTCCTGCTCGCTCGGCTCGGCTTCTTCCGAATCCGAGCCGGGTCGCAGCTCGCACCACACCACTTTCGAGCCATTGACCTGTCGTTCGACCCCCCACTTGCTGGAGAGCGCCTCGACCAGCGCCAACCCGCGGCCCGTCATGTTCGTCGTACTGGGAGTGAGCCTCATTGGCAGCCGCGGGCTCGAGTCCTGCACCTCGACACGGACGGCGTCTTCGGAGGCCGCCACGCAGATCACTACTGGCGGCAGGCCGTGCTGAACCGCATTGGCGAGCAGCTCGGCGGAGGCTAGAGCTGCATCGTCGGCCAGCTCGGCGGACCCACTCGCAGCACGAACGCGCTCGACGACGAACAGTCGGCCGGCACGAACGGAGTCCGGTCGATCGCCGATGTCGAGGCAGACACGGTCGCGGTTCGGGTCAACCTCGCCCGAACCATCCCCCGTCGTGATGCTGCCGATCACGTGACAAGTGTGGCATCCAAGTCAGGACGTGCCCACGATGCCCACAAAGCTGACCAATTCGCCGGGGTCACCGCCGAGGTTGTGGGTCAGGGCGAGTTTTCTCTTGCCGTAGGTGGAGATCCGACGGTCGTCCGGAGCGTCACCGCGCAACTGGAGCCAGGCTTCGTAGAGCATCCGCAGACCGGACGCGCCCACCGGATGGCCGAACGACTTCAGTCCGCCGTCGGGGTTGACCGGCAGCTCGCCGTCGAGGTCGAAGGTGCCGGCGAGCACCTCTTTCCATGCAGTTCCGCGTTCGCAGAATCCGAGGTCTTCCATCAGCACCAGCTCGGTCGGCGTGAAGCAGTCGTGCACCTCGGCCATCGCGAGCTCGGCACGCGGATCGGAGACACCGGCTTGCGCGTAGGCATCCGCAGCCGAGTCGGCAACCTCCGGGAAGTGCGTGTAGTCGTAGGACGGGTCCTGCAACCCACCACCGTTGCCGGCGACGAACGACAGCGCCTTCACCACGACCGGGTTGTCGGTATAGCGATGGGCGTCCTCGACGCGGCAAACGACTGCTGCTGCAGCGCCGTCGGCCACGCCCGCGCAGTCGAAGACGTTGAGCCCACCCGCGACGACCGGCATGCCACGGATCTTCTCGACCGACATCTCCTTGCGGAACTGCGCTTTCGGGTTGCGCGCACCGTTGGCGTGGTTCTTCGACGCGATGCGCGCGAGCACCGTCCGCATCTCGTCCGCGTCGACGCCGTACCTCTTCGCATAAGCCGGCGCGACCATCGAGAACATCGCCGCCGCGGTCAGCGACCGCTGCGTGCCATCGCCCGGGATCGGGAAGGCGTTGAGCCCCTGATAACCGGAGTCCTTGACCTTCTCGACGCCGACAGCCATTGCCAGGTCATAGGCACCGGACGCAACCGCGTACGACGCCTGCCTCAATGCTTCCGATCCGGTGGCGCAGTAGTTCTCGACGCGAGTGACAGGCTTGCCCTCGAGCTTCAACGGGCGCGCAAGTGTGATGCCGCTCATGCCTGACTGCGCGGTCCCCAGCCAGTAGGCATCGACGTCCTGCTTGGTGACCCCCGCACCGGCGAATGCCTCGTCGGTGGCCTCGATCAGCAGATCGTCCGTGCCCTTGTCGAAGTGTTCAGCGAAACGCGTGCAGCCCATCGCGACGATCGCTACGCGGTCGCGGATCCCGTGCGAGCTCATGTGGCGATGTCCTCTCCACGCAACGGGCGAGCCTTCCAGAAGTAGTTGGCAATCCCGTCGGCAGTGAACAACCGGCGGAAGGTCATCTCCACTCGCATGCCGATGGCCACGTCACTCGCGTCGACATCGGTCAGCTCCACGGGCAGGCGCTCACCGTCATCGAAATCCACCACCGCAAAGACGACCGGTGGGCTCTGCGAGTAGGCAAGGTTGTCGACAGTGAACGTCGTCACGGTGCCGCGCTGTTCCGCCAGCACGCCCGCCGCTGACGTCAACCCGAACTTCCACTCGCTGCTGCGACCCGCGGCGCTGGCGGATGGTCGTGCAGGCTCCGGCCGCCGTGGCGGCTCGACGGGAAGCATGCCGCGCCACGCGAGGTAGCGCCCGTAGGTGACCGGCCCGCCGGCATCGACCTGGTCGGCGACCGGCCGGGCCGGACGGTACGACGCGATTGCGTCCGTCGTACGCAGCACGACCGCGTCGGCTCCGTCGGAGAGCGTGAGCAGCACGATCGTCTGGCCGGGACGGGCCTGCTCCAGGGCGGTCGCGAGCAGGAGCAACGGCTGAGCCGCCCCCGGGTTGCCGACGACCAGCGACAGCCGGTCGACGATCCGGTCCGGAGCAACGCCGGACTTCTTGGCCACTGCCGCACAGGAGCGCTCATGCAGACCCGCGATCACGAGTGCATCGACCGCGTCCGCCTCGAGCTCGGCCTGACCCAACGCCGCCTTCAGAGCTTCGAGTGCGAGCGGGACGTACTTGGTCTCGCCGAACCGCTCCTCCCAGAGGTGGGACGCGGGCTCACCTGGCACCCGCCATCGGTCGAGGAACTCCTCGGTCACCGACCCGACACCCATCACCTCGGCCAGGACGGGCGCGCCATCCCCATCGCCCAGCAGGACAGCGGCGGCAGCGTCGGCACCTGCGGACTCGTCCGGCCCGCCCGGGCGACCGGCCCGCACGTCGCTGCCCACGACCAACACTCCGCAACGGCCGGCAATCGCCGAGAACAGCACGCCCGTCGTCGACCGGACAGAGCCGGCCGCGTCAAACGCCGGGGTCGTCCGGTCCAGTCGCAAGGCGGCGTGCACGGCGGTGGCGTTGGTCTTGT
>JAICMI010000042.1 GCA_025929315.1 Frankiaceae bacterium
CATCGTCCGGCGCACCCGCTACCGGTTGCGCAAGGCAGAGGAGCGCGCTCACATCTTGCGCGCGTTGCTCCGCGCGATCGACGTCATCGACGAGGTCATCGCCCTCATCCGTGCCAGCGAGTCGGCCGACGCCGCCCGCACCGGACTGATGGCGTTGCTCGAGATCGACGAGGTTCAGGCGACCGCGATCCTCGACATGCAGCTGCGTCGGCTCGCGGCGTTGGAACGGCAGCGGCTGCAGAGCGAGTACGACGAGCTCATGGCCGAGATCGCGGACTACGAGGCGATCCTCGCGAGCCCGGAGCGGCAGCGGTCGATCATCGGCGAAGAGCTCGGCGAGATCACGGCCAAGTACGGCAACGAGCGTCGCTCGCGGGTGGTCGCCTACGAGGGCGACATGAGCCTCGAGGACCTCATCGCCGAAGAGGATGTCGTCGTCACGATCACTCGCGGCGGCTACGCCAAGCGCACCAAGACCGACCTCTACCGCACGCAAAAGCGCGGCGGCAAGGGCGTCATGGGCGCGCAGCTCAAGCAGGAAGACATCGTCGAGCACTTCTTCGTGACCTCGACCCATCACTGGATCCTGTTCTTCACCAACAAGGGACGGGTCTATCGCGCCAAGGCGCACGAGCTGCCGGAGACGTCGCGTGCGGCACGCGGTCAGCACGTCGCCAACATCCTGGCTTTTCAACCGGACGAGCACATCGCGCAGGTCATCGACATCAAGGACTACGGTGTCGCGGCTTACCTGGTCCTCGCGACCAAGCGCGGACTGGTGAAGAAGACCGCGCTCAGCGACTTCGACTCCAACCGCAGCGGCGGCATCGTCGGCATCAACCTGCGTGAGGACGACGAGGTCATCAGCGCGCGGCTGGTCTCGGCCGACAACGACCTGCTCCTCATCTCCAAGAACGCCCAGTCGATCCGGTTCCACGCCACGGACGAGGCGCTGCGGCCCATGGGTCGGGCAACCAGCGGCGTCATCGGCATGCGGTTCTCCGAGGGTGACGAGCTGCTCGCGATGGAGGTCGTGCCGACCACCGACGTCGACGTTCTCGTGGCGACCGACGGCGGTTTCGCCAAGCGGACCAAGATCGAGGAGTACCCGCTGCAGGGTCGAGGCGGCAAGGGGGTCGTGACGGCCAAGATCGTGGCCAAGCGCGGCAAGCTGGTAGGCGCTCTGATCGTCACCGTCGACGAGGAGATCTTCGCGATCACGTCCGGTGGTGGAGTCATCCGGACCCGGGTACGTGAGGTGCGGCGGGCCGGACGGCAGACTATGGGCGTGCGGTTGATCAACTTGCCGGACGACCAGACGGTCGTGGCGGTGGCTCGCAACGCCGAGCCGGACACGGAGGCCGAGGAGTCTTGACCACCCCCGGGCCCGGCGGCGAGGCCGACCCACCACCGGTCGGCTGGCCGGCGGACGGCCCCGCCTACCGTCCGGTGACCCCGCCGCTCGGCCCACCGGTCGCCCCGCGTTCGGCGCCGGGTGCCCCGCCGCCCATGGCGGCCCGACCGCAGCAGCCGCCGCCCGCGCGATCGGCGGGCGGTGCCACGGCAGCGGCAACCACGGGGACGCGGTCCATGACCGTCGGTCCGCCCGGCCGCAAGGCGTCGCGGCGGGCCCGTCTGACCATCAAGCGCATCGACCCCTGGTCGACGCTGAAGTTCTCCTTCGTCTATTCGCTGGCGGGTCTCGTCGTACTCCTCGTGGCGGTGGTCGCGCTCTACGCGATCGTCGACGCGATGGGCGTCATCGACTCGATCCGTTCGTTCCTCAACGACGTCGAGGGTGACAAGAGCGGCGGCAGCATCGCCGACTGGCTGGGCTTCGGGCGGGTGATGACCGTGGCGCTGGTCATCGGGTGCGTCAACGTCATCCTGTTCACGGCGTTCGCCACGTTGACCGCGTTCGTCTACAACGTCTGCACCGACCTGGTCGGAGGCATCGAGGTCACGCTCGCCGACCGAAATTGAGCGCGGGTACGACGGGCGCGCTGGGGTAACCTCGTCGGGCGTCGCGCTCCGCGTGCACAAGCACGCAGTGCGGGCCTGTAGCTCAGCTCGGTTAGAGCGCTTCCCTGATAAGGAAGAGGTCGATGGTTCAAGTCCATCCAGGCCCACTCGCATGAGACGGCTGGTCACGCTGGTCGCAGCCGCGGTGGGGGCGTTGGCCGCGGTCAAGTCATGGCGGACCCGCAAGGCCGACGCCGAGCTTTGGGAAGAGGCGACCCGCGATCTAGGCTGATCACGACACCTGGGGCTGTAGCTCAGCTGGTAGTAGCGCCTGCTTTGCAAGCAGGAGGTCAGGGGTTCGAGCCCCCTCAGCTCCACAAAACCGGAAATGCTCCCTTTTGTTGTCGGACGCCGTCACGAACTTTGGCGTTTCGCTTGACAGTGCCCTGCCGGTCGAGAAGTCTGCGGCTGTTTGGGACGGCTGTGACACATGGCACAAGGGGAGGGGTCAGATCGTGCGGGTAAAGAAATGGACGAGCGTCGCCGTGGCGGCGGGGACCATCGCGGCAGTTGCGACGCTGCCGGCGACAACGGCGCAAGCAGCGGCAACGGCCTACACCGTGCATGTCGGCGGTGACAGTCAGATCAACGGGGTTCTTTCCGAGGGCATGAGGTTCTTCGCACCTCCGAACTTCACCGTGAACCAGGGCGACACCATCACGTTCGTCTTCGACGGCTTTCACACGGCCACGCTGCTACCTGACAACACCAACCCCGGCGACTTCGCGGCGGAGCACCAGGCGCCACTGACCGGCGACTACAGCACGATCGTGCCTGACACGGATGACGCGGGAAAGCTCGAGTTCAACCCTGCTGTTGCGTTCCCCAGTAGCCAGTCCTGTGGGACGGCCACCGCGCCGTGCGACTACGACGGCAAGTCGGTCGTCAACTCGGGACTTCCGTTGGCAGCTCCGTCGTTCACGGTCACCATCAACGATCAGCCCGACTCCAACGTGTGGGTCGTCTGCCTCATCCACTCCAACATGAGCATGCGCATCCACGTGGCAAAGGGCACGGAAACCCCCACGACGCAGGCGGCCATTGATGCTTACCGCGCGCAAACTGCCGCCGCGGACCACGAGTCGGCGGCCGCTCTCATCCCGCTGCTGCAGCACCCGAGCCATCACAAGCTCGCGAGCGGCAAGGTGGTCTGGGACGCTTACTCCGGCTTTGATCAGGACGGCTTCGGTCTCGACGGCATGTTCCCGTCCAAGCTGCACATCAAGAAGGGTCAGACCGTGCGCTGGCACTTCTCGCAGCTGACGATGAACATCCACACCGTCACCTTCCCCAAGAAGCAGGCGGCGGCGCTCAACGCGCAGTTCCCGGCCCTGATGTGCGAGGGCGCGACCGGCGACACCCCGGCCTCGCAGACAGGACCGCCCTGTGCCGACCCGACAGCGCTTGAGCTCGAAGTGCCGCTGGCTGCAGCGGCGCCAGTCGGTGACCACAAGTACGCCGGGTCGACGTCCGGACTGCACTCCTCAGGTATCGAGGGAACAGCAGCCGGCAACACCGCTACCTACGACCTGAAGTTCACCAAGAAGTCGAGCAAGAAGGGCTTCAAGTACGCCTGCAACGTGCACGGCACGATGATGAGCGGAGCGGTGATCGTCTCCTAGAGACGAGCTCCTAGCGAGTCGGCTTGGCTGGCTTCGAGACCCCCGTGGCGGACTTCGTCGCGGGGGTCTCGGCTGTCGAGCCTCCCGCTGCCGGGGTCTCGGTGGTCGGGGGCTGCGCGGCCGGGAACGGTGCCGGCGTGTAGCCGGTCGGCTGGTTGGCTGCCTTGCGCATCCCGGCGTAGGCGCCCATGGCCGCCCCGCCGACCAGGCAGGCCAGGGCGAGCGGCCAGCGACGGCGCTTCGTGGGCTTGGTGCCGCGCAGCACGAGCAGCGCGTCGGCCGCCCGTTGCTTGGCCTCGGCACGCGCAGGAGCGGAGTCCTTGCGCGCGGTCTCAGCGGCCGCGACGACGGCGGGCACGACGTCGGTCCGGAGCTTGGTCCGAGCCGCGTCGACAGCGGGCGCGATGCGTTCAACGGCCGGTGTGAGGCGCGTGCGCGCCTCGTCGACGTACGGCGTCATCGCCTCGCGGGCCGCAATCAGGTGAGGGGAGAGGGCATCCCGGGTCGTCTCCCAGGTGTCGACCAGCCGCTCTTTGGTGGCATCCACATCAGGCGTTGCGCGCAGCACGAGGACCTCCGCATACATCGGTGCTTACCAGGACCGTTCCCCACCCTGGCCCGGACCAACCGCCATGCGAGGATGGCGTGCCCATCCGCGCTCAACCATCCAACCCACCACCGAGGAGTGCTGTGGCCGAGGACCTCTACGCCACCCTGTCGACGACTGCCGGTGACATCCGCCTCAAGCTCTTCCCCAACCACGCGCCCAAGACAGTCGCCAACTTTGTCGAGCTGGCCGAAGGCAGCCGCGAATGGACCGATCCGCGGTCCGGGTCACGGACGAAGGACCCGCTCTACAACGGCACGGTCTTTCACCGCGTGATCAGCGGGTTCATGATCCAGGGCGGCGACCCCCTCGGCACCGGCACCGGCGGCCCCGGCTACCGCTTCAACGACGAGCTCCATCCGGAGCTGTCGTTCACCCGGCCTTATCTCCTGGCGATGGCCAACGCGGGCCCGGGCACCAACGGCTCCCAGTTCTTCGTGACCGTCGCCGCCACCCAGTGGCTCACCGGCAAGCACACGATCTTCGGTGAGGTCGCGGACGAGGACAGCCGCGCGGTGGTCGACAAGATCGCGGCAGCGCCCACGGGTGCGCAGGACCGCCCGTCCACCGACGTCGTCATCGAGAAAGTGACGATCGAGCGGGTGCCCGCCTGAGTTGAGCGAACCAACCGCCGACGCAGGTCTCCCGACCTGCTACCGGCACCCCGGCCGGGAGACCGGCGTGCGGTGCACGCGATGCGACCGGCCGATCTGCCCGGAGTGCATGGTGCCGGCGTCGGTCGGATTCCAGTGCCCGGAGTGCGTCTCAGAAGGTCGCAAGAACGTGCGGCCGGCCAAGACGATGTACGGCGGCAACCTCCGCCGGGGCGGCATCGACGCGACGCGAGTCCTCATCGGGATCAACGTGGTCGCCTTCATCCTCACAGCCGTGAACGGTGCCGGCGTGCTGTCCGGCAGCACCGGCACCTCGTCCGCCTACGACCGGTTCGCGTTGCGTCCCACCGACGTGGCGAGTGGCGAGTGGTACCGCCTCATCACGTCGATGTTCCTGCACTTCGGGATCCTGCACATCGCCTTCAACATGTGGGCGTTGCTCGTCATCGGGACTCCGCTGGAGCAGATGCTCGGCCGGGCCCGCTACGTCGCCCTCTACTTCCTCAGTGGCATCGGGGGCGGCCTGCTGTCGATGGCGCTCGGGCCGATGGACGAGACGGCGGCAGGAGCATCGGGCGCCGTCTTCGGCCTGTTCGGCGCCTTCTATGTCATCACCCGTCGCCGTGGTCTCGAGACCGGACCGATCGTCGGCCTGATCGCGATCAACCTGGTGTTCTCGTTCACCTTCAGCGGCATCGACTGGCGTGGCCATGTCGGCGGTCTGATCGTCGGTTCCGTCGTCGCGTTCGCCTTCGCGGCTGCCCGGCCCGGGCCACGCCGCGACCAGATGCAGGCGGCGGCCTGCGTGATCATCGCCGTCCTGCTCGCCGCGTCCGGGTTCGGAGCCGCCGCGCACATCAAGAGTGAGTGCAAGACGACGACGTCGCGTTCGGTCGTGGCGTCCTGCTTCGACTCGGGTCTGCCCACGCAGTTCGGCTGACTCCGCGGGAACAAACCCCTCTAGAACGGCGTTCTGTTTGCAACGTACCATCTCTTGTATCCCCGCGGACTAGGAGATCGCCATGCGTGACGCCGTCATCGTCGATGCAGTTCGGACCCCAGTTGGACGCCGCAACGGTGCCTACGCCGAGGTGCATCCGGTCGACCTGTCCGCGCACATCCTGGGCGCGGTGGCCGAGCGCACCGGCATCGATCCGGCGGTCGTCGACGACGTCGTCTGGGGTGTCGTCGGCCAGGTGGGCGCGCAGGGGCTCAACGTCGGGCGCAACGCCGTCCTCGCGGCGGGCTGGCCCGAGTCGGTTCCGGGCACGACGCTCGACCGCCAGTGCGGGTCCAGCCAGCAAGCGGTGCACTTCGCCGCGGCAGCCGTGATCTCCGGTCAGGTCGATGTCGCCGTCGCGGGCGGGGTCGAGGTCATGACCCAGGTGCCGATGGGCGCCTCGATCGGCAAGGACGCCGGCTTCCCGTTCGGCCCCAAGATGATGAAGCGCTACGAGGGTCAGCAGATCAGTCAGGGCCTCGGCGCCGAGATGATCGCGGAGAAGTGGGGTCTTTCCCGCCAGCAGCTCGACGAGTTCTCCCTTGCCTCGCACGAGAAGGCGGCCGCGGCGATCGACGCCGGCGCCTTCACCGCGCAGTACGCCGAGGTGCCCGGCACCGGCCTCACCGTGGACGAAGGTGTACGCCGTGACACGTCACTGGAGAAGCTCGGCTCGCTCAAGCCGGCGTTCAAGGAGGACGGCGTCATCCACGCCGGCAACTCCTCGCAGATCTCCGACGGCTCCGGCGCGCTGCTCGTCACGACCAGCGAGAAGGCGCGCGAGCTCGGCCTCAAGCCGCTGGTCCGGCTGCACACGTTCGCCCTCGCCGGCGACGACCCGGTCATCATGCTGACCGCCCCGATCCCGGCCACCGCCAAGGCGCTGGCCAAGTCGGGTCTGTCCATCAACGAGATCGGCGCATTCGAGGTCAACGAGGCGTTCGCACCGGTGCCGCTGGCGTGGCTGTCCGAAACCGGCGCCGACGCCAAGGCCCTCAACCCGCTCGGCGGCGCGATCGCCATCGGCCACCCGTTGGGTGGCTCCGGCGCAATCCTCATGACCCGGCTCGTCCACCACATGGTCGACAACGGGATCCGGTACGGCCTGCAGACCATGTGTGAGGGTGGCGGCATGGCCAACGCCACGATCCTCGAGCTGCTCTAGCCGTTATCCCCACTGGGGAAAAACCCTGTGGGAAATCACACCCGTGTGACTACGGGCGTGTGTGGATCACCCGGGGGCAGGCGGCTAGCGCCACTGGGTGGAGACGCCGAAGCCGGCGACGATGAACCCGAACCCCACGAGCAGGTTCCAGTTGCCCAGGGCACTCACCGGGACCGAGTTGTTCGACACGTAGAACAAGATCAGCCAGATGATGCCGATCAGGAACAGCCCCACCATCAGCGCGCCCACCCACGGCGGGCTGACCCGCTTCTTGGCCGAGCGAGTGGGCGGCGGCGTGTAGGCGGCCTTCTTACGGACGCGCGACTTGGGCACTGCTTCGCCTCCTGAGGAACACCCGGGCGCGGGGATTGGTCCCCTAGCGTAGAGCGTCATGAACGGGTGGCGGCCGCTTGTGCCGGTGACAGCGGGCCTCGCCGGCCTGCTGCTCGCCACGACCGCGGTCACGGCCCGGGGCACCGACCTGCGTGCCAGCCGCAGTCTCGACGTCAGCCAGCTGATCGAGCGGCAGCAACGGACGCTCGCGGGTTTGACCAGGGATGAGCGTGCGCTTCGGGCACGGATCTCGGCGGCCACGGCGCTCGCGGCAGTCGGCGACCGGCGCGTGCGCGCCGCCCGTGCCGCTGCCGACCGGCTGGTCGCCGCGGCCGGGCTCACCCGGTTGACCGGACCCGCGGTCACGGTTGCCCTCGACGACGCGACCCACAGCGATCAGCAGCGCGACCTCGATGCGGGCGCCCGGCCGGACGACCTCGTCATCCACCAGCAGGACGTGCAGGGTGTCGTCAACGCGTTGTGGGCCGGTGGGGCCGACGCTATGACGATCATGGGTCAGCGGGTGGTGGCCACGACCGCCGTGCGCTGCGTCGGCAACACCCTGCTGCTACACGGTCAGGTCTACAGCCCGCCGTTCGTCATCACCGCCATCGGCGACCAGCGACGACTGCGCCGTGCCTTGGACGCCGACCCCGCCGTACAGATCTTCCAGCAGTACGTCGCTGCCTACGGTTTGCGTTATCACCTGTCGATGCATGACAGCGTGACACTTCCCGCTTATGCCGGACCTCTCGGCCTGACGCGTGCACACGCGGCATCATGAGTGGGATGTCCACGACTGCGCAGGCCCCGGCGACCGCCATACCGATGCGCGGCGACGGCTGGCGCATGGTCGTGCGCGGGTTCGGTCAGGTGCTCATCACCCTCGGCATCGTGATCCTGCTGTTCGTCGTCTACGAGCTCTGGGTCACCGGGCTCTACACGCAGCACTGGCAGAGCGCGCACTACAACCAGCTGCAGCGCTCGTGGGGTCCGGGCGGTCACAGCATCGAGATCTCGAAGGCCGACCCTCATCTGGCGCACATCCCGCTCGGCTCCGGAATCGCCGTCCTTTACATCCCGCGGTTCGGCAAGGGCTACCACATGGTCATCGTGGAAGGCACCGGCACGAGCGACCTCGAAAAGGGTCCCGGTCACTACCCGGGTACAGCCTTTCCGGGCCAGGTCGGCAACTTCGCGGTCGCCGGTCACCGCACGACCTACCTGCACCCGTTCTACAACCTCAACGCGATCAAGCGCGGTGACGCGATCGTGCTCGAGACCAAGACGATGTGGTTCACCTACCGCGTGGAGGATGCACCGGCGGCCAAGGGTTACCCGCACGTGCCCTACCAGGAGATCGTCAACCCCACCGACGTCGCGGTGGCGTATCCGGTGCCCGACCAGTCCGACCCCAATGCCAAGGCCAGCCTCAAGATGCTGACCTTCACGACGTGCAACCCGCGCTACTCGGCCGCGCAGCGCCTCGTGGTGCATGCCGTCCTCGCCCAGGCGTTGCCGAGGGGCCGGGGCGTCATCCCGCCGGCGTTGGCGGGCTGAGCCATGTACGTCTGGATCTGGCGTCACATCCCCGGTGGACTGCCCGGGAAGCTGATCGGCAGCCTGGTGCTTTTCCTCGGCGCGTGTGCACTGCTGCTGTTCATCGTCTTTCCGCGTATCCAGGACAAGCTGCCCTTCAACGATGTGACGATCGACCGGCCGTCGCATTCGTCGTCCTCGCCGTCACCGTCGCCGCATCCCTGAGAGACTTCCCGCCGTGACGGTGGAGTCCGAGTACGACGACCGACCGTGGCTGGCGTCGTACCCGGAGGGCGTGCCGGCCGACTTCGACTTCCCGCAAGTACCGCTGACCAGGTTGCTCGACGATGCGGCGGCGGCGTTCCCGGCCGCCGTCGCCGTCAAGGCGGACCGCGCGCAACTGACCTACTCCGAGCTGGTGGCCAGGGTCGATCGGCTCGCGGGTGGTCTTGCGGGTCTCGGTGTCGACCGCGGTGACCGGGTGGCGCTGGTGTTGCCCAACTGCCCGCAGCATGTCGAGAGCTTCTTCGCGACACTGCGCCTCGGGGCGACTGTTGTGCAGTGCAACCCGCTCGCAACGGCTGACGAGCTGCGCCGTCAGCTGGTCGATGCCGCTCCGACGGTCGTCGTCTGTCTCGACAAAAGCCTTGCCACCGTTGAAGAGATCCGACGCGATGCGGGTGTGGGCGCTGTCGTCGTGACGACGCTCGTCGACCACTGGACCGCTGCGGATCGCGTCCGGCTGCGGCTGCCCTTGCCGTCCTCCCGCGAGCAGCGCCGACGGCTGCTCGAGGCCGTGCCGTCGGGGAGCGACGTTGTGCGCTATCGCGACCTCGTCAGCAGGTCCGTGCCGGCCCGGCAAGCGACCGTGGATCCGGCCACCGATGTCGCCGTCCTTCAGTACACCGGCGGTACTACCGGAATCTCCAAGGCGGCGATGCTCAGCCATGCCAACCTCGTCGCCAACGCCTACCAGATGCGGTTGTGGCTCCCCGAGGCGACGAGCGGCGAGGAGACGACGCTCGTCGTACTGCCGCTGTTCCACGTCTACGGGTTGACCTTGTGCCTGCTGTCGACTGTGCTGCTCGCCGGCCGGCTCGTGCTGCTGCCCAGGTTCGACGCGAACCTGTTGCTCGACACGATCGCGCGTGAGCGACCGACGCTGATGCCCGGTGTGCCGCCGATCTACCACGCCGTGATCGACGCGCTGCGCGCTCGTCGTACGGATCTCTCCTCGATCCGGGTCTGCGTCTCCGGTGCGATGCGACTGCCCACAGAGCTGCAAGAGCGGTTCGAGACGGTGTCCGGTGCGCGGCTCGTCGAAGGCTATGGCACGACGGAGGCGTCGCCGGCGACGCACTGCAATCCGGTGAGTGGACCGCGCAAGGCCGGTTCGGTCGGCGTTCCGCTGCCGGGCACGTGGGCGCGCATCGTCGACGCGGACGATCCCACCGTCGTGCTCCCACCTGGCACAGATGGCGAGCTGGTGGTGCGAGGGCCGCAGGTGTTTCTCGGTTACTGGAACCGGCCGGCACCGGAGGTTCCAGCGCCTGCCGAGCAGGTGTTGCTGGCCGACGGCTGGTTGCTGACAGGTGACATCGCGAACATGGATGCCGACGGCTTCTTCACGATCGTCGATCGCAAGAAGGACCTCGTCATCGCAGGTGGCTTCAACATCTATCCGGCCGAGGTCGAGTCGGTGATCCTCGGGCTCGAGGGCGTCGCGGACTGCTGCGTCATCGGGCTGCCGGACCGATATCGGGGCGAGACGGTGAAGGCGTTCGTGGTGCCGCACCAGGGCGCGGACCTCACGGCTGAGATGGTGCGGGACCATTGTGCGGACGTTCTGTCGGCCTACAAGGTGCCGCGGGCGGTGGAGTTCCGCGACGACCTTCCGCGCACGGTGGTAGGCAAGGCATTGCGACGAATGTTGGTCGCCGAGGAGCTGGAAAAGGTGGGGAGGGAGCAGTGACGCGGGTTCTGGTTGTCGATAACTACGACAGCTTCGTCTTCAACCTGGTGCACTACCTGGCCCAGCTCGGCGCCGAAGTCCTGGTACGACGCAACGACGAGCTCACTGCGCAGGACCCGCTCGACCTGGGCGTCGACGGGGTGCTTCTCTCACCGGGTCCCGGCCGACCGGAGGACGCCGGCGTGTGCGTCGACCTCGTCCGTGAGGTGGGTGACCGGATGCCGGTCTTCGGTGTCTGCCTCGGGCACCAGGCCATCGCCGTCGCCTTCGGCGGGACCGTCGAGCGCGCCCCCGAGCTGTTGCACGGCAAGACCAGTCAGGTGCGACATCAGGGCGCGGGTGTCCTGGCCGGGCTGCCGGATCCCTTCACTGCGACGCGCTATCACTCGCTGGCCGTCGTCGAGGAGTCGATGCCTCCCGAGCTCGAGGTGACGGCGCGCACCGAGGGCGGCGTCATCATGGGCTTGCGGCATCGCGACCTGCCGCTCGAGGGCGTGCAGTTCCACCCCGAGTCGGTGCTGACCGAGGGCGGTCACCAGCTGCTGGCCAACTGGCTGCTCGGATGCGGCGACGCGGATGCCGTCAACGCCGTTCCGGCACTGGCCGCGGCGATCGAGAAGCAGCGCGCCGCCGCGAGCTAGAACGGCTGCGCCCCGAGGACTCCGAACTAGAAGGTCGGCGTCGGTGTCGGGCTGGGGGTGTCGGAGGGCTGTGGGCTGGGCGAGGTCGACGCCGACGCGGACGCCGATGGGGTCGGGGTGGGCGACGGCGCGTCGGTGCGCAACGTGACCGTTGAGCCGTAGGCCACGAACGAGCCCGGTGCCGGGTTCTGGCTGATCACCTTGGCGTTGTCGGGCGACGTGTCGGGATCGATCGTGACGTTGAAGCCGGCTTGCACGAGCGCGTTGCGCGCGTCCACGACCTTCATCCCGACGACGTTCGGGACCTTGACCTGGCCGTTCGACACGGTGAGGACGACGCCGCTGCCGATGGCGACCTGGCTGCCCGAACCGGGATTGACCGCGAGCACCTGACCGACCGGCTGGTTGGAGTTGTGCGGGATGACTTGCGAGACCTTCAGGTTGGCTGCCTTGAGGGCGACTCGTGCATCCGCCTCCGAAAGGCCGACCAGCCCATCCGGGACGAGCACTAGATGCACGCCCTTGGAGACCACGATGGCGACGCCTTCGCCCTTCTTCAGCAAGATGTCCGCGGCCGGGTCCTGCTTGATGATCACGCCCTGCGCATATCTGGTGCTGTACTCCTGGGTGATCTCACCGACATGCAGACCCTTGCCGGCGAGGATCGCGCGGGCATCGACCTCGGTCTGTCCGACGACGTTGGGAGTGTTGACCTCACTGCTGCCGCCGGAGAGCAGGTTGCGCGCGACGACCAACGCGATGAGGAAGACGGCGATGGTCGCGGCCGCAAGTCCGAGGTAGGCCACCGCACGCCCGGCGCGCGGTTGCTGCTGGCGCAGCAACACCGTCGTCGCCGGAGGTGGGGTCAGCAGCGCGTTGTCCTCGGCCAGCACGGGGGTCGCCTCGACCGGTCGGCCCGCGAGGGCTCGTTCGATGTCGGCGCGCATGTCGGCGGCGGTCTGGTAGCGGTTGGCCGGGTTCTTGGCCATGGCCTTGAGGACGATCGCATCGATGGGTGCCGTCACGTCCGACTCGACTCGTGACGGTGGCACGGGATCCTCACGCACATGCTGGTAGGCCACCGACACGGCGGTGTCCCCCGAGAAGGGCGGCGCACCGGTGACCAGCTCGTAGAGCATGCAGCCGGTGGAGTAGATGTCGCTTCGGGCGTCGACGTGTTCACCGCGAGCTTGTTCCGGCGAGAGGTAATGCGCCGTTCCGATGACGGCGGCAGTTTGTGTCATCGTCGCAGCCGAGCTCGTCAACGCGCGCGCGATCCCGAAGTCCATGACCTTGACTTCGCCTGTCGGCGTCAGCATGACGTTGCCCGGTTTGACGTCACGGTGCACGATGCCGGCGCGGTGCGCCTGGTCGAGCGCCGTACAGATCCGCGCGGTGATCTCGAGCGCGCGCTGCGGGAGCAGACGTCCTTCGGACTCGAGCACCTGACGCAGCGTCCGCCCCTGCACGTACTCCATGACGATGTAGGGAGAGACGACGCCGTCGAGGTTGTCCTCGCCGGTGTCGTAGACCGCGACGATCGACGGGTGGTTGAGCGACGCCGCGGACTGGGCCTCGCGCCGGAACCGGCTCTGGAAGGCCGGGTCACGTGCGAGATCTGAACGCAGCGTCTTGACCGCGACGTCCCGGCCGAGCCTGACGTCCCGTCCGCGTCGTACCTCGGCCATGCCGCCGTAACCGAGCACGTCGCCCAGCTCGTAACGGCCTCCGACGAGGTGCTTGCTAGTCGCCATGACCGTGCTTGTCTTTGGGTGGCTTGGGTTCTTTGCGGTGACCGGGCGGAATGTTCGTCGCGGCGACCGTCACTGTCACGGTCTGGCCCTCCTGCACGTCTCCGGTCGGCTCGACCGCGATCACCGTACCTTCGGGAGCCTGAGATGGTGCTGAAACGACCACGACCTCGAGGTGCTGAGCCTTGAGCTTGCTCATCACGTCATTGACGGGGTGACCGATGTAGGCGGCCGCGTCTATCGTCACTGTCGATGGGCCTGACGACACCTGGAGCGTGACGACCGAGCCGACGCGCAGGTCGGTGCCGTGTTTCACCGACTGGGCAACGACAGTGCCGGCCGGGACGTCGACCCGGTGGACCCGGTCCCGATGTACGTCGAATCCGCGAGCGCGCAAGGTGTGCGAGGCGTCGTTGTAGGTGTCACCCACGAGACGCGGCACCTTGGCCGTGTCGACCCCACTGTTGGTGCACGAGTGCAGCAGCAGGAAGCCAAGCAGTACGACGACGACGCCGGTCAGGATGAACCAGTTGCGCACGCGCTTGCGTTGCTGGTCGTCGATCGGGGCCGGCGCCGCGACGTCGACCGGGGGCACCGTCATGACTGCAGTCGCTGTCGGCCCGCCGGCCACCGTGTCGGCGGCCCCCACTGCGTCCGCTTCGCGCAGCTGCGCTGCGATCGCCAACGCGGTTCGGCCGAAGTCGCCTGCACTCGGCTGTCGGCGAGCCGGATCCTTGTCGAGCGCGCGCATCACGAAGTCGCTGACCACAGGTGGCACGAAGTCCGGGAGCTCTGGCGGTGAGGTGTTGACGTGTGCCATCGCGACACCTATCGCCGATTCCCCCGTGAACGGCCGGTGGGCAGCGAGGCATTCGTAGGCGACAACGCCCAGGGAGTAGATGTCACTCGCCGGGCTGGCAGCGCGGCCCGCCGCCTGCTCCGGTGACAGATAGGCAGCCGTGCCGACGAGCAGTCCGGTCTGTGTCACCGGCGCGGCATCGACAGCACGCGCGATGCCGAAGTCGGTGACCTTCACCACGCCGTCGGCACGCACGAGCAGGTTGCCCGGCTTGATGTCGCGGTGGACGACACCGGCGTCATGCGCCGCCTGCAGTGCGAGCGCGGTCTGGCCGAGGATGTCGAGCACGACGGCCGGGTCCAACGGTGCGTCGCGGGCAATCACCGTCGACAGCGGCTCACTCGGTACGAGCTCCATGACGAGGTAGGCCACGTCACCGATCTCGCCGTAGTCGAAGACGTTGGCGATGCCCGGATGCGACAGGCTCGCCGTGTGCTTGGCCTCACCTCGGAAACGGTGCAGGAAGGTCGGGTCGGCTGCGTACTCCTCTTTCAGCACCTTGACGGCGACGTCGCGGTCGAGCAGCTGGTCGCGCGCCCGCCACACCTCGCCCATGCCTCCGACCGCGATGCGCTCGACGAGCGTGTAGCGATCGTTGAGAGCCAGCTCCGGCGCGAGACTCACTGCCCCAGCACCGCCTGCATGACCTCGCGGGCAATCGGTGCCGCGGCGGTGCCGCCGACACCGCCGTGCTCGATCAGCACGGCGACCGCGACCTGTGGGTTCTGCGCGGGCGCGAATCCGATGAACCACGCATGTGTGGGCTGACCGGGCTGGTTCTCGGCCGTGCCCGTCTTGCCGGCAACGCTCACGCCGGGGATCTGGGCCGCTGTGCCCGTGCCATTGGTCACGACCGACTGCATCATCTGCGTGAGCTGGCTGGCGACGGTCGCCGACGTTGCCCGGCTGAACTCGTGCGGGCTGGCCGTCGACAGCGTCGACAGGTCCGGTGCCAGCGTCTTGGCCACGAGGTAGGGCTGCATCACGACGCCACCGTTGGCCACGCCCGCCGCGACCATTGCCATCTGCATCGGAGTGACCGCGTCACTGTCCTGGCCGATCGCCGAGAACGCGACCTCAGGCTTGGACAGGTTGCTCGGATAACTACTGCGGGCCACACCCATCGGGATCGAGAGGGAGTGGTCGAACCCGAATGCGTTGGCCTGCTTGCGGATCTCGTTCTGTCCCAGCCGCAGGCCCAGTCCCCCGAAGGCGGTGTTGCAGGAGACCCGCAGCGCATCGGCCAAGCTGATGTTGCCGCCGCCGTTGCACTGCTCGCCCTGGAAGTTCTGCAGCTTGTGCGTGGTCTGCGGCAGTGACAGCTCGTTCGGTGCGGGCAGCTGCGACGACGGCGTGAACCGGCCGCTCGCCAGGGCGGCGGCCGTCGTGATCACCTTGAACGTCGAGCCCGGCGGATAGGTCTGGCTGATGGCCCGGTCGAGCAGCGGGCTGGCCGGGTCATGCGACAGCTGCCGGTAAGCACGTGAACCCGCACGGAAGTCATGCGTCGCCAGCTGCGCGGGGTCGAAGGACGGCGCCGTCGCCAGCGCAAGGATCGCACCGGTGCGCGGGTCGAGCGCGACAACAGCGCCGCGCTTTCCCGCGAGCGCCTGGTAGGCGATCTGTTGCGCCTTGTCCTGGATGGTGAGATCGACCGCACCGCCTTGCGGCGTGCGTCCGGTGAAGTAGTCGGACAGGCGTCGTACGAAGAGCTTGTCCGAGTCGCCGGACAGGATGTCGTTCTCGGCGCTTTCGATGCCGGTGGAGCCGTAGTTGAAGGAGTAGTAGCCGGTGATGGGCGCGTAGACCGCACCGCCGGGATAAGTGCGCAAGTACTTGTACTGATCGTGCACGCGCTTGGACAGCGCGACGGCGTGGCCGTCGACGACGATGGCGCCACGGCGGTGCGAATACTCGCTGTAGAGGATGCGGTGGTTCTCGGGGTTGTTCTTGAGCGACTCGGCTTGCCCGACCTGGACGATGTTGGCGTTGACCAGCAACGCCCCGAACATCAGCAGGGCGGCGAAGGCGACGCGTCGCAAGCTCCGGTTCATGGGCGTGCCTCCGCACGCGGGGTGTTCACCGGCGCACCACCATGGTCGCCGCGTCGTCGGGCCCGGGCGGACGGGTGGGGATCGCGTCAGGCCGGCGGGCGGCGTCACTGATGCGAAGCAGCAGCGCGATGACGACCCAGTTGCTGACGAGGCTCGAACCGCCGTAGGACAGGAACGGCAGCGTGAGCCCGGTGAGCGGGACCAGCCGGGTCACGCCACCGACCTGTACGAACACCTGGAGGGCGAGGCCGAAGGCGAGCGCGACGCCCAGCAGCTTGCCGAACGGATCGCGCGTGCCGATCGCGGCGCGGATGCCCCGCGCGACGATGAGGAGAAACAGCGTCAGCACGGCCATGACGCCGGCAAGACCGAGCTCCTCACCGATCGTCGAGGCCATGAAGTCGGTGTTGGCGAACGGGACGAGGTCCGGGCGACCCTGGCCGAGACCGGTGCCGAAGATGCCACCGGTTGCCATGCCGAACAGCCCTTGCGCCAGCTGGTAGCTGCCGCCGAACGCCTTGTGGTAGATCGCCGGGTCGAACGGATGCAGCCAGGCGTCGAACCGGTCGTGCACGTGCGGGATCGTGGTGCCGGCGATCACGGCACCGACCACGAAGAGTGCGAGACCGATCAGCAGCCACGACGCGCGTTGAGTGGCGACATAGAGCACGACGAGGAAGATGCCGAAGAACAGCAGGCTGGAGCCGAGGTCGCTCTCGCGCACGAGGATGAGCACCGAGACACCCCAGGCGACGAGCACCGGTCCGAGGTCTCGGGCACGCGGCAGGTCGATGCGCCAGACCCGTCGGCCGGCGAGTGCCAGGAGCTCCCGCTTGCGGACCAGGTAGCCGGCGAAGAACACCATCAGTGCGAGCTTGGCGACCTCACCGGGCTGGAAGGAGAACCCGCCGAACCTGATCCAGATGCGTGCGCCGTTGACCTCGCTGTGGCTCGCCGGCAGGAACGCGGGCAGCGCGAGCAGGATGAGCGCTGCGGCCATCGCGGTATACGTGTAGCGCTCGAGGAGCCGGTGATCGCGAACCACGACAAGTACGACGGTGAACAGCGCGATCCCGATGACGGTCCACTCCAGCTGATGGGGAGCGGAGCCCGGCTGGGTGCGGTCGACGAGGTCGAGACGCCGGATCAGCACCAGCCCCAAGCCGTTGAGCAGCGCGGCAGCGGGCAACAGGACGGGGTCGGCGTACGGCGCGAATCGGCGCACGACCAAGTGGGCGACGAGGAAGAGCGCGCCGAGCCCGAGTCCGTAGCCGACGGTGCCTGACGGCACGTGATGGTGGCGCGCGATGCCGACGTTGGCGTAGGCCGTCACAGTGATGAGGAGGGCGAAGACGAGCAGTGCGAGCTCGGTGCCGCGCCGACGTCCGACCGGTGCGGACACGGTCGCCGCGGTCACGACGTCCCTACGCAGTAAGGCGGGGGGGTCGGCGTGGGCGACGGTGTCGGATGCGCGCGGTGCTTGCGCTTTGCCGCGGTCGACGCGGCAGGCGAGGGCGACGGAGATGCGGTCGGTGGCGCTGCCGGCGCGCTCGACGAGATCGCGTTGGCGCATGCGTCCTGACGAAGGGTCGCGACGATGCGCCGAGCGTCGTCGTGACCGTCTGCCTGGATGCCGGAGGTGACGCGCGCTCGCTCATCGTCGGGCAGCGCACTCACCGGAACGTCGCTGCGGTCGGCGAGCGACTTGAGGTCGAACCCCAGCACGGATCCGTCCACGCAGCGATAGACGCCGACCGTCGGTGCGGCGGAGCTGGCAACGCCGACGTAGTAGAGCGTCCGGATATAGACGAAGGTGGCGACTGCTCCGCCGATGACGATCAGCGCGACGAGTGCGAGAACCAGCACGAGCCTTCGCGACCCGCGTGATCGCCCCGCCGGCTGCGGCTCGTCGTCGTCGGTGTCCGCCGCGGTCGCTCGCGGCGGCGAGGCGGGCGATGGCTTCGGTTGCGATGTTCGCCGCGGCTGGATTGCAGCAGCGCGCGCGGCCGGACTGTCCGTACGAGGGCCGGCGGCCGCGGGCCCCACTGGCGGCTCGTCGGCATGCGCGGCGGCGCCACCGACGATGGGACCGTCATCGGCCTCGTCCTCGTCGACGATGTCGGCGACGATGCACGTGATGTTGTCGAGTCCGCCGGCGCGCAGGGCGAGGTCGACCAGCTGGTCGCAGGCGGCCTGCGGTTCGCCGGAACCGAGTGCTTCGGCGATCGTCTGCTCGCTGACATAGCTGGACAGACCGTCGCTGCAGACGAGGTAACGGTCGCCGACGCGCACGTCGCGTATGGAGAGGTCGAGCTCGATGTCCGCCCGCCCGTCGAGGGCGTTGGTGATCCAGGAGCGCTGCGGGTGGGTGTTTGCCTCGTCGGGGGTGATCCGCCCCTGGTCGATCAGGGTCTGGACGAGGGTGTGGTCGTGGGTGACCTGCTCGAGGCCGCCTTGGCGGAGCAGGTAGGCGCGCGAGTCGCCGATGTGAACGAGACCGAGCTTCTGCTGCACCCAGAGCAGGGCAGTGAGCGTCGTACCCATGCCCTCCAAGGCGCTGTCGGCCGCGACCATGTCGCGCAGGTAGCCGTTGGCGGTCTCGACGGCCTGCCGCATGGCGGCGGTGACGTCACCGTCCGGCGGAGCCTCGTCGAGCGGGACGAGCGCTTCGATGACGACCCGGCTGGCGACCTCACCGGCGGCGTGGCCGCCCATGCCGTCGGCGACGGCGAGCAGACGCGGACCGGCGTACAGCGAGTCTTCGTTGCCCTCGCGGGTGAGGCCGACGTCGCTACGGGCGCCGAAGCGCAGGCGAAGCGTCACGGGCGGCTGCTCACTTGCGAAGTTCCATGACGGTCTTGCCGACGCGGATGGGAACCCCGAGCGGCACCGGGGTCGGCGAGGTGACACGGCGGCGGTCGAGGTAGGTGCCGTTGGTGGAACCGAGGTCTTCCAGCAGCCACTTCCCCTCGGCCGGCACCAGTCGAGCGTGGCGAGTGGAGACGAAGTCGTCGGTGAGCACGATCGTCGAGTCGTCGGCCCGTCCGATCGTCACTGGCTGCTCGGTGAGCGTGACCGTCGTCCCGGCGAGGGTCCCGTCCGTGACGACGAGCTTGCGCGCGGCGGACTTGTCAGGTTTGGCCTGCCGCTGCTGGCGTGGCGCGCTGGGCCGTGGCTGCTTGGGCGCGGCGGGTGCGCGCGCCGGGCGGGTGCCGAAGACGTCGTGGCGTACGGCGACGATCGCGGCGATGACGAATCCCCACAGCAGCACCAGAATGATGGCGCGAAGGAGAAACAGGACAGCAGTCACTGACGGCTCAGCCCTCGTCGTCGCGACGGAAGACCATCGTCGTGGAGCCGATCTCGACCCGGTCGCCGTTGATCAGCTCGTGCCGCGCGATCGGTGCCTCGTTGACGCGGAGCCCGTTGGTCGAGCCGAGGTCGACGATCCAGAACCCGCCGGACTCCTGCCGGATCTCGGCGTGCCTGCGGGACACGCCGGGGTCGTTGAGCCGAAGGTCGGCCTCGGCCGCGCGGCCGATCACGGTGACGCTGTGGGTGAGGAAGAAGGCCTGCTCCTCACCGCGAGCTTCGGGGCTGCCGGTCTTGGCCTTGCCGCCGGCAGTGACGACCAACCGGGGTCGGCCGGCCAGCGCATTGGTCGGCGGGGCGGCCGCGTCCATGCTGCTGGCGGCGGACCCCGCCCGCACGATCCGACCGCCGTCGATGACATCGCCGGCGGAGACGCCGCTGCGGACCCGGAAGGTGCCCGTGTCCACGTTGGGCATGAGCTCGAGCGCCACGGTCACCGGCCCGACGAACGAGTAGCGGTGCTCGGCCGCGTGCTCGCGGACCATGGCGGCGAGCTCGTCCCCGAGCGGCTCGGCCCACGGGCTCAGCCGGTCGTAGTCGTGCCGGCCCAGCTCGACCACGAAGTCGTTGGGGACGAGGACCTTGCCCTGGCCGACCACCGTCTTTCGGTCGTCGGTCTCGCGCTGCAGGGCGCTCGCGATCTCGACCGGCTGGACGTCACCCTTGAACACCTTGGCGAAGGCGCCTTCGACCAAGCCACCGAGCCGACGCTCGAAGCGCTGCAGGACTCCCACGAAAGCGTCCCTTCCCCGCCGACGAGCGATCGTATCCGTGTGTGATCAGTGCGTAATCACGGCGGCGGTCCGGTCACGCTCCGCTGCTATCGTTGCTTTCCCCGCGGGCGAGTGGCGGAATGGCAGACGCGCACGGTTCAGGTCCGTGTGTCCGTAAGGACGTGGGGGTTCAACTCCCCCCTCGCCCACCATCCACAGATCCCG
>JAICMI010000165.1 GCA_025929315.1 Frankiaceae bacterium
CCAATGCCGTGGGCTGGGTGATGCTCGCGGGAGCCGCTCTGTCCGCGGCGGGCAACGCTGGCGCCGCGGTGGCACACCATGGGATCGTCACCGCTCCCGGGAGCATCCCGGCACCGTCGGTGTTCGCAGTCGCCGGGCAGGCGAGCCGCAGCCTCGGCTGGTATGTGCTGACTCTCGCGCTGCCGATCATCTTCCCGACCGGATCGCTGCCGCGCCCAGGTTGGCGCTGGCTGCGTTGGTTGCTCGCTGCGGTTCTCGTCGCGTGCGTCGTAGGACCCCTCACTGACAAGCAGGCTGATCTGACCGGGCTCGGCAGTTGGCGCAACCCGATCGGGCTGCACGGGGTGTTCCAGGTGATCACCGGTGTCGCCTTCGTCGTACAGGCGCCGCTCGGCCTCGTCGTCGCTGGCGGGGTCGTCGCCGTGCTGGTGTCGCGGTGGCGGCGCGGCGACGCGCTCTTGCGCCAGCAACTGTTCCTGTTCGTGCTGGCGGCGGCGATCTCGATCGTCGCGGTGCCGGTCGTGATGGCTAGCGGCTACACGAATGGTCCCTGGGTGTTCAGCCTCACCGTCATCCCGCTGCCGTTCGCCGTCGGCTTTGCGGTCCTCGCCCGAGGCCTCTATGACCTGCGCACAGCCGTGAACCGGACGCTGGTCTGGCTGACGCTGTCTGCAGTCGTCGCCGGCGTCTACGCACTCGCGATTGCAGGGGTCGGAAACAAATTGGGTGTCCGGCATGCCAGCTGGCTGCCGTGGCTCGCGGCAGGCGTCGTGGCCGTGACATTCGCGCCGCTACGCGACCTGTTACAGGGGGGCGTGAACCGGCTCACTTTCGGCCGCTGGGAACAGCCCTACGACGTCTTGGCCGCGCTCGGGCAACGACTTGAGGCATCCGCAGATGTCGCGCGACTGCTCGCTCGCGTCGTCGAGGAGCTGCACGGCCTCGACCTCGTCGACGTCGCGATCTACGACCCGGCCGGACGCATCATCGCTGGCGCCGCGAACGCGGCCGGCCGTGACGCGTTGCCGCTCACGGCCTTCGGGCGGCGGGTGGGCAGTCTGCACTGCACGTTCCCGGCCGCGGGACTTCGCGGCCGTGACCGGCAGCTGCTGGACGACCTCGCCGGGCACCTCGGCGGCGTTCTGCATGCGCACGCCCTCACGGTCCAGCTGCAACGGGCCCGTGAGCAGCTCGTCATCGCTCGCGAAGAAGAGCGACGACGGCTACGCCGCGACCTGCACGACGGGCTCGGGCCTTCACTCGCCGGTCACCTGCTGCGGCTCGACGTCGTCGCCAACAAGGTCCGCGGCGAGACCGACGTTGCCGCAGACGTTGATGCCCTGCGCGACGACCTGCGCGCAACGATGCTCGACGTGCGCCGGGTCGTCGAGGGACTACGGCCGCCCGCGCTCGACGAGCTCGGCCTCACCGCCGCGGTCGAGCAAGCCATCAGCCGGCTAACGGCCGCGACCGGCATGCAGACCGAGGTCGCGATCGCGGTCCCCGAACGGCTCCCCGCAGCGGTCGAGGTCGCGGCCTACCGCATCGTCACCGAGGCAGTGACCAACGTTGTCCGGCACGCAGATGCGTCCCGGTGTGTCGTGAGCATCAACTCCGCCGAAACTGCGCTCGTGCTCGAGGTGCGCGACGACGGCCGAGGCGTGGGCGGCGCTCAGTCCGGCGGCACCGGGCATGGACTGTCGACGATGCGTGAGCGGGCCGAAGAGCTCGGTGGCACGCTCACGGTCACCTCCAGCGACATGACCCGCGTCACCGCGACGATCCCACTGGCGCAGCTACCCACGCAGCCCTCCTCGGACCGGATCGAGGCGACGTTGTGACACGGGTTCTCGTCGTCGATGACCACCCGGTGTTTCGCGACGGCCTGGCCGCACTGCTCGCCTCGCTGCCCGAAATGGAGGTGGCCGCCGTCGCGTCCGACGGCCCCGAGGCCCTCGCGACGCTTGCCGGAGTCAGCGTCGATGTCGTCCTCATGGACCTCAACCTGATGACGGTGTCCGGAGTCGACGTGACGGCGGAGATCACCGCCCGGCCCAATCCCCCGGCAGTACTCGTGGTGACGATGGTCGACGACGACGACACCGTCGTCGCGGCGTTGCGTGCCGGCGCGAAGGGCTACGTCCTCAACGGTGCCACCGGTGATGAGATCGCCGCCGCCGTGCGCACCGTCGCCGGCGGCGGCGCCGTCTTCGGCGCTGGGGTGGCGGCACATGTGCTCGCGCTGAACGCCGGCAAGGGCTTCGCCCCCGAGCCGCTTCAGCTCGACGGCCTCACCGAGCGCGAACGCGAGGTCCTCGCCCTCATCGCGGAAGGCTCCAGCAACCCGCAGATCGCGAGAATGCTCGGGCTGACCGTGAAAACGGTGCAGAACTACGTGTCACGCATCCTGGACAAGCTTCAGGTGGCCGACCGAACCCAAGCCGCGCTCCGGGTACGGAACGGTTGCCACGACAGGTGAGGACGGAGAACGACGGCGACCGGCTACATTCGCAGACAGGTGGGCTCATCGCCGGACTCCGCTACCCCCTCACCGAGCCCGGCAGCGGGAGCGTCCCAGCTCATGGTGACGAGTGCCCGATCAGTCGAGCCGGTGAGCGGCGCGAATTACCGTCACGATCTCGGCCATGATCTGCGTCAGCTCGTAGTCCTTCGGCGTGAAGACCCGTGCGACGCCCAGCGCCTTCAGCCGTTCGACATCGGCCGCCGGCACGATGCCACCGACGACGACCGGCACCTGGCCGCAACCGGCCGCACGCAACCCGTCGAGCACCTGCGGCACGAGCTCGAGGTGCGACCCCGACAGGATCGACAGCCCGACACAGTGCACGTCCTCGGCGACCGCTGCCGCCACGATCTGCGCAGGCGTCAGCCGGATCCCCTGGTAGATCACCTCGAACCCGGCGTCGCGCGCCCGGACCGCGATCTGCTCGGCGCCGTTCGAGTGGCCGTCGAGCCCGGGCTTGCCCACCAGCAGCCGCAGCCGCCCGCCGACCTCTTCCGCCGTACGCCGCACCGCCGCACGCACCGCGGCCAGCTCGTCGCCGCCCCCAGCGGGAGCCACCGCCCCGGAGACGCCCGTCGGCGCGCGGTACTCCCCGAACACCTCCCGCAACGCGCCAGCCCACTCCCCCGTGGTCACGCCAGCACGCGCGCACCGCAGCGTCGGCTCGACCAGGTTGGCGTCGGTCTTCGCGCTGTCTCGCAGCGCACGCAGCGCCTCGTCGACCTCGGCCGCGTCCCGGCCCGCCCGCCAGGTCCGCAGAGCGACCACCGCCGACTGCTCGACCGCTGGGTCGACAGTCTGGATCGCGGTCTCCAGGTCGGCCAGCAACGGGTTGGGTTCGGTGGTCACAAACCGGTTGACCCCGACCACCACGTCGTCACCGGCCTCGATCCGCCGCCGCC
>JAICMI010000008.1 GCA_025929315.1 Frankiaceae bacterium
GACGATCTCCGCGCAGGACTCCAAGATCGGCGAGCTGATCGCCGAGGCGTTCGACAAGGTGGGCAAGGACGGTGTCATCACCGTCGAAGAGTCCAACACCATGGGCCTGGACCTGGAGTTCACCGAGGGTCTCCAGTTCGACAAGGGCTACATCTCGCCCTACTTCGTGACCGACCCGGAGCGGATGGAAGCGGTTCTCGACGACCCGCAGATCCTCATCCACCAGGGCAAGATCTCTGCGGTCTCGGACCTGCTCCCGTTGCTCGAGAAGGTCGTACAGACCGGCAAGCCGCTGCTCGTCATCGCCGAGGACGTCGAGGGCGAGGCGCTGTCGACGCTCGTCGTCAACAAGATCCGTGGCACGTTCACCGCGGTCGCGGTCAAGGCGCCCGGCTTCGGTGACCGGCGCAAGGCCATGCTTCAGGACATGGCGGTGCTGACCGGCGCGGAGGTCGTCGCCGAAGAGGTCGGCCTGTCGCTCGCGACCACAGGTCTCGAGGTGCTCGGCAAGGCGCGTCGCGTGACGGTCACCAAGGACACGACGACGATCGTCGACGGCTCCGGCGCAGCGGACGCGATCTCCGACCGGATCCGTCAGATCCGCGCTGAGATCGAGTCGACCGACTCTGACTGGGACCGCGAGAAGCTGCAGGAGCGGCTGGCCAAGCTCTCCGGCGGCGTCGGCGTCATCCGCGTCGGTGCGGCGACCGAGGTCGAGCTCAAGGAGAAGAAGCACCGGCTGGAGGACGCGATCTCCGCGACCCGGGCCGCCATCGAAGAGGGCATCGTGTCCGGCGGTGGCACCGCTCTCGTCGCGGCGCTTCCGGCGCTCGACGGCGACTGCGGACTGTCCGGTGACGAGGCGACCGGCGTCAACATCGTGCGCACCGCGCTGGTCGAGCCGCTGCGGTGGATCGCGCAGAATGCAGGGCACGAGGGCTACGTCGTCGTCGCCAAGGTCAAGGAGCTGCCGGCCGGTGAGGGGCTCAACGCCGCGACCGGAGAGTACGGCGACCTGCTCAAGGCCGGCGTCATCGACCCGGTCAAGGTCACGCGTTCCGCCGTCCGCAACGCGGCGTCGATCGCCGGCATGTTGCTGACGACGGAGACGATCGTTGCCGACAAGCCGGAGGAGGCCGAGCCGGACGCCGGCCACGGCCACGGCCACAGCCACCCGCACTAGTCAGCACTGGACACCGACAGCCGGATCCGGTCCGCAAGGGCCGGGTCCGGTTGTCCGTTTTCGTTGGGATTCAAGCGCTTTCCGGTTCCAAAACTTTCCAAAGTTTCTGTGCTGGAGCGGCATCGGACTAGGCCTAACTGGTTACACCGCCATCTAGTCAGTACCGGCCATGCCCTCCGGAGACTCGATGAGCCGCCCAGCATCATCTGCCCGTCTCGTTCTCGTCAGCGCAGTCACCGCACTGCTCGCCGCCGTCGCGTTGCTCACGACGGTGGGCGCCCAGGCAGCGCCGTCGTACGACGTCTCCTCATACGCCGCTCGCCTGCTGGACCTTGTGAACATGGCCCGGGCGCAGTACGGCCTGCAGCCGCTGGTGCAGACCCCCGGGACGACTGCCGTGGCCGCGGGGTGGACGCAGCACCTGGTGGACGACCGGGCGTTGTCCCACAACGGCCAGCTCGGGCGCCAGCTGTCGTCGCACGGCAGCAGCGCGTGGCGCACCTACGGCGAGAACGTCGGCATGGGCTCCGCCGACGATCCGGACGGACTGTTCACGGCCTACTGGAACTCTCCCGAGCACCGAGCGAACATCTTGAACGGCGAGTACCGCTACGTCGGAGTCGCCGTTCTGTTCACCGGCTCGCGGTCCTGGAACACGTTCGATTTCGTCGATGTCTACGGCAAGGCGCAGCCAGTGCGCCACGCCGGCCGTCGCCAGGTGCAGCGATCCGCCCAGACGGTCTCGTCGACTCCGCAGGTGGAGCGCCGCCCGGTTGTCGTCACACCGTCGAAGCCGGCGCGACCCCTCGTCGTACACGTCAAGGGGTTGCACCGACGGGCGCACCTCCAGCCCGCTGTCCAGCACCCGTTCGTCGGCATCCCGGCCGCGGCCACGCCGACGGTTGCCTCCGGGCAGCTCGTTGCCGACGCTCAACGGTCGACTGACGGACGGACACAACTGGTCGCTCTGGCGCTCGCGGTCCTCGCGCTGATGTTCGCCGCGCGCCGCTGGATGCTGACGGCGTTCTGCCGCAACGCGTGACCCGGAGCCTTCCGGCTGGCTAGTCTCCGCCCACGTGGACGGCGATCTGGCCTCATTGCTCGCCGCGGGCGAACGCGCCGTCTTTCATGGCCCGCCGGCCGCGGCCGTTCCCGACTTGGAGAGCGCCGTCGTCATGGCCCAGCGCGAGGGTCGTCATGCCGAGGTGACGGCCGCCGTCTGGCTGCTGGGGGTGGCCCTGTCCGCGTCCGGCCGGTACGGCGGGGCACTGCGGGTGCTCGCGCCGCTGCTGGACACCGCCGCTCAAACGTCGCCGGAGACCCGGCTGTTCGCCTCGTTGGCCGCGGCGACCGCGGCGAGCGTTCATCGCGGGCTGGGTCGGCACGAGCGTGCGCGCGAGCTCGACGAGGCAGGCCTTGCCGCCGCCGTCGGTATGAATGAGGCCGTCTTCGACACGACCCTCGGGCTTGCGATCGACGCGGTTGGTCTGGGCGACCTCGACGGGGCTCGCCAGCGGCTCGGCGAAGCCGAAGCCCTGGTCGCGGATCACGACGAGGAGTGGTGGCGCCAGCGAGTGCGCTTCGACTGGACGCGTGCGGAGGTCGCGCTACTGGCCGAAGACCCCGACGAGGCGCTCATCGCGGCGACCGCCAGCGTCGAGCGGGCGGAGTCGGCACGCGCGCCGCGGCACGTCGCCAAGGGACTGCTCTTCCAGGGTGTCGCCGAAGTCCAGGCCGGCGCCCCGGATCCGGCGGGCACGCTGCGTCGTGCCGCCACGCTGGCGGAGGGTCTGGTCGCATTGCCGGTCGCGTGGCAGGCCCGCGCGCTGCTCGGGGCTCTGCTTGTGGGTGCGGCCGGCGACGAGGGCAGCCGGAGCCTGGCCGCAGCGCGTTCGGCTGTCCTCACGATGGCCGCGGACCTGACCGCCGAGATGCGCGAGGAGTGGCTGGCGCAGCCCAACGTCAGCGCGCTGCTCGAAGGCTGACGCCCGTTTAGTGCCCTAACCGCGGCGCTAGTCCTGCACTCCTCGGAGAGTGATGTTCGGGGAAACGGCACTGCGGCCGCCGGCGTCGTACCCACACTTCGGCAGTGACCATCGGGCCCTCGCTTGCGCCGCGGCCGTCGACCCGGGCAGCAGGGTCGACGCTGAACGCCGTGGTGCCCCTGCTCGCCGACCAGGGACGGGCTGCGCTACCGGAGGTCCTGCAGTCGATGTTGGCCGCAGTTGGCGCTGACCACGTGCTGCTGCGTGCCTCCGACGCCACCACGGTGCTGGCACAAGCACGCACGGCCCGTCCCCCGCGTCGGGCTCGCGGTAGCACGCCGTGGGTGCTCGACATCCCGGTCCGCTGCACCGGAGACCTGTACGGCGTCCTCAGGGTGACTGCTCCCCGGCCGTTCAACGACGGTGACGCCACGCTGCTCGCGGCTGTCGCCGACGCGCTCGCCCTGCTGCTCGCGGCGGATGATGCGCCGCACGCCTGGGCCGCGGGACGAGCCGTGCTCGACGAAGAGGCCGAGCGGGCGCAGGTGGCCGCGACTCTTCTGGACGGGATGGGCGAGGCGCTCGTCAGCGTTCGCTATGCCGCCGAGCTGGTCGAGGCAGGGCGGGCGGCGCCGGCCGCTCTGGAGGAGCCCGTTCGAGCCGCCCTCGCCGTGCTGCGGCAGGCTCACCGCGGCCTGCGCGCGCACGCGCTGGAGGCCGGCCTTCGAGCTGCCCTGCACGAGCTTGCCGAGCATTGGGCGGGCGACCGCCTGGATGACGGTATGTCCGAGTTGCGGTTGTCCGTCCACGCTGAGGACCCCCGGCTCGACGCGCTCGCGCCTCCGGTAGCCGTCACGGTCCAGCGCGTCGCGGAAGCGGCCCTTCGTGGGGCCTCAGGTCAGGCGGTGATCCGGGCATTCTGCACGGACCAAGTGGTGAAGTTGGCCGTCGAATCTGCCGAGATTGCCTATGACGCCAGCGAGCTGAACCGCTGGGCGCGTCGGGTGCTTGCTCTCGGCGGCGACCTGCGGGTGCGGCCCGACGGTGTCGAGCTCAGCCTCCCGGCCGAGCTCCGGCCCGAAGGTTCGACCCCGCAGCGCGAAGGACACCATGACGACGGTACTGATCTGTGATGATCACCGACTTGTCCGTGAGGGCCTGAGCCGGTCCGTTCAGGCTGTCCCAGGTGTCGACCGTGTCGACACGTGCGCGAGCGGCGAGGAAGTTCTCGCGCGTTGGCCGATGGAACGGCATGACCTGGTCCTCATGGACGTGCAGATGCCTGGTCTCGGTGGCGTCGAGGCGGTTCGCCGCCTCGTTCACGCGCACCCGACCGCCAACGTCGTCATGCTGACCGGCGCGGCCGACCGCGAAGCGGTTGCCATGGCGATCTCCGGTGGCGCCCGCGGCTTCCTGCACAAGGACGTCTCCCGCGAGGAGCTGTGCGCGGCTGTGGCCAACGCCCTTGCCGCGGCCGAGCTGATGGGCATGGGCCTCGACCGTGAGGTGCCGGCTCAGTCGAGCGGTCCCGACCTCACCGAGCGTGAGATGCAGGTGCTTCGCGGCATGGCCGCCGGCAAGAGCAACGCGCAGATCGGTCGCGAGCTCTACTTGTCCGAGGACACGATCAAGACGCACGCTCGCCGTTTGTTCCGCAAGATGCGGGTCAACGACCGCGCACAAGCCGTAGCGAGCGGCTTCCGCCTAGGCCTCGTCCGCTAGGGTCGCGTTTCCTTCGCTGATCTTCGCGACGTTTCTTCGTACGACGGCGTGTTGCCCCTTTTGAAGCGCGACGAGGCGAAAACACTTCACTTCGGATAGCGGAGGACCACTTTCAGGCGCTCCGAGACCCGATTTTTGGTTCCCTGGTATCCGAAGTGGGAGGAGTGGAACGCCGGTTAGTCCTCGTCGGCGGTCAGGACTCCGTCGGCGAAGCCGCGGGCGTAGTCCCAGCTGACGTAGTCGGCAGGGTCGGGGTTGAACGCCGGCTCGTGCACGTGCGGTTGTCCGCTGTCGAGCAGGCCGCGCAGGTTGGCACGTAGCAGGTCCCACGCGAAGAAGTGCGGTTCACCGCAGTCCTGGCAGTCGACGACCAGTCCGCGCGTTCCGCGTGGCTCGAGCAGCGCCTGGAAGACCTCGAGGTCCTCGAGGTCGGCGAGCACGTCCTCGCGCTCGTCCGACGTCAAGGGCAGAGCATCCTCGTCGTCGAGGTCGTGCGCCGGGTCGGTGGGGTCTCCGGCAAACGGGTCCAGCGGTGAGTCGTCACGCACGCGACAACGCTACGCCGGTAAACTCGACTCTTTCCGGCGCGACGAGTAGGTGTGATGGACGGGTACGACGCCTTCCCGGACAAGTTCGCACGGCTGGGACTGACCTTCGACGACGTGCTGCTCGTGCCGGCGGAGTCCGACGTGCAGCCGGCCGAGGCTGACACCAGCGCGCGGCTCAGCCGGTCGATCTCCTTGCGGACGCCGCTGCTGTCGAGCCCCATGGACACGGTCACCGAGGCGCGGATGGCAATCGCCATGGCGCGGCACGGCGGCGTCGGTGTGCTGCACCGCAACCTCTCGGTGGAGGACCAGGCCATCCAGGTCGACATCGTCAAACGCTCCGAGGCGGGCATGGTCACCCATCCGGTGACGTGCTCGCCGGAGGACACCATCGAGGTGGCCAACACCTTGATGGGGCGTTACCGCATCTCCGGTGTTCCCGTCACCGACACGGACGGCGTCCTGATCGGCATCGTCACCAACCGCGACATCCGCTTCGAGCCCAACCACGAGCGGCTGGTCCGCGACGTCATGACCCCGACGCCGCTCGTGACCGCCCCGGTGGGTGTCAGCCGCGAGGACGCGCTGGCGCTGCTCCAGCACAACAAGGTGGAAAAGCTCCCGATCGTTGACGACGCGGGTCGACTGCGGGGGCTCATCACCGTCAAGGACTTCGCCAAGAGCCAGGAGTATCCGCTCGCCACCAAGGACGCTGCGGGCCGGCTGATGGTCGGCGCCGCGACCGGCGTCGGTGAAGACGGCTTCAAACGTGCGCTGGCGCTCGTCGAAGCCGGGGTCGACTTCATCGTCGTCGACACCGCCCACGGTCACTCCAAGGCGGTCCTCGAGACGGTCGCGCGGCTCAAGGCCAACGTCGCGGTCGACGTCATCGGCGGCAACGTGGCGACCGCTGCGGGTGCAAAAGCACTCGTCGATGCCGGCGCAGATGCGATCAAGACCGGCGTTGGGCCGGGCAGCATCTGTACGACGCGCGTGGTCGCCGGCGCGGGCATGCCGCAGGTCACCGCGATCTATGAATGCGCACGCGTGGCGCATGCGGCCGGCATCCCCGTCATCGGTGACGGTGGCGTCCAGTTCTCTGGTGACATCGCCAAGGCCATCGCCGCCGGCGCCGACACGGTCATGCTCGGCTCGCTTCTCGCCGGCTGCGAGGAGTCGCCCGGCGAGCTGGTCTTCGTCGCCGGCAAGCAATACAAGTCCTATCGCGGCATGGGCTCACTCGGTGCGATGCAGTCGCGTGGCCAGGCGCGGTCCTACTCCAAGGATCGCTACTTCCAGGACGACGTGCTGTCCGACGACAAGCTGGTCCCGCAAGGCGTCGAGGGGCAGGTGCCCTACCGCGGCCCCCTCGCCAACGTCATGCATCAGCTCGTCGGTGGGCTGCAAGCCGGGATGGGTTTCGTCGGTGCCCACACGACGGCCGAGCTCCAGCAGGCCGAGCTTGTGCGCATCACCGCTGCCGGGCTCAAGGAAAGCCACGCTCACGACGTCCAGATGACCGTCGAAGCGCCCAACTACTCGGGACGTTAGGCGATGCGCGACACGGTCGACATCGGTATGGGCCGTGCTGCCCGCCGTGGTTATCACCTGTCCGAGATCGGCATCGTGCCGTCTCGTCGTACCCGTGACATCGACGTCGTCTCGATGTCGTGGCAGATCGACGCCTATCGCTTCGACCTTCCGCTCGTCACCACGCCCTCGGACGCGACGATGTCCCCCGCCACTGTTGCCGAGGTCGGTCGGCTCGGTGGTCTCGGAGTGCTCGACGCCGAAGGACTGTGGACCCGCTACGACGACCCGTCCGCGATCCTTGCTGAGCTTGCCGAGATCGACGTCGACAACGACCCGGACGCCTCCATCGCCACCAAGACGTTGCAACGGGTCTACGCGCAACCGGTTCGCGACGAGCTCGTCGCGCAGCGGGTCAAGGAGCTCCGTGACACGGGCACTGTGGTGGCAGTTCGTGTGTCGCCACAGCACACGTTGCGCCTCGCCCCCGGCATCTTGTCCGCCGGTGTCGACCTGCTCGTCATCCAAGGCACGATCGTGTCGGCGGAGCATGTCAGCGCGTCGGCCGCCGAGCCGCCGCTCAACCTCAAGACGTTCATCGCCGACCTCGACGTGCCCGTCGTCGTCGGCGGCTGCACCAACTACCAGACCGCGCTGCACTTGATGCGCACCGGTGCGGCCGGTGTCATCGTTGGCTCCGCGGCGGATGAATGGTCGACAACCGAACGCGTGCTCGGCATCGGGGTGCCGATGGCCACGGCGATCGTCGACGCGGCCGCAGCGCGGCGTGACTACCTCGACGAGACGGGCGGCCGTTACGTCCATGTCATCGCCGCCGGTGACATGGAGACCAGTGGCGACATCGCCAAGGCTCTTGCTTGTGGCGCCGACGCCGTGATGCTCGGCGAACCGCTCGCCATGGCCGGAGAGGCGCCGGCCAAGGGCGCGTGGTGGCACGCCGCCGCGTCACACCCGAAGCTGCCGCGCGGCCGGTTCGCACATCCGGACGACCTGTGGCCGCTCGGCACGCTCGACGAGGTGCTGCGTGGTCCGTCGACGACACCGGAGGGCTACCTCAACCTCTTCGGCGGGCTCAAGCGGACCATTGCCAAGGCCGGCTACTCCGACATCAAGGAGTTCCAGAAGGTCGGCCTCATCGTCACGGCGTGAACGACCCGGCAGCCGCCGCGCGTCGACGCCGCCAAAGCGCTGCTCGTCACTGGCAGCCAGAGCACGTTGACCTGCTCCTCGTCGTGGAGGCGCCTCCGAGTGCGCTCGACCGCTACTTCTACTTCGAGGATGTCGCGACTCACGACTCACTGTTCCGGCACGTCGCCGAGGTGGTTGTCGGCGAACGACCGACGCGCGACAAGACGCGCTACCTGGTCGCGCTCCGCGAGCGCGGCGTGTTCCTCATCGACCTCTCGGTCGACCCGTTCAACGACCGTCGTGAGGCGATCCCGCGGTGTGTGCCCAACCTCGTCCGACGTATCCGGCAACTGCAACCCGACCAGATCGTCCTGATCGGCGCTGCGGTCTTCGACGCGGCGTACGACGTCCTTGTTGAGGAGAGGTTGCCGGTGGTCGACCTGCGCCTGCCTTATCCGGGCTCTGGCCAGCAGCGACGGTTTCTGGACTTGTTCCGGCCGTTCTACGAGACGCTCACCCTCCCCTGGGACGGGGTCTGACGTCCGCACCGAGCGCGAGTTCGCCTAATCTCGGCGCATGGCCGAGGCGTTCGATTGCGACGTGCTTGTCGTCGGCAGCGGGTTCGGCGGATCGGTCGCGGCCCTGCGGGCGGCCGAGAAGGGTTACCGCGTCACCGTGGTCGAGGCCGGCCGCCGCTTCACAACCGAGACACTGCCGAAGACCAGCTGGGACCTGCGCAGCTTCTTCTGGGCGCCGCGACTCGGTTGGCTGGGCATCCAGAAGATCACTCCGCTCAACGACGTCCTGGTGCTCTCCGGCGCGGGCGTCGGTGGCGGCTCGCTCGTCTATGCCAACACGCTCTACACGCCGCTCGACGACTTCTTCAGGGATCCGCAATGGGCGGACATCACCGACTGGAAGCTCGAGCTCGAGACCTACTACGACCAGGCCAGCCGGATGCTCGGTGTCACGGACAACCCGACGATCACGCCGTCCGATGTCGAGATGCGCGCAGTGGCTGAGGACATGGGCGTTGGACACACGTTCCATGTCACGCCGGTCGGTGTGTTCTTCGGAGACGAGGCCGGCAAGACGGTGCCGGATCCCTACTTCGGTGGTGCCGGGCCGCAGCGGACCGGCTGCATCCAGTGCGGCGACTGCATGATCGGCTGCCGTTACGGCGCCAAGAACCGGCTCGACGTCAACTACCTCTACCTCGCCGAGGCGCTTGGCGCGCAGATCGTCCCCGAGACGACAGTGACGACGGTGCGGCCGCGCAAGACCGGTGGGTACGACGTGGAAACACGCCACACGGCGAAGCGCCGTGACACCAAGACGCTGACCGCCGAACAGGTTGTGTTCGCAGCGGGCACGCTCGGGACGCAGCGGTTGCTCCATCGCATGCGCGACGAACGCGTCCTGCCGGACATCTCGCCACGCCTGGGCGAGCTCACTCGTACCAACTCCGAGGCGATCCTCGGCGCGATGTCCAAACGAAAGGACGCCGACTTCACCCGGGGCGTCGCCATCACCTCGTCGTTCTTCCCCGACCCGCACACCCACATCGAGCCCGTGCGCTACGGCAAGGGTTCCAACGCGATGGGACTGCTGTCCACGCACATGACCGAGGGCGGCGGCCGACTGCCCCGCTGGCTCAAGTGGGTCGGACAGGTGCTCCGCCATCCGCTGCAGACCCGTCATGTCCTGTGGCTGAGGGGATGGTCAGAGCGCACGATCACCGTGTTGGTCATGCAGTCGCGTGACAACTCGCTGACCATCCGGCGCAAGCGGTCGTTGCTGGGTGAGCGGTTGACCTCACGACAAGGTCACGGCGACCCCAACCCCACCTGGATCCCTGTCGGCAACGAGGTGACGAGGCGACTTGCCAAGAGGATCGACGGCATCCCCGGCGGCTCGGTGGGCGAGATCTTCAACATCCCGATGACCGCGCACATCATCGGTGGCTGCCCGATCGGGGAGTCCCCGCAGACCGGCGTGATCGACGCGTGGCAACGCGTCTTCGGTTATGACGGGTTGCATGTGGTCGACGGCGCGGCGGTCACGGCCAACCTCGGGGTGAACCCCTCGCTGACGATCACCGCCCAGGCCGAGCGCGCGATGTCGTTCTGGCCCAACAAGGGCGAGGCCGATGCCCGGCCCCCGCTGGGTTCCGCTTACAGCCGGGTGCCCGCGGTATCCCCGCACCGGCCGGCCGTCCCCGCTGGAGCGCCCGCCGAGCTGCGCGTCACATAACGACCCAAGCGCACCATTCTTGACAAGTCGGGCAGTCGCTCCGCACGCTGGACTGTCGCGCCGTCCCAGTCGGCGCCCCCAGGAGCCGCCAGGTGTCGACCCAGCAGTTGTACGACCGGGAGTCGTTCGACCGGGAGTGGCCTGCCCTCGCCGATCGGCTGCGCCGGACGCTGACCGCTCGCGGCGTGCCCGCCCAGGACCGCGACGACGTGGTGCAGGAAACGGCGCTGCGCGTCTACCGCTACTGGACCGGGCTCGACCCCAAGCGCCCGGCCTGGCCCTTCGTCATCACGGTGGGGATCAACATCTGGCGCGACGTGATCCGTGAACGCACGGGACGCATCGCCCAGTGCCACCCCACCGCGCACATCGAGATGACCGCTGACCTGGACGTGGAGCGAGACGTCCTCGCGCGTGAAGAGTTCGCCAGCACCGTTGTCGCGATGCGCTCGCTGGCGCCCGAGCAGCGCCGCCTCCTGCTCGCCACCGAGGAGTTCGGTGACACCGCTCGACCGTTGCGACCGGCTGAGCGTGTGGCCCGCATGCGAGTTCGTCGGCAGCTGGCACGCGCGGTGGGCCGGGCGTCCGCCGTTGTCGCAGTCTTCTGGCTGCGCCGCCCGGGCCGGGCGACCGGGGTCGTGGCAACGGCTTACGCGGGTGCGCTCGCTGCTGCCGTGCTGACCTCACCCGCGATAGTGCCGATGCCCGCGGTTACCGCACTTCCCGCGACGCCTGCCGTCGCGCCCGCAGCGCACCACCATGCTGCGGCGGCGCCCCTGCGTACCGACCAACGTGCGGCGCGCACTGCGCACGGCAGCCATGTGGCGGCGACCCGTGACGTTGTGTCTGCACCGGCGGTCTCGACGCCCGACACTGCTTCGGCTGCTCCCGTTGCCGCGCCCGAAGTGCACACCAAGGTGTGCACGCCGACGCACCTGCCGATCGAGGTCGCGCAAGTCATGGTCAAGCTCGGCGGCACCGTCATCTATGGCTCGGACGGCGACGGCGGCTCACAGCCTGTCGCGTCGACACCTCCGGTTGCGGTGCACAGCGGTGCGGACTGTCTCACCGTCAACTGAGCAGCAGCCACGCAGATCGGACAAACCGGGGCGTTGTGACCGACGCCGGATAATCCCCGTCTGACGACGTTATGGTCGATCTACGTCGACGACCGGGGAGCGGCGCGTGGACCCGACGGAACGACTGCGCCCGTACGTCGCCGGGCTGGCGACGACCTGGGCTCAGTCGACTCCGGACGTGCCGCATCGATCGATCGAAGGCTCGCTGGCCTTCGTCGACATCTCCGGCTTCACCACGCTGACCGAGCGGCTCGCTGCCAAGGGCAAGATCGGCGCGGAGGAGATGAGCGATCTGCTCAACTCTGCATTCGCCACGTTGCTCGAGGTCGGGTACGGCTACGGCGCCTCGCTGGTCAAGTGGGGTGGCGACGCGGTGCTCTTGCTGTACGAAGGCAACGAGCATGCGGCGCAGGCGTGTCGCGGTGCGTACGAGATGCAACGCACCATGCGTCGCATCGGCCGGCTGCGAACGTCGGTAGGCGTCGTACAGCTGCGCATGTCGGTCGGTATCAGCAGCGGCATGTTCGACTTCTTCTTGGTCGGGGACCGGCATCGTGAGCTGTTGGTGGCAGGACCGGCGGCCACCGAGACCGCGGTGATGGAGCAGATCGCCGACGCAGGCGAAGTCGTCATCAGTGCCGCGACGGTCCAGTTGCTCCCGCCGCGGTATGTCGGTGCGGCCAAGGAGTCCGGCTGGCTGCTGACCTCTGCGCCGCCTGCCGATCCCCGGTCGCGCTGGTGGCTACCGACCGATCCCGAGACTGCCGGCTCGTGCATGGACCCCGCGCTTCGCGAACACCTGTTGACGGAGGTGGGCGACCGCGAGCACCGCCAGGTCGCCGTCGGCTTCGTCGAGGTCTCCGGTGTCGACGGCCTGCTCGAGCGACAAGGCCCGGAAGCTGCGGCCGGTGCACTGAATGACCTCATCAGCCTGGTTCAGCAGATGTGCGAGCACCACCGGGTGACGTTCTGGGAGACCGACATATCCAAGGACGGATTCAAGGTCCTGCTCGTCGCCGGCGCACCTCGCAGCTCGGGCCAGGACGAGGACGCCATGCTTCGCGCTGCTCGCGCGATCCTCGACGGCTACGAAGGTCCGGTCCGCTTGCGCATCGGCGTGAACACCGGACGCGTGTTCAACGGCGGGTTCGGGCCGCCGTTCCGTCGTACGTGGTCCGTCAAAGGTGATGCGGTCAACCTCGCTGCTCGTGTCATGGCCAAGGCCGAGAACGGACAGCTGCTCGCCACCGAGGCGCTGCTGCGACGGGTGGCCAGTCGAGTGGACGCCGACTTGCTGCCCGCCTTCATGGTCAAGGGCAAGAGCGAGCCGGTGCGCGCGGCGATCGTGCGAAGCGTTTCGGCCGAGCGCGTTGTCGACGCTGTCGGTGCCTTCATCGGTAGGCGTGCCGAGATGGACGTCCTGCTCGACGCCGTTCGTGGAGCGGCCGGGGGACACGGTGGTGGCATCATCATCACCGGCGAGCCGGGCGTCGGCAAGAGCCGCCTCGTCGACCATGTCGTCAACCGTCTTGACGAGTCGACGACCGTCTTGCGCGGTTTCGCCGACGACTACGAGTCGGCCACGCCCTACTACGCCGTACGAAGAATGCTGCGCGCCGCGATCGGCCACAGCATGGACGCTCCGGACGCAGCCGTCGCGGACGAGATTCGCCGACGTGTCTGTGCGCACTGCGCCGATCTGGAACCGTGGCTTCCGCTGCTCGCTGTTCCGTTCGACGTGGACCTACCGGACACCCCGGAGACGACGGCGGTGCAGGACGAGTTCCGGCGCGCTCGTACGCAGTCGCTCGTCATCGACTTCCTGTCGGCGGTGCTCACGGGGCCGACGGTGTTCCTGGTCGACGACGTGCACGTCGCCGACGCCTTGTCGAGCGAGATGCTTGGCCGACTGACGACGTCAGTGGCGGACCGGCCCTGGCTGGTCCTGCTCGTGGGGCGGGAGGCCCCAGAGTCTTCGTCATCCGACGACCAGGTGCTTCGGCTCGTCGTCTCCACGCTGTCGGCGGACGACTCGCGTGCCTTGGTTCTCGATACACCCGGCGGGCAGACCCTCGCTCCACACGTCATTCGCGCCGTCATCGAACGCGCTGAAGGCAACCCGCTGTTCCTGCACGCGCTGGCCGACGCAGCGGGTTCCACGGAAGGAGATGAGCTCCCGAGCACGCTCGAAGATCTGTTGGCCGCGCAGATCGACGACCTCGCGCCGCATTCGCGCAAGCTGCTGCGCTCGGTGTCGGTACTGGGCTCGCGCTTTGACGAGATGCTTGCCGCGGAGCTCCTCGGCAGGGCACCGACGGCGGAGGAGTGGGCGGCGCTCGACCGATTCCTGGCCGGACACGCGGACGGAAGCCGTCGGTTCCGCACCCGCCTGGCACGAGATGCGGCCTATGAAGGGCTGCCCTTTCGCCGTCGGGTCGAATTGCACGGCCGTGCGGTGGTCGCGATCGAGAGCAGAGTCAGCGCGGACGACGACCAGTCCGAGGCTCTGTCGCTGCACTGTCTCGCCGCGCACAGGTACGGGGATGCGTGGCGCTACTCGTTGATCGCGGGCGAGCGGGCCCGACACATCTACGCCAACAGCGACGCGTTGATGTTCTATCGGCGCGCGCAGAGCGTACTGCCGCGACTGACAGGGATATCGGCAACTGAGGTCGCCGAACTGTGGGAAGCGATCGGGGACGTTTGTGCGCGTTTGGCAGACCTCGCCGGGGCGATTGTCGCCTATCGATCCGCGCGCCGGCGCGCCGGGCGTAGCGAGCCTCTTCGACGGGGGCGGGTCGCCATGGCGATCGGTCTGAGCGCTCACGCGGCGGGTGACACCCCCGGCGCAAAGCGATGGCTGTCAACAGCGGTCAGGGAACTGGGTGCCGCGGGCGACGATACGACCAAACAGCTCGTCGCGCGGGTAGGTGTCGAGCGGGCATACATCGAGCACGTGTCCGGGCGGACAGCCAGCGCGACCAAGTTGTGCTCGTTAGCGCTCCAACAGTCAGAGGCTGTCGGCGCTGATGTTGTTACTGCTCAGGCGCTGTTGCTGTTGGACGTCCTGGACATGACTGCGGGTCGCGGCAGTGACGCAGATCGGCTGAGGCGTCTGCTCGATCTATGCCAAGGCGTGGGTGACTTGGCGCTCCAGGCGAAGGCTTGGAATTGGGCAGGAATGGTCTCCTACTACGCCGGCAGGTGGAGTGAGGCGATCGAGGCTTATCGAAAGGCGCAGGAGGCCCAAGAACGCGCTGGTGACGAGTGGAGTGCGGCAATTGCTCAAGGCAACATCGCCGAAATTCTCCTCGATCAGGGCCGCCTGTCGGAGGCGGAACCTCTTGTCCAGTCTGCATTGCGCCTCTGGCGCCTTTCCAAGACGCCGCACGACGTCGGATTCGGTGCGGCTCTTCTCGGTCGCCTGCATGCCCGGTCCGGGCGCTTCGAAAAGGCCTTCGAGCTTCTGAACGAGGCGCGAGATGCTTTCAGCGTCAAGGACGAGCGGTTCGATTGCGTCGACGCTGAGTTGAAGGTCGCGGAGGCTCTTCTGCTCATGGGGCAGCCGCGCGCAGCTTCGGAGGTGCTCAGCCAGACGAAAGGTCTGCTGCGTCGGGCTTTGCAGGGCGCTGGGATGAGCGGACTCCGAGCGGCCGAGGATGAGAGCTTCCTGGTCGACTCGGCTCAAGGCCTGGTCATCCTGCGGTTTTCTGCAATTGCGGCGGTGCAGCTAGACGACCCCCTAACTGCGCGGGCAAGGCTTCAATTGGCCGAATCAGCCGCGCGCAACGACGGCGCTTTGCACGAGCTGGCGCTTGTACTCGAGACGATTGCTTGGCTGAAAGGCGATCGTGACAGCAGGCAGCGCGTTGAAGCCGAGCAACTGTTGCGGCGGCTGGACATCGTGTGGACCCCCACGTTTCCGCGTACGGCTGTGCCCGGACTCCCGGTGCCGCGTTCCGGGGACCCGTCTGAGGCGCTCGCTGAAAGCGCGCCTAACGCCACATCAGGTTGGGATCGCCCGCTGGTGCGGTGAGCGTGATGATCTCGTTGCCGGCGTTCTTCTTGCGGCTGGTGATGCACGGGCCGCCATCGAGCCCGGTCATGGAGCAGTCCGGAAGCAGTCCGAACGTCGTCTTCGCAGTGGACGGATCGGTCACGTAGTGGTTCTTGTCGTAGAAGGCAACGCCGGTCGAGCCGACGTCGAGACAGATGTCCATGAACGGAGTCCCATTGTTGGGAACCTGGTTCACGTAGGTCTTCGGCAACGTGACCGTAACGGTCTTGCTGTGGTTTGCAATGTTGAACGAGACAAGCTCACCAAGCGGGGGCTCGATATCCGACACGTTGGAGCAACGGCCGTCGTTCACATCTGCGGCGCGACCCTTCACATTGACGTTGAGCTTGTCCGCCGTCGAGGCGGGGTCAACTGTGATCCCCACCAGCGTCTCACCAAGAGGGCCGGACAAGGTACCGGTCTTGCATCCGTTGGATGCACAGTCCCGATACCACTGGTACACCTGGAAAGGATCTGACGTGACACTTACTCCGTTCGCAGTTGCAGTGAGTGTGTCTGAGAATCCGTAGTCCGAGAACTGCACACCGCCGAATGTGGCGGTGGCGCCTGACACTGTGGCGGTCGGCGTGTTCACCGTGTGGGCAAAGTCCGTCAGCGTGGGCGTGCCGGTGATCGGGACCCCGTTACCGCACGCGTCCTTCAGCTTGACCACGGGAGACGGGGTCATGTCCAGATCGAACTCGGTGTCGATCGGCGGCGTGGTCCATACGAGCTGGGTGCCACCCGCCACCGGGGTGCTGACGGTGTTCTGAGCGAGAAAGTCGTTGCCGTTTCCGCTGAAGTCGTTGGACTGCTTGACCCGCACGCCCCAGGTGCCGGGACAGACGCCAGACGTGGCTGATCCGTTCACGCTGATCGTCACGGAGGAGTTGGGAGCGACACCGCTACCGGTCGGCCCGGTGCTCGTGAGCGTGACCGTGGAGGCGGTGACCCCGAGAGGAGTGTTGGCATTGAACGTGTCCGGCTTGTTCTCAATCTGCGCGCCGGAAATGGAGATACCCGTCGGAGCTTGCAGCTGTAATGAGCCAAAGGGCACCGCCTGCGACCCTTTGCTCGTGTTGGTGATGGTGAAGTACAACGTGGAGAAGGTTCCGGCGTGAATCGAGTACGAGGTGGTCGTGCTGGTTGTATCGGGACCGACGGTCGTCCCGAATGTCTTGTGACTTGGTGCGTTCGCGAGAGTGGACGGCGCAGCGAAGTCCAAGCCAACTCCCGCCACTAGGACGCCGGCAAGCACGAGATGAAGCGGTGACGGTCGGTTCATAGTTCGTTCTCCTCAGTGCGGCAGTGATGCGGCCGCTTCTTCGTGCTCGGTTTCCGGTTGCTGCGGAAGCGACACCTGCTGCGAAGGATGCGTGCGCTTCAGGCGCATCGTCAGACTGGAAGCCGCCGAGGCGGACAACGGTGTCTCTGTCAAAGCCGCGAGGAAGTCCTCGCCGCTGATTCGCCACAGTCGCGTCGGCTCGGTAGCGGTGACGGTCGCGGTGCGGGGGATGCCCTGCAACAGACCGATCTCGCCGAAGAACGACGGTGACTTCATGAAACGGATGTGCTTGTCGCTGCGACCTGTCTCGCCGTGTGCGCTCACGTCGACCCGGCCGTCGACCAGAACGTAGAGCGCGTCGGCCTCCTCGCCTTCACGCACGATCGAGGTGTCCGAATCGACGGTGATCTCCTCGCTGTTCTTCGCCAGCCGCTCGAGGACGTTCTGGGATGCCGCGGCAAAGATGCCGAGCTGCTCCAGCACGCGCACGCGCGGCGCGAGAACCTCTGCCTCGCGCGAAGCGATCCGGTCGAGCGACGAGAGACGAGGGAAGACGAGGATGACGAGAGCCGGCACGACCAGCGCGTCCAGCAAGAGCGTCGCATCCAGTCCCGCGTAGTCCAGCAGGAACGGCGTGACGAATGCTCCCAGGATCAACCCGCCGATGATGACGGCCCAGAAAACTCCGAAGACCCGGCTGATCATGTCTGGCGCCAGCGAACGTTGCAGCGCTGTCATCGCGAGGACGTCGACGATCAGCGTCGCAATACCGCGAACCACCTCGATGAGGAACGCGATCGTCGGAGAGTGCACGGCCACCAGGGCCGCCGTGGGCGCGGCGTAGGCGATCATGCCGACGCTCAGCACCACCGACAGCCGCGGCAGCGCGGCGAGCCGGTTGACGAATGCTGCGGCGATCACGCCGCCCACGCCGAGGGCGACGAGCAGGTAGCCGTAGCCGGTGGACCCCGTGCCCAGCTGTTCCTTGCTGAGGAAGACGAAAAGCACTGAGTCGACGCCGTACAGCATCGTCGTCACGATCGGGAACGACGTCAGCAGCAGAGCCGTGGGCGAGGTGACGATCGCCTTGAGGCCTACGGTCATCTGGCGGAGCGGACCGCCGACCTCGGTCACATCGGTCGGCGTGCTGCGGGCGCTGATCCGGACGAGCAGCAGCGCCGAGATCGCGAAAGTTGCAGAGTCGACGCCGAACACGATGGCGGGGTCGCCGAGTGCGAGCACGAGGGCACCGACACCCGGACCGGCGATGATGGCGATGTTGTTGATGAGCTCGGTGAGGGCGTTGCCGGCGGCGAGGTCTTCTTCACCGAGCAGCTGCGGCGTCATCGCCGAAGTCGCCGGATCGTAAACGGCGCCGGCCACGGTGAGACCTGCGCCGACGGCGATCGCCGCCCACGCCGGCCCGTCTGTCGCGGCGACGACCGTCAGGCCGCCCATCAGAACCAGGCGCACAAGGTCAGAGGCGATCATGAGGTGGATGCGCTCGAACCGCTCCGCGACGACCCCTGCATACGGCGAGACGATGAACTTCGGAATCATCCGACCGAGCGTCGCGGCGGACACCCAGGCAGCAGAGTGAGTGTGCTCGTAGACATAGACGACGAAGGCGACGTTGGCGGCCCAGTCGCCCATCGACGATTGCGTGAGCGCGGTCGCGAGTAACCGGAAGTCCCGCTTGCGCAGGGCGTTGCGGTACGACGGGCCGGATTGGGCCACTCTGCTGGACCTCCAATTGCCTACGAAGTCTTACGTGTTGGACACGGGCGGGGCAGGCACGAACTGATCAATCGCTCTTGGTCACTTCGGATGACAGAGCGTCATGTCGGGGCGGTTGCGGCGGCGCGGTGCAGAGGCACGACCCCGCCTTCCACCGCGGCGAACATGGACAAGTCAGGTTGCATGCGTTCGGCGACGATCCGATCGATCTCGTCATCCGTGCGCTCCGGCGAGTGGTGAAACAACGCGAGCCGGCGGGCTCCCGCAGCGCGCGCGAGTCCCATGGCGTACTCCACTGACGCGTGACCGAGGTAGCCAACGCCCGGAAACTCATCGGCGACGAACTGGGCGTCATGGATCAGAAGGTCCACGTCGGTCGCGAGCTCCATCGCCGCGTCGTGCAACTCGCCCTGCCCGTCGGGGCCGGCGCCGAGGTAGATCGGGGCATGGTCGGAGAGGTAGGCGATGGTGCTGTGACCGTCACTGACACGCAAGCCGAAGGTCTGGCCGCCTTTGTGCGGAATTTCACGGGCGAGAACGCTGAAGCCTTCGAACTCGTGCAGTCCGTCGCGCAACGTGCCGAACGACCAGCCGGGTCCCAGCTGCTGCGGCTCGATCGGGAAGTGCGGCGGCGAGATGCCGCGCGCGAGCGTCTCGAGGGGGTTCCCCTCGGGTGCGGGCAGCATGACGTTGACCCGTGCCCCGGCCGCGCCCCCACCCTTGAAAAACGGGAGTCCGTGCACGTGGTCCCAGTGCAGGTGACCGAGCAGCAGGCTGCCGTCGTACGGCCGACCATCGAGCAGCGCGGTGACGGCGCGCAGGCCGGTGCCGCCGTCCAGCACCAGCGAGGGGCGTTCTCCTTCGTGGGCAATTGCGACAGAAGAGGTATGTCCGCCGTACCGCACGAAAGGGAGCCCGGGAGCCGGCGTGGAGCCGCGTACCCCGCAGAAGTGCACGTCCATTTGCCGCCCCCGGCCGACGGTCGAATCGGCCCCGCTGAAGATTCGCATAGGCCTCAACGCGTGTCCGGTGATCCGAAAGAGAGCGTCCGATTTTCGTTAGGATGGGTAGATGAGTGCCGAGCCGTTCGACACGGTTCTCGTCGTCGACTTCGGTGCCCAATACGCGCAGCTCATCGCGCGTCGAGTCCGCGAGGCTCGGGTCTTCAGCGAGATCGTGCCGTCGACCATGCCCGTCGACCAGATGTTGGCGAAGCGGCCGCGGGCGATCATCCTGTCCGGTGGCCCTTCGTCGGTCTATGCGGCAAGCGCCCCCCAGGTCGACCCGGCGTTGTTCGACGCCGGCGTGCCGGCGTTCGGCATCTGTTACGGCTTCCAAGCGATGGCGCGCGCTCTCGGCGGTGAGGTACGCCAGACGGGGTTGTCAGAGTTCGGCCACACCTCCCTGCGCGTGGTGGAGCCGAGGTCGGCCCTGTTCACCGGCCTGCCGGCCGAGCAATCGGTCTGGATGTCGCACGGCGACTCGGTGTGGTCGGCGCCTGCTGGATTCGTCGTCAGCGCGGAAAGCGACGGCGCCCACGTCGCCGCGTTCGAAGACCTCCACCGTCGTCTTGCGGGTGTCCAGTTCCACCCCGAGGTCGTTCACACACCGCACGGACAGAAGGTCCTCGAGCACTTCCTTTATGACGTCGCCGGGTGCCGACCGACCTGGACGATGGTCAACATCGTCGATGAGCAGGTCGAACGCATCCGTGCCCAGGTCGGCGGCAAGCGCGCGATCTGTGGCCTGTCCGGCGGGGTCGACTCGGCTGTCGCCGCGGCGCTGGTGCATCGGGCCATCGGCGATCGCCTGACGTGCGTGTTCGTCGACCACGGCTTGCTGCGCAAGGGCGAGGCCGAGCAGGTCGAGCGCGACTTCGTCGCGTCAACCGGCGTCAAGCTCAAGGTGGTCGACGCATCCCAGCGTTTCCTCGACGCCCTCGCCGGACTCAGTGATCCGGAGGACAAGCGCAAGACGATCGGCCGGGAGTTCATCCGCGTGTTCGAGCAGGCGGCGCGTGATGTCGTTGCCGAGTCCGAGGCACACGGTGAGTCGGTTGAGTTCCTGGTGCAGGGCACGCTCTATCCCGACGTCGTCGAGTCGGGTGGCGGCGAGGGAGCGGCCAACATCAAGTCGCATCACAACGTCGGCGGTCTGCCGGACGACTTGCAGTTCGCGCTGGTCGAGCCGTTGCGCACGCTGTTCAAGGACGAGGTACGACGAGTGGGCGAGGAGCTCGGCCTGCCGCCCGACATCGTGTGGCGCCAGCCGTTCCCCGGCCCGGGACTCGCGATCCGCATCGTCGGTGAGGTCACCGGAGATCGGCTCGAGATCCTGCGTGAAGCCGACGCGATCGCGCGCGAGGAGCTGTCCGCGGCCGGGCTCGACCGCGAGATCTGGCAGTGCCCGGTCGTGCTGCTGGCCGATGTTCGCTCGGTCGGTGTGCAGGGCGACGGCCGCACCTACGGCCACCCCGTCGTACTGCGTCCGGTGACGAGCGAAGACGCCATGACCGCGGACTGGACGCGCGTTCCCTACGACGTCCTCGCGCGCATCTCCACCCGCATCACCAACGAGGTGCGCGCGATCAACCGCGTCGTCCTCGACGTGACCAGCAAGCCGCCCGGCACCATCGAGTGGGAGTAGGCGACTCCAACCTGTGAACCGCTAGGCAGCCCGTCGGACCGAGTGACGAGCCCGTTCGACCGCGACGCAGCGGTCCTCGACGAAGAGCAGCCCGGCATCGGTCGCGATCTGCCGCGCCTCGGCCGAGACGATCCCTAGCTGCAGCCACACGGCCTTCGCGCCGATCTCAACGGCTTGCCTCGTGACGTCAGCGGCTTCGGCGGAGGGCCGAAAGACATTGACCACGTCGACCGGGTCGGGGATGTCGGCGAGTCGCCGGTAGACCTGCTCACCGAGCAGTTGATCCGCGTGCGGGTTGACCGGGATCATGCGCCAGCCGTAGGCCTGCATCGCGGCGGGCACGGAGTGAGCTGCCTTCGTCGGGTCGGCGGACAGTCCGACGACGGCGAACGTCGACATCTCTTCGAGGATGCGCCGGGTCAGTGCGCTGGTCTCGTCCACGACAGTCCTCCTGCCCAGGTCCGGCTCAACCGAACACAACCGTTCGTTGCCCGTCCAGCAACACCCGGTGCTCCAGATGCCACCCAACGGCGCGTGCGAGTGCGACGCACTCCAGGTCACGACCAACCGCGGCCAGCGCGGCGGCATTGTGGGCGTGGCCCACCCGCGCGACCTCCTGCTCGATGATCGGGCCTTCGTCGAGGTCCGCCGTCACGTAGTGCGCGGTCGCGCCGATGAGCTTGACCCCGCGCACATATGCCTGTTCGTACGGCCGGCTGCCGCGGAAGCTCGGCAGGAACGAGTGATGAATGTTGATGATCCGGCCAGGCATCGCGTCGCACACGGCCGGCGACAGGATCTGCATGTAACGCGCGAGCACGACCAGCTCCATGCTGAGGTCGTCCACGAGCGCGAGGAGCCGGCGCTCTTGTTGGCCGCGCGTCTCCTTCGTGACAGGCACATGGTGGAACGGGACGTCGTACGACGTCGTGAGTGGCTCGAGGTCGCGGTGATTGGACACGACCGCGGCGATGGTGCACGGCAAATAGCCGGCCCGCCAGCGATAGAGCAGATCATTGAGACAGTGACCCTCGCGCGACACCATGACGAGGACGTTGGGTCGGTGCGCGCTCGCGTGCAGTTCCCAAGTCATGGCAAACGACGCCGCGACTTCTACGAACTCCGCGTGCAGGCTGCCCTCGTCGACGGGCGAGTCGAAGTGGACGCGCAGGAAGAAAGTCGACGTGACCGGACTGCCGTACTGCTGGGAGTCGAGGATGTTGCATGCGCGTGCAGCAAGGAAGCCGGACACCGCGTGCACGATGCCCGGCCGGTCCGGACACGACAGGGTGAGCACGAGCTCGAGAGCCACGTGCTCACCCTGTCATGAGGTGGGGTGTCAGGAAGCCTTGCGCGTCGCGGAGATGTCGAACTCGAGCTTGACCTTCTCGCTCACGAGGACGCCGCCCTTGTCGAGCGGCATGTTCCACTCGAGGCCCCAGTCACGCCGGTTGACAGTCGCCCGACCTTCGAAGCCGACGCGGAAGTTGCCCCACGGGTCGGTCGTCGTGCCGGTCAGCTCGAACTCGACGGCGACCGGCTGGGTCTTGTCCCTGATGGTCAGGTCACCGATCGCGCTGTAGACGTCGTCATCGGTCTTCTCGACCTTGGTGCTCTGGAACACGATCGTCGGGTAGCTCTCGACGTCGAGGAAGTCGGGGGTCCGCAGGTGCGCGTCGCGGTCTGCGTTGCGGCTGTCGAGGCTGGCGGAGTCGATCTCGACGCGGATCGTGCTCGCCGCCGGGTTCTCCTCGTCCAGGTGGACGTCGGCGCGGTAGGAGGTGAACTGTCCGCGGACGGTCGCCACAATCGCGTGCTTGGCGGCGAAGCCCATGCGGCTGTGAGAGGCGTCGATCTCGTAGTCGCCGGTCAGGGTGCCCTCGGCGAGGGTTTCGGTCGAGGTCGTGGTCGCAGTGGTCATGGCGTGCTCCGTTTCCTGATCAATAGTTGCGTCTGCAACTGTTGTGAGCGACATTAACATCAAGAAGTTTGCGTACGCAAGTATTCCCGGTAACCTGTTCTCGTGGCCACGACCCGGAGCAGCTCCGTCGCGCGACGTCCCCTGGACATCGACGAGATGGCGGCCTGGCGTGCCTTCGTGCTGGCCAACGCCCGCATCGTCAAGCTCCTGCAGGGCGAGATGGAGTGCGAACAGGGCCTCTCACTGCCGGCCTACGAGGTGCTGGTGCGCCTGTCCGAGGCCACCGACGGCCGGCTGCGGATGAGTGATCTCGCGACGTTCGCGACGTTGACCCCGAGCGGCCTCACCCGGCTGGTCGACAAGCTCGTCGCCGACGGACTGGTCGAGCGGGTGCGTTGCGACACCGACGCGCGCGTCGTCTATGCCGCGATCACACCGGCCGGCTTGGCGCGGTTGAAGCAGGCTTATCCGACGCATCTGCGCGGGGTGCGCGAGCACTTCGTCGACCGGCTCACGCCGAGTCAGCTCGCCGCACTCCATGCCGCGCTGGACCCACTGGTCGCGGGCTGCCCGACCGAGTCGTGACCGACGCAACCTCGCGGGTCCTCGTCCGGCCTGCACGCACGCGCGATGTAGCGGCGATCCGCAAGCTCATCGACGTCTACGTCCCTCGCCGCATTCTGCTCGACAAGGCAACTGTCACGTTGTTCGAGGACGTGCAGGAGTTTCTGGTCGCCGAGCTCGACGGCGACGTCATCGGCTGCGGTGCCTTGCACGTCATCTGGGAAGACCTGGCCGAGGTCCGCACGCTCGCCGTCGACCCCGAGGTGCGCGGCACCGGCGCCGGCCACGCGATCCTCGAGCGGTTGCTCGACCGCGCCCGCGACCTCGGCGTGAGCCGGGTCTTCTGCCTCACGTTCGAGGTGGACTTCTTCGGCCGGCACGGTTTCGTCGAGCTCGACGGTGCTCCGGTCGAGCCCAAGGTCTACGAAGAGCTGCTCCGCTCGTACGACGAAGGTGTGGCCGAGCTCCTCGGGCTCGAACACGTCAAGCCCAACATCCTCGGCAACAGCCGAATGGTCCTCGAGCTGTAACACCAACCTGGTGTGGGGCGCCGGTTATGGGGGGTTGGGGGCGCTGCGCAGGAGCTCGATGGCGCGCTCGACCAGCGCATGGCCGAGCCATTCCCGCTCGGGTCGGGGCACGGTGTCGTCGTCGAGATGTGCGCGTTGCATGGCGAGCAGGTCGTCGTACTCCAGGCGCAGCTCGCGCAGCAGCGATTCGACCGCCTGGATGCTCGCCGAAAGGCGGTCCAGCCGCAGCGAGAACTGGATGTCCCGCTCGGTCGTCATCTGCTGGTCACCCCGTTTCGAACACCCAGAATGCCTCAGCGACGTGCCCGTCGGGAAGCCCTCCCGCCTGAGCGTTCATCGTGTTCCAGCCGCGCACAAGCTCGTCCAGACCGTCCGGCTTGGGGTGCTGGCTCACGTGCGCGTGCAGTGCGGCCATCTTGCGGTCGAACGTCTCCGTGATGTCGATGTAGCGGTTGGCCCGCTCCATGCCCGTCACCCACGTCTCCTTGACGGACCACGGCTCGAGATCGGCGATGTCCGGAAAGGTGAACGGGTTGCGCGCGTCCGGATAGATGGCGCACAGCGCTGCCTCACCGGCGGCGAGGTGATCAGGATGGCTGGCCGGGATCCGCACCATGTTGCGTTCCGGGCTCTGGCAGATCACCCGCTGCGGCTGCACCTCCCGGATCACGCGGGCCAGGTCCTGACGCAGCTTCAGTGACACCTCGAGCCGGCCGTCCGGGTAGCCCAGGAAGATCACGTCGGTGGCCCCGACCGCCTTCGCTGCGGCGCGTTGTTCGGCCTGCCGGATGGCAGCGATCTGGTCGCGTGGCACGGCGGGGTCGAAGCCACCGGCGTCGCCGTCGGTGATCACGCAGTAAGTGACCGACACCCCGGCATCGGCCCACTGAGCGACAGTTCCGGCAGCGCCGAAGTCAACGTCGTCAGGATGGGCGGTGATCGCCAAGGCTCGGCGCACGTCGGTGTCGTCGAGCACGGCATCAAGGGTAACCGCCGCGTAGGCTCGGCCCACCGTGACAGAGACAATCGAGGCGGCAGCCAGCCTGCTTGAAGGGCTCAACCCGCAGCAACGGGCGGCTGTCGTGCACCAGGGCGGACCGTTGCTCATCGTGGCCGGAGCCGGGTCCGGAAAGACCCGGGTTCTGACCCATCGCATCGGCTGGCTGCTCGCCGAGCGTCAGGTGCATCCGGGCCAGATCCTCGCGATCACGTTCACCAACAAGGCCGCGGGCGAGATGAAGGAGCGGGTCGCCAGGCTGGTCGGTCCGCGGGCCAAGGCCATGTGGGTGTCGACGTTCCACTCGGCCTGCGTCCGCATCATCCGCGCCGAAGGAAAGCGGCTGGGTTTCACGTCGTCCTACTCGATCTACGACGCCGATGACACGCGCCGGTTGATGACGACGGTCTGCCGTGACCTCGACCTTGACCCGAAGCGGTTCACCCCTCGTGCCGTCGCCGGACAGATCAGCAACCTCAAGAACGAGCTCGTCGACTTCGAGACGGCAAAACAACACGCGACCAGCTACATCGAGAAGCAGGTCGCAGACGCCTACGGGCTTTATCAGGACCGGTTGCGTCGGGCCAACGCGTTGGACTTCGACGACCTGATCATGACGACCGTCACCTTGCTGCAGCTATTCCCCGAAGTCGCGGAGCATTACCAACGGCGATTTCGGCATGTGTTGGTCGACGAATACCAGGACACCAACCATGCGCAGTACGTCTTAGTGCGGGAGCTCGTCGGTGCCGGTGATGGTCGGGCAGAGCTGTGCGTCGTCGGCGATGCGGACCAGAGCATCTATGCGTTCCGTGGCGCGACGATCCGCAACATCTTGCAGTTCGAAGCCGACTACCCGGACTCCACCGTCGTGCTGCTCGAGCAGAACTACCGATCGACCCAGACGATCCTCAATGCCGCCAACGCCGTCATCGCCAAGAACCCCGACCGCAAGCCCAAGCGTCTGTGGTCGGACGCGGGTGAGGGTGAACGCATTGCCGGTTACGTTGCCGACAACGAGCACGACGAAGCCGCATGGGTGGCCGGCGAGATCGAGCGGCTCGGCAAGGACGGTGGCTTCCGGCCGTACGACGTTGCGGTCTTCTACCGCACCAACGCGCAGAGCCGGGTGTTTGAAGAAGTCTTCATCCGCATCGGCCTTCCCTACAAGGTTGTCGGCGGCGTCCGCTTCTATGAGCGACGCGAGGTCCGGGATGCACTCGCCTACCTCAAGCTGCTCGTCAACCCGGCGGACACCGTGGCGTTGCGCCGGATCGTCAACGTGCCGAAGCGTGGGATCGGTGAACGAGCCGAAGCGACGATCAGCGCCTACGCCGAACGCGAGCGCATTACGTTCTGGGAAGCGATGCAGCACGCGGAGGAAGTCCCGGCACTCGCGACCCGGTCGCTCAACGCCGTACAGGAGTTCGTCACGCTCGCCGAGGAGCTGATGTCGATCGCGGCCGACGGTTCGCCGGGCGACGTGCTCGAGGCGGTCCTCGACAAGTCGGGCCTTGTTGCTGAGCTGCAGAACAGCGCCGACGTGCAAGAGCAGGGCCGAGTCGAAAACCTCGAAGAGCTGGTCTCGGTCGCGCGCGAGTTCGAAGAGGTGCGTCCCGACGGCACCCTCGGTGACTTCCTCGAGCAGGTCTCGCTCGTCGCGGACGCGGACCAGGTGCCGGACGCCGACGACAGTGGCGGTGTGGTCACGCTGATGACGCTGCACACCGCAAAAGGTCTGGAGTTCCCCGTCGTGTTCCTCACCGGGCTCGAGGACGGCGTTTTTCCGCACATGCGATCACTCGGGGACCCGAAAGAGCTCGAAGAGGAACGACGCCTCGCTTACGTCGGCATCACTCGCGCGGAGAAGCGGCTGCATCTGTCGCGGTCGATCGTCCGTTCGGCATGGGGCGCGCCGTCCTACAACCCGCCGTCGCGCTTCCTCGACGACATCCCGGCGGAGCTGATGACGTGGACCGGATCGACCGACGAGTCGGCAGCCAAGCGAGCGGCCGACCGGGCGATCAGCCGTGGTCGCGTGGCCGGCCCCGGACTCCGTCCGATCCCCCAGCTGGCCCCCGGCGACCGGGTCACCCATGACGCGTTCGGCATGGGACGGGTGGTGGCCGTCCGCGGCAACGCGGAAAGCGCGGAGGCGGAGGTCGACTTCGGCAGCGACGTCGGCAGCAAGCGGCTGCTGCTGCGCTACGCGCCGCTGGTCAAGATCTGAGCTTGCGTCAGATGTAGACGCCGTGCTTGGCCAGGAAGGGAATCGGGTCGACCGGCGCACCGCCGGGCTGAAGATGCACTTCGAAGTGCAGGTGAGCACCCGTGGCGTCGCCGGCGCTGCCCACGCGCGCGATGACCTGGCCGGCCTTGACGCAACCTGACGTCTTCACGAACGCGGACATGTGCCCGTAGAGCGTCTCGGTGCCGTCCCAGTCGGTGATCTTCATGACCTCGCCGTAGCCCTCCTCGGGCCCGGCGTAGGTGATGCAGCCGTCGGTCGCCGCGAGGATCGGCGAGCCGTAGGGACCGGCGAGGTCGATGCCCGCGTGCAGCCGACCCCAGCGGTAACCGAAGGGTGACGACAACGGCCCGTAGTTGGGGCGCACCCAGCGATGCAGCGGAGCACGGTGGCTGGATCTCGAGGCGCGCGAGCTGCCGGATGAGCGGCGGGCGTCGCGGTGCGGCGGGTCGACGGCCGCCATCGCCTTGGCGATGTCGGCTTCGCTCACCAACGAAACCGTTGGATCCGTCGCCGTCGTCGCGGCGGTTGCCGCGGCCGGCCGTGCGCCCGTCAGCGAGTGTGCCTCGGCTGAGGCTCCGGTGGCGATGACCAGGCCCACGACGGCGGTAACCGAGGCGAGGACGGCGGGCGCGACCGCCCGGGGCGGCCCCGAGGGCCCGGACGGGCGCAAGTGCAACGCCGTACGAAGCCCCGCCCGCAGGGCCCGGCCGATGCTCCGATGTCTGCGAACCGGGGGCATGGCGGAGCGGCGCAACGTCATGAGGGTGGGAACTCCTGGGTCGCAGAGCGGCTCGGCAACCCTAGCCTTCGCCGGTCGGGCGCCGACTCCTTCCCACTACTCGGAAGATGCGGCCCGGCGTCGCGAACGTCCGTTTTGCCCGCCGCCGCTGCCGCCGCCGCCCTTGGCCGCAGGGGCAGGCACCTCGAGCCGGGTCATCCCGGCCGCGACCGTGCTGCCGTCCGTGTCGAGGTGGGCGAGTGTCGCCGCGATCTCCCGCGTGACGGTGCCGTTGATCGGCAGCGACATGTGGCCGACGCCCCGGACGAGCACGTTGCGGGCGTTGAGGTCGGGATGGTCGATCCGTGCGGCCCGCTTGGGCGAGATGAGCGCGTCGAGATCGCTCCAGAAGGAGACGAACCGGGTCCGGCAGCTCGGCGCGGGCCGGCGCAGCTCGGCGATGATGTCGCTGCCGGGCTGCATCTGGCGGGTGACCCCACGGGGCAGCAGGCGCGCGGCCTGGGTGCCCTGGTGCGGGGATCCGAGCGTGACGAGCGTGTGCACGCGGGAGTCGCCGCCCATTCGCTGCACGTAGTAGCGGGCCACGACTCCACCCATCGAGTGGCCGACGACGTGGATGCGCTCATAGCCGGTCTGCTCGCAGATCGACTCCACCGTCGCGGCCAGTCGCTTGGCTGCGGCGCGCAGGTCGTGGGTCAGCACGTGGTAGTTCATCGTCCAGATCCGCCCGAAGCCGCGGCGCCGCAGGGCGCGGCGGAGCACGGTGAAGATCGAGCGGTTGTCCACCATCCCGTGGACCAGCAGGATCGGGGTCCCCGCCGCCTCGACATCGCCGATGACCAGGCCCCGTCGTACCGGCGGCAAGCCCGCCAGCGTGTAGCGGTCGAGCTCCGGCGCCGCCTTCTCCTGCGAGACCCCGAACGGGTAGCTGGCGAGGTGAGCCGCGAGCCAGGCGACCTCGATCGCCGTTCCCCGGATCCCTGTCGGAGACAGAAGAGTCCTGGCCCCGCGCCCGGCTACCTCGCCGAGGCGGCCCACCGCTCCGCGCAACGATGCCTCCGACGGATCAGGGGGAAGGTCGTGCTCTGCATGCAGGATCAGCTCGTGCAGACGCTAGCGAATCCCGCGGCCGCCCGCGGCCCTTTGCCCCCGCATGTCAGGCGATGTCCGGGGGGTCGTCGTCCGCGGATGCGGAGGAACCGGGCAAAGGCCCCGCCCAGCGCGAGCGCCGCCGGCTCATTCGTTCTGCGGCGGGCGTTGCGCGCAGCTGGTCGAGCCGGTCACCGAGCCACTGCCGCAGTGCGGCGGGGTCGGTAGGCGCGAGCGCGTCCGCGAAGCCGCTCGCGAGCAGATCGCGGGGCGTGACGCCCATGAGGTCTGCGGCCTCGGCGGCGTCGACCCGCAGCGTCGCGGCGGCGCCTTCGGGTCCGAGCGCGGCAAACCAGCCGAGCTCGGTGACGGCGACGCAGTCTGTGACCGCGCCCGCGAGGGCACCGCCCGAGCCACCTTCACCGTGTACGACGGCGATCGTCGGCGCGGGGCAACGCAGTACGGCGCCCATCGCGTCCGCGATCGCGGGCGCGATGCCGGCGTGCTCACTGACCGGCAACGGGTCCGCGCCCGCGGTGTCGATGAGCACGATGAACGACAGGTCGAGGCGCCCGGCGAGCTCGGCGGCCCGCCGCAACAAGGCGAAGCCGCCTGGAGTGGGTCGTCCGGCCCGACGGGCGGCCAGCGCAGCGACGAGCACACGGTGCCCGGACAGCCGCCCGAGCATCACTGCCACCGTGTCGTCGGTGCCGCAGATCGAGACCGGCAGCTCCTCGCCGGCCCCGAGCAGCGCGTCGAGCAGCTCGGCGCCGCCGGGTCGGTCGCGCTCCCGGCTGGCCATGACCTGGTCGCGGCCGCTGCGGTCGGGCACGGCCACAGGGGAGGGGGCGGCCGTCGCGGCGGGATCGTCGGGGCGCAGCAGGACCAGAACGTTCTCGAGCCACGTGGCGAGCGACTCCGGTGCCACCACCGCATCGAGCAGGCCCGCTTCCCGGGCTGACTCCGCGGTGTAGGTGACTCGCGGCACCGCGACGCCGGTCATCGCCTCGATGACCCTCGGACCAGAGAAACCGACAGTGGCTCCGCTGACGCCGACCCGCAAGTCGGCACCGGAACCGATGGCGACCCACACGCCGCCGGTCGTGGGGTTGTCGGCGACGGCGAGGTGTGGCACGCCGGCATCAGCCAGCAGCTCGAGCGCGAGCTGTGCGCGCGGGATCCCGACCAGGGCGCGCATGCCCTCCTGCAACCGGGTGCCGCCACTGCGGATCATGCTGACCAGGGGCCGTCGGGTCCCGGCCGCCTCGGCGCAGGCGATGGCGAAGGCGCTGGCGTCGCGCTCACCGAAGCTGCCGCCGCGGTAGCCGAAGTTCCAGCACGCGACGACGACGTCGGCGCGGCCGATCCGCCCATGTCCGACCCACAGCGCGCTGTCGGTATGCCCGACTTCCGCCGAGTCCTCAACAAGGGGAGAGACACCGACGAGGACGGCATCGCGCCAGTCGCTCACAGCCGGTTACTCTCGCAGCAGCGCAGCGACGAGGGAGAGGAGGGCCGTCGATGATGGCGAGCCCCATCCGCGTAGTGGTGGCCAAACCCGGCCTCGACGGTCATGACCGCGGTGCCAAGGTCGTCGCGCGCGCGCTGCGTGATGCGGGCATGGAGGTCATCTACACCGGCCTGCACCAAACCCCGGAGCAGGTCGTCGAGACAGCGATCCAGGAAGACGCTCAGGCCGTCGGACTGTCGATCCTGTCCGGCGCGCACATGACGCTGTTTCGCCGGGTGGTCGAGCTGCTTGCCGAGCGCGATGCGAGCGACATCGTGCTGTTCGGTGGCGGCATCATCCCGGACGCCGACATCCCTGCTCTGAAGGAGCTCGGAGTGGCCGAGGTCTTCACGCCCGGCACCCCCACGGCCGACATCGTCGCGTGGGTCACAGCGCACGTTGCACCAGCCGACGCCGCCTGACATCAGCGGCGACGATAACCTCGCCGCTCGTGGACCTGTTCGAGTGGCAAGCCAAAGAGCTCTTCGCAAAATACGACGTACCCACGACCAAGCAGGTCCTGGCGACGACGCCTGCTGAGGCCCGCGCGGCCGCCGAGCAGCTGGGCGGCCCCGTCATGGTCAAGGCGCAGGTCAAGGCCGGTGGTCGAGGTAAGGCGGGCGGGGTGAAGTACGCCGCCACGCCTGACGACGCCGAGAAGCACGCACACGCGATCCTCGGCATGGAGATCAAGGGACTGACCGTGCACGCGGTGCTCGTGTCGGTCGCCGCCGACATCGGTGAGGAGTACTACTTCTCCTTCCTGCTCGACCGCGCCAACCGCTCCTACCTGTCGATGTGCTCGGCCGAGGGCGGCATGGAGATCGAGCAGCTCGCCGTGGAGCGCCCAGAAGCACTCGCGCGCATCCCGATCGATCCGGTCGCCGGCGTCGACGAAGCCAAGGCGCAGGAGATCGTCGACAAGGGTCGGTTGCCCGAGGCGATCCGCGACCAGGCGATCAATGTCATCGTCAAGCTGTGGGACGTCTTCACCGGCGAAGAGGCGACGCTGGTCGAGGTCAACCCGCTCGTGCAAACGCCGGACGGCACCGTCCTCGCACTCGACGGCAAGGTCACCCTCGACGACAACGCCGACTTCCGGCACAAGGACGTCCACGACTCCTACCGGGACAACTCTGCGACCGATCCGATCGAGGTGCGGGCCAAGGAAAAGGGCCTCAACTACGTCAAGCTAGAGGGTTCCGTCGGCATCATCGGCAACGGCGCCGGCCTGGTCATGTCGACGCTCGACGTGGTCGCCTACGCCGGTGCGGCGCTCGGCACGAACGGTGATGCTCCCAAACCCGCCAACTTCCTCGACATCGGTGGCGGTGCATCGGCCGAGGTGATGGCCAACGGTCTCGAGATCGTGCTCTCCGACCCTGCGGTCAAGTCGGTGTTCGTCAACGTCTTCGGCGGCATCACGGCGTGCGACGCGGTGGCCAACGGCATCGTCTCCGCACTGGCGCTGCTGGAGACGAAAGGTGAGGCGCTGACGCGCCCGCTGGTCGTACGGCTCGACGGCAACAACGCGGAGGAGGGTCGGCGCATCCTCACCGAAGCAGCCCATCCGCTGGTCGAACAGGTGGACACCATGGACGGCGCTGCGCGCCTGGCCGCCGAGCTCGCGAAGGCAGGAGCGAAGTAATGGCGATCTGGTTGACCGCGGAAAGCCGCGTCGTCGTCCAAGGCATGACGGGCGCAGAGGGCACCAAGCACACCCGGCGCATGGTCGCGTCCGGCACCAACGTCGTCGGTGGTGTCAACCCGCGCAAGGCCGGGAGCGATGTGGACGGCATCCCGGTGTTTGCGACGGTTGGCGAGGCGATGAAGGAGACCGGCGCCGACGTGTCGGTCGTCTTCGTACCGCCGGCTTTCGCCAAGGACGCTGCGATCGAGGCGATCGACGCCCAGATGCCGATGCTCGTCGTCATCACCGAGGGCATCCCTGTGCAGGACTCGGCCTACTTCTACGCCTACTCGCGCGAGAGCGGCGCCACTCGCATCATCGGCCCCAACTGTCCGGGCATCATCTCGCCCGGCAAGAGCAATGCCGGCATCATCCCGGCCGACATCACGCAGCCGGGCCGCATCGGTCTCGTCAGCAAGAGCGGCACGCTGACCTATCAGATGATGTACGAGCTGCGTGACCTCGGTTTCTCTTCTTGCGTCGGCATCGGTGGCGACCCCGTGATCGGCACCACCCACATCGACTGTCTGCGCGCTTTCCAGGACGACGACGAAACCGACGCGATCGTGATGATCGGTGAGATCGGCGGCGACGCCGAGGAACGTGCCGCTGACTTCATCAAGGCCAACGTCACCAAGCCGGTGGTCGGATACGTCGCCGGATTCACTGCACCGGAGGGCAAGACGATGGGTCACGCGGGCGCACTTGTGTCCGGCTCGTCGGGCACGGCAGCGGCAAAGAAAGAGGCGCTCGAGGCCGTCGGCGTCCAGGTCGGCAAGACTCCGAGCGAGACCGCCAACCTGATGCGCGTTCTCCTATCTGGCTAGGTACGGCGCGGCGACTCGGAATTCACTGCAGGTTTTGGCACCGTGACTCGGGATGACCGAGTTACTGACACGTTCACGTACGACGTCCTACGACGACGTTGCGGATCGTTCGTCGGTGTGGTGGCGCGGTTCGCTTGCTGCGTTGTGGGCCGTCGCCGTCGGTGTTGCCTCGCTGCTCGTCATCGCCTTGATTGCATGGGCGGCTGATTCGCGCACGGGGGCTTCCGCCGGCCAAGCGGTCCGCGCCGCTCTACAGATCTGGCTCGTGGCGCAACACGTGCCATTGCGAGTGGACGGCGGCAGCATCGCTCTCGCGCCGCTGCTCCTGACACTGGGACTCGCGTTTCTCGTCGCACGTTCCGCGGCCGTGCTCGCGCGCGGGCAGCGCGTCGACGACATGCGCGGCGTGGGCCTCGTCGGTCTGGCGGTCGGCGTGCCCTATGGCGTCCTGACGACGTTCGTGGCCGCAGCAGCGAACACATCCTCGGTGCACCCCTCACCTGCCGCTGCTCTTGCTTGTGGCTTGGTGCTGGGACTGGTTGCGGCCGGATGGGGAGCGGCGCGCGGCGCGGGGCTCGTGCGGGTCAGCGCGCAGTGGCTGCCTGACCGCGTGCGGGTGCCGATCATCAGTGGCGCCGCGGCGTTCGCTGTCCTGTTGGCCGGCGCGACGCTGCTGCTGCTGACCACGTTGGTGGTCCACCTCGGCCAGGCGACCCGCAGCGCCGACCTGCTCGGTGGGGGCGCGGTCGCGGGCATCGCGCTCGCGGCCCTGACGATCGCCTTGGTTCCCAACGCGGCGCTGTGTGCCCTGGGCTATCTCGCCGGGCCGGGCTTCGCCATCGGTGCCGGGGCAACCGTCACGCTGACCGGTGCGAGCCCGGGCCCGTTGCCGACATTTCCGTTGATGGCCGCGGTGCCGGGCGGCCCGGCTCCCGCTCTGGTCGAGCTCGTAGGCATCGGGATCCTGGTCGGCGCCGGCATCGCCGCCGCCCTGGTGATCGCCCGCGCCGAGCTTTCGCTGGTGCCGTCGATGGGATTCGCGGTCGGCGCCGGTGTGGCAGCCGGTCTGCTGACGGTCGTCGCGGTGGCCCTGGCGGGCGGTCCCGCCGGCCCGGGCCGGATGACCGTGGTCGGTGCCTCCCCATGGCAGACCGGACTGGCAGTGGCGGGCGAGGTGGCCGTCGTCGCGTGCGGCGCCGCGGGCGCGCTCACCTGGCGTCGCGGTCGCTGACCTGCGCCTACGGCGCGTTGTTGATGTGAACGGTGCCGGCGCTGCTGAACAGCACGACGACGAAGAGGAACCAGAGCACGATCAAGGCCAGTGAGACGGCCGAGACGATGATGCCGGCCAAGGCGAGCCCGTCGCCGTCCTCGCCGGACTGCCGGATCTGCTTGCGGGCCATGATGCCGAAGATCAGGCCCAAGGGGGCGCACACGAACGCGCAGACGAGGGCCGCGATCGCGAACCCGTTCGTCCCGCGCGGCGGGCCGTAGCCGTAGCCCGGAGGCGGCGGATAGCCGGGGTAGCCAGGCGGTGGCGGCGGGTAGCTGCCCGGTGGTGGGTTGCCGCCGGTTGGTGGCTCAGCCGTCATGTCAGCCTCCGAGGAAACCGAACCGCGCGAGCTGCCACAGCTCCGCGCCCGCCAGGATGACCCCGATCGCGGTCCAGCGGACATGCCGGGACGCGGCCCACCGCGGCGAGCGGACCAGACCAAGCCACGGCCAGACGAGAAGCATGGGCAAGGCGATCGGGGAGGCCGCGAGGGACCCGCGCAGGTCGCCGTCGCCCAGCCGCACGGCGGCCGTCGTACCGCCGCAGAAGGGGCACGGCACCCCGGTGAACGTCCGCAACAGGCACAGCGACGCCGGCCGCTGCCGGATGTGCACGGCCGCGACAACGCCGACCAGCGCCGCCAACAGCACGTAGCGCGCGGTCACCCGCAGACCCCGTGCCGGAGCGACCGGCCGCGTGACCGGCAGGACGGTCAGTTTCGGCCCAAGGTGACGAAGACTCCGAGCACCAGGAACACGATCGACAGGATGATGCCGGCCAGCGCGAGGCCGTCACCGCCCTGGCCGGTACGACGGATCTGGCCGCGGGCCACGAATCCGAACACGATCCCGAGCGGCGAGCAGACGAACGCGCAGACCAGCGAGGCGATCGCGAACCCGTTGGTGCCCGGTTGGCGACCCGGCGGATAGCCGTACTGGGCCTGCCCGTATTGGGGCTGCCCGTACTGGGGCTGCCCGTACTGGGGCTGACCGTAGGGAGGTTGCTCCGGTCCTGGACCTGGTTGCGGCTGTCCGCCTTCCGGCGGGGGCGCGTAGGGGTCCGGTTGGTCAGTCACGTCGCGCCTCCTCCGGCGATGTGCCGTGAACGGTATCGTTGCTGGCAGTGTCCCGACGTTCTGTACCCGGACGAATCGTCGTCCTTGTGTCGGGGACGGGCACCAACCTTCAGGCGCTGCTCGACGCGTGCGGGGATCCCGCCTACGGTGCCGCGATCATCGCCGTGGGCGCTGATCGGCCTGAGATCGAGGGACTGGCTCGTGCCGAGCGCGCGGCGGTGCCGACCTTCGTGCTGCGCGTCCCGGACTTCCCCGATCGGGAGGCGTGGGATCGCGCCCTGGCCGAGCGGGTCGGCGAGTACCAGCCCGACCTGGTCGTGCTCGCAGGGTTCATGAAGCTCGTCGGGCCGGCGTTTCTCTCCCGGTTCGGCGAACGGACCGTCAACACTCATCCGGCGCTGTCGCCGTCGTTCCCCGGCATGCACGGGCCGCGAGACGCTTTGGCTTACGGCGTCAAGGTGACAGGTTGCACGCTGTTCATCGTCGACAAAGGCGTCGACACCGGCCCGATCGTCGCGCAGCGCGCCGTACCCGTCCTCGATGGCGACGACGAGGCCGCCCTGCACGAACGGATCAAGGTCGCAGAGCGCGACATGCTCGTCGATACGGTCGGGCGGATGATCCGCGCCGGCTGGTCGGTTACCGACAGGAAGGTCACGTTGGGATGACGAAGCGCCCCATTCGCCGTGCGTTGGTGAGCGTCTATGACAAGAGCGGGCTCGACGAGCTGGGTGCCGCGCTGTCGCGGGCAGGCGTCGACGTCGTGTCCACCGGCTCGACCGCGGCCCGGTTGCGTGACGCCGGCGTCGACGTCCTGCCGGTGGAAGAGCTGACCGGTTTCCCTGAGTGCCTGGACGGTCGGGTGAAAACCCTCCACCCGAAAGTGCACGCAGGGATCCTCGCCGACCTGCGGTTGGAGTCACACGAGAAGCAGCTCGCCGAGCTCGGCGTCGAACCCTTCGACCTCGTCGTCGTCAACCTCTACCCGTTCGTCGACACCGTCGGCAGCGGCGCCGGTCCGGACGAGTGTGTCGAGCAGATCGACATCGGCGGACCCTCGATGGTGCGTGCAGCCGCCAAGAACCATCCCTCTGTGGCAGTCGTCGTCGACCCGTCGGCTTACCCGGCCGTGATCGCTGCGATCGAGGACGGCGGCTTCACTCTCGAGCAACGGCAGGCGCTCGCAGCCAAGGCTTTCCAGCACACCGCGACTTACGACATCGCCGTCGCGTCGTGGATGTCGAGCGTGCTCTCGCCGAGCATCGAGGGCAACGGTTTCTCTGAGTGGGTCGGGGCGTCGTACGAGCGCGTCGATGTCCTTCGGTACGGCGAGAACCCGCACCAACGAGCTGCTCTGTTCCAGTCGCCCTACTCGGGCGACACGTTGGCGCATGCCGAGCAGCTGCACGGCAAGCAGATGTCCTACAACAACTACGTCGACACCGACGCTGCGCTGCGTGCGGCAAACGACTTCAGCGAAACGTGCGTTGCGATCATCAAGCACGCCAACCCATGTGGCATCGCCGTCTCTTCGGTCTCGGTGGCCGACGCGCACCGCAAGGCTCACGAATGCGATCCGCTGTCGGCGTTCGGCGGGGTGATCGCGGCGAATACCACCGTCAGCGTGGAGATGGCTGAAACCGTTGCCGAGATCTTCACCGAAGTGATCATTGCGCCCGCGTATGAGCCAGGCGCGGTGGAAGTGCTTGCGCGCAAGAAGAATATCCGTGTGCTCGTCGCCTCCGAGCCGCAACCGGGAGGCGCCGAGTTTCGGCAGATCAGCGGTGGCCTGTTGCTGCAACAGCGCGACGCGATCAACGCGGCGGGCGACGACCCGAACAACTGGACGCTTGCCACTGGTTCGCCCGCGGACCCGCAGACGTTGGCGGACCTGAAGTTCGCGTGGCGGGCGTGCCGTGCGGTCAAGTC
>JAICMI010000164.1 GCA_025929315.1 Frankiaceae bacterium
GGACACCGCGGCCCCCGTGGACTACAAGGACACCAACCTGTTGCGCAAGTTCATCTCGGACCGCGGCAAGATCCGCGCCCGACGGGTCACGGGCAACTGCTCGCAGCATCAGCGCGACATCGCGGTCGCGATCAAGAACAGCCGCGAGATGGCGCTGCTGCCCTACACCAGCACCGCCCGCTGAGGAGCGCCGCGATGAAGCTCATCCTGACGCAGGAAGTCGGCGGCCTCGGGTCGCCCGGTGAAGTGGTCGAAGTCAAGGACGGCTACGGCCACAACTTCCTCATCCCGCGCGGCATGGCGATCACATGGAGCCGTGGTGCGGAGAAGCAGGTCGCGGTGATCCGTCGCGGTCGTGACGTGCGCGAGATCCGCGACCTGGGTCAGGCCCGTGATGTCGCCGCTCAGCTCGGCTCGCTCAACGTCACCCTGCCCGCCCGCGCCGGTCAGGGCGGTCGGCTGTTCGGCTCGGTCACGGCTTCCGACGTCGTCGACGCGGTCAAGGCGGCCGGTGGACCCACGCTGGACAAGCGTCGCATCGAGCTGCCCGCGGCGCACATCAAGACGGTCGGCACTCACACCGTCTCGGTGCGCCTGCACCCCGAGGTCGCCGCTCCGATCACCGTCGAGGTCACGGCGGAAAGCTGAGTTTCTTTCCTGCACAGTCCGTGGATGCGGGTCTGCGCAGGTCGTGACGTGTGTCGCGCCGACGCCCTGACCGGTGCGCACACGTTGTCCACACCGCGTCCACCGCGCCACGGCGGCTCGTCCACAGGTGCGTCCCCGCGCTCGCTCACAGGGGCGGGGACTGAAGGGACGTTGCACCTCCTCGTCACCGCTCCCGGTTCCTAGTCTCCGAGACGGGTTCTTGTCGGTGGTCTAGTCCAGCATCGAACGCATGTTCGTTGCTGAGGGGGCAATGTGAGCGTCGCGGACGTCGTGTCGATCCCGGATGGGGGTCGAGAGTTCGACCGCACGCCGCCGCAGGACCTCGTCGCCGAGCAGAGCGTGCTCGGCGGGATGCTGCTGTCCAAGGACGCGATCGCCGACGTCGTCGAGGTGCTCAAGCCGGGCGACTTCTACCGGCCGGCGCACCAGACGATCTATGACGCGGTCCTCGACCTCTACGGTCGGGGCGAGCCGGCCGACCCAGTCACGATCGCGGCGGAGCTGACTCGCGACGGGTCATTGGCCAAGGTCGGCGGCGCGCCCTATCTGCACACCCTCATCGCCTCGGTGCCGACGGCGGCCAACGCGGGCTACTACGCCGAGATCGTCCGTGAGCGCGCGATCCTTCGTCGCCTCGTTGAGGCCGGCACGCACATCGTGCAGCTCGGCTACAGCGCCTCCGGCACCATGGGGGGCGACGTCGACGATGTCGTCGACCGCGCGCAGCAGGCCGTCTACGAGGTCACCGAGCGACGGACGAGCGAGGACTACGTCCGGCTCGACGAGATCATGCAGCAGGCCTTCGACGAGATCGAAGCCATGGGCAGCCGCGGGTCGGAGATCTACGGCGTGCCGACCGGGTTCCAGGAGCTCGACGAGCTCACCAACGGCTTCCACCCCGGCCAGCTCATCGTCGTCGCCGGAAGGCCGGCAATGGGCAAGGCGCTTGCGCTCGACACCCCCCTGGCCACGCCCACCGGCTGGACGACGATGAAGGACGTCCGGGTCGGTGACCAACTGCTCGGTGCGGATGGCCGTCCCACCCGAGTCGTTGCGGCCACCGATGTCATGACCAACCGGCCTTGCTACGAGGTGGAGTTCGACGACGGCACCGTCATCGTCGCGGACGGCTCCCATCAGTGGTTGACCGAAACTCGTGCGAGCCGCAAGCGTGCGCGTAAGTGCGGACTCCCGCGCGGTACGGGCGCAGCGATTCGAACCACCGAAGAAATTCTCGCCACGCTCCGGTGCACCAACCTGAAGGATCTCCGGCTCAACCACTCCGTGGCCGTAGCCAAGCCACTTGACCTGCCTGACGCGGATCTGCTGATTCCGGCATACACGCTTGGCGTCTGGTTGGGCGACGGGCACAGTGCGTCGGCTCGCTTCACCAGCGCTGACCCCGAGATCGCGATGTATGTCGAGGCCGACGGCTTTGTTGTCGTGCCGGGCGCCGGCCTCAACTACCAGATTCACCTCCCCGCGTTGCCCCCGGCGGAGCCGCGTCTGTGCGGCAGCATTGAGGGACAGTTGCGAACGGTGGGTGTGCTGTCCAACAAGTACATCCCGGCCGCCTATCTACGTGCGTCCGAATCGCAGCGCCGCGCGCTTCTTGCGGGGCTATTGGATACCGACGGGACTGTGAGCAGGACGGGTCAGGTCCAGTTCACAACGACGAGCCCGGCGCTAGCGCGCGACGTGCAGGACCTCGTCATGGGCCTCGGTTACCGATGTGGCGTCCTGCGCAAGGCGGTGAAGGGCCGTACCGAGGCCTCCTCGACTGCATTCCAGATCACCTTCACGACAACAGACGAGGTCTTCCGGCTCGAGCGCAAACGGCTGATTCACAAGGAGCGTTACCGCTCGACGCCGCAGCGACTGCACGTCCGCTACGTCAAAGAAGTCCGGCGGGTGGCGTCGGTACCAGTTCGCTGCGTCGAGGTCGACAGCGTCGATCATTTGTACTTGGCGGCCCGCTCGATGGTTCCGACGCACAACAGCACCCTGGGTTTGGATGCGTTGCGTGCGGCTGCCATCAAGGGCGGCATGACGGCTGCGTTGTTCTCGCTGGAGATGGGTCGCAGCGAGATCACGATGCGTCTGCTGTCCGCAGAAGCACGCGTGTTGCTCACCCACTTGCGCACCGGTCAGATGACCGACGACGACTGGAACCGGCTTGCCCGCAAGATGGGCGAGATCGCCGAGGCACCGCTGTTCATCGACGACTCACCCAATCTGTCGATGATGGAGATCCGCGCCAAGGCGCGACGGCTCAAGCAACGCCACGACCTCAAGCTTGTCGTCGTCGACTATCTCCAGCTCATGTCGTCGCCGAAGCGGGTGGAAAACCGGCAGCAGGAAGTGTCGGAGATCTCCCGTTCCTTGAAGCTGCTCGCCAAGGAGCTGGAGATTCCGGTCATCGCGATCTCACAGCTCAACCGTGGTCCGGAGCAACGCGCCGACAAGCGCCCGCAGATGGCGGACCTTCGTGAGTCCGGCGCGATCGAACAGGACGCCGACATGGTGGTCCTGTTGCACCGCGAAGACTTCTACGAGCGCGAGTCCCCGCGTGCGGGTGAGGCCGATCTCATCGTCGCCAAGCACCGCAACGGCCCGACCAAGGACGTCGTCGTGCTCTCCCAGCTGCACTACTCGCGCTTCGTCGACATGCAGCACACCTGACCTCGACGAGCTCAGCCCTGGTCGTCGCGCTTGCGGCCCTGCTCGGCCAGGAACCGCTCGAGCTCCGCACCCAGCTCGTCCGCGGTCGGTAGGGGTTGGCCGGCAACCGTCCCACCCGCGTCCAACGCTTCGGCCCGGGTCGCGACGACGGCGTCGTACTGCGTCTCGAGCGTGCGGACGAGCTCGACGAGCTCCTCCGACTGCGCGACCAGCCCGGCGATCGAGTCCTGTGCCTCCCGGGACGCCTCGGACAACATGCCCGTGGGGAGGTCCAGGTCGGTAGCGCGGGCAAGGCTGCCGA
>JAICMI010000064.1 GCA_025929315.1 Frankiaceae bacterium
AGCGCTCGCTGGTGCCGGTCTTCTTGGCCAGGTCCTTGGACGTCATCGCCCCGGCGCCGGACATCGCGCGGTAGAGCCCGAGCCGGTCCCCGATGACGACCATCGAGCCGGCGAGCAGCGCACCGACGTCTCCAACTGCCTTGTGTACGAAGTCCATGAGCTTCGCCTCGTCCATGCTCGATCGCCTCCTGAGGTGTGTCTTAGTCGAGCGGCTTAGTCATACGACTAAGACACGACGTGTGTCAAGAGGAGAGTTGTCGGCGCGGGCGATTAGTCCGGCTTGCGTGCGACGTACAACGAGCGGCGCAGCAGGCCTTGTTCGATCTGCGGAAGTGACGCGCGACCGTCGGCGATGCGGTCGTCGTAGACCGCCGGGTCGGCCGGACGGATCTCGTCGCGGTAGCGCAGGCGCGACTCGAGCCACGCGCGAGCGGTCACCTTGTATTCCTCGCTGCGATCCTCCACGACGACGTCGACGAAGTGTGCGCGCCGCAACTGTTCGGCGATGTCCGGTCCCGCAGCCAAGGGCGGACCGGCGGCGACTGCGATCCGCCGTCGCTCAGGCGAGAGGTCGGGCGCGAGCTCGATCGTGAAGAACGCCAAGCGTCCGCCGGGACGCAGCAGGCGCGCGCAGGCCCTCAGCACGGAGAGCTTGGCACCCAGTCAACACAGCACGTCGGCATGCACGATCGCGTCGAAGCTGTCCGGGCGGAACGGCAGGTGCCGTGCGCTGGCGACCACCGACGTCGTACGGGTGCGCATCCCGTCATCCGTCGCGCGCCGTCGCGCCTGCGCCATTCCGGCAACAGTGAGATCACTGACGACGACACGGCAACCGGAGCGGTGCGCGAGATAGAGCCCCGGCCAACCGGCGCCGGACCCGATGTCGAGCAGCAGGTCGTCGGTTTGCAGCCCCAAGTGCGCGAGTAGCTCGTCGGCCTGGGCCTTCGTCAGATAACCGTTGGCGCCGTAGTCGCTGCCCGTCGCCTCGTGTTCGGCGACGTGACCGGCGTCCTGCACCTCGGAACGGAACCGGCGGTTGTAGATGCCGGCCATCTCGGCTTCCTCGCGGATCGGCACGTGACTAGTAGACCTCGGGATGCTCGAGCGGGTGGCGCCTTGAAGTTGGCGTGGCGACCAGCAGGACGCGGCCCCTCGACGGCGAAGTGGACAAACGTGACTCGAGGGGCCAGACGTCCGCTGGTGAGTGCGCTGCTCGCCGCGATCTCCCTGCTCGGCGGGCTCACGGCGACGGCGTCGTACGGCGCCAAGACCGGCGGGCCGCAGCCGTTCGGCCTGCAGTGCCACGCCACCGAGGGTGTCCGCTACTGCCCGGGCGACGTCAACCACCGGGTCGCAACTTTCGACGGCGTGCCACTCGACGTCAACGTCGTGCTGCCGCCGGGTGGGCGCGACAACGGCTACCCGCTCGTCGTCGAGCTGCACGGCTGGGCGGGCGCAAAGCTCGGACTCGACGACGACGCCGGCGGGTTCAACGAGCAGCGTGGCGGCCAGTACGCGTTCCTGCCCACACCGCGTGCTCTGGCCGCCGCCGGCATGGCGGTCCTTACGTATTCATCCCGCGGCTTCGGCAACTCGTGCGGGACGCCGGCGTCGCGCACCGACGCGGCGTGCGCGGAGGGCTGGACGCACCTTGCCGACGTCCGCTACGAAGCGCATGACACGCAATACCTCGCCGGTCTGCTGGCGGACTCCGGCCTCGTCGACCCGCAGCGGATCGGCGTGATCGGCAGCAGCTATGGCGGGCTGCAGGCGCTCGAGCTGTCGACGCTCGGCGACCACACCGTGACGCCCGGTGGGGGAGTCGTGCCGTGGCGCAGCCCCAAGCGGCACCTGCCGATGCACCTGGCGTCGGTGACCGCTCTCGACACGGCTTCCTCGCTTGTCGACGCGCTCGTGCCCAACGGTCGCTGGCGCGACGACTCCGCCGGACGCTCCGCGTCCGAGGTCGACCCGGTGGGCGTGCCGAAGCTGTCGTGGAACACCGGCCTGTACGGCGCGGGCCAGGCCGCCGGCTACATCGCACCGCCGGGCATCGACCCGTCGGGAGACCTGACGACGTCGTTCCTGCGGCTGGCGGTCGGTGACCCGAGCGCCGACCCGGTCGCGGTCGACTCGCTCAACGAGACGGCGCAGTGGCACGAGGCCGCCGGGCTCGACGTGCGCGACGCATCGCCGCCCCCGACGCTGCTCGTCTATGGCTGGACCGACTCGCTGTTCCCGGTCGACCAGGCGCTGCGCTGGGTCTATCGCGAGCGGTCCGCGCATCCGACCGCCGTCATCGGCCAGATGTACACCGACATCGGCCATCCGCCTTCGCCGAACAAGCCGGCTGACCGTCGTCGCGTCGCCGCGCGGGTGGTGGCATGGCACGAGCACTACTTGGTCGGTCGCTCGTCCGCTCCCGTCGTACACGGTGTCGAGGCGTGGCTGCACAACTGCTCGTCCCGAACGACGTCCTCAGGGCCGATCCATGCGCCGTCGTGGCCGGCCCTGCATCCGCGCTCGACGACGCTCAGCGGTCCCGGCGGAGTCGTCGTAGGTGACGCCGGCGACCTCGCGAGCGGGCGCGCGACCGACCCGGTGGCGGGCGACAAGATCTGCGCCGAGGAGCGGCCACCACTGGCTGCAGGCACGGTTGTCGACTCGTGGCCGGTGAAGCGGGCGTTGACGTTGCTCGGCGCACCGACGGTGAAGTTGTCGCTGCATGTCACCGACGCCGAGGCGCAGGCGCCGTACGTCACCGGACCCGCGGTCGGCACCCAGATCGACGCGCGGCTGTGGGACGTTGCGCCGGGTGGAACTGCGCGGCTGCTGACGCGGCTCGTCTATCGCCCCCGCATCTCGGGTCCGCAGAAGTTCCAGCTGCATCCGATCGGTTACCGCGTTGCTGCGGGCCATCGCCTCGCGCTCGAGCTGCGCGGGTCGGACGCGCCGTACGCCCGCCCCAGCAACGAGCCGTTCACCATCAACGTCGGCAAGCTGCGCTTGTCACTGCCGGTCCGGTAACTGGGGTCCTAGCCGGGTGCTGGCGCGTCGGGTGCAGCGTGCTGGACGAAGTCCTTCTGCCGGATCAGCACGAACGACAGCACTCCGCAGACGAATGCGATCACCGCGGCGACCAGCAGGATGTGGTCGAGCGCGGTCGTGAAGCTGCCGCGCGCGATCTGTTGCAGCGTCGCGAGCTGTTGTGGGTTGCCGGAGCCGGCCGCTTGGTGGAACAGACCCTCGGCCTTGCCGCTCTGAAGCGCGTCGGTGATCGTTGCCGCGGGGATGCCGACCGGATGCGTGTGCACGCCGGCCGCAACGGCGTCGCGCAGCTTGGTCGCGAACAACGTGCCGAGCAGTGCGATGCCGGTCGCGATGCCGATCTGCCGGAACGTCGAGTTGATGCCCGAGGCCATACCGGCGCGCTGCGGCTGTACGACGCCGACCGCGGTGGACGCGAGCGGCGGGTTGATGAAACCGACGCCGACACCCGACATGATCAGGCCGGGAACGAGGTGGGTCCACGACGAACCAGCGTCGAGCCCGCGCATCCAGAGCAGCCCGCCGCCGACGAGCAGCAGGCCGGGACCGATGAGCAACCGGATCGGCACATGCGACGTCAGCCGACCTGCCGGCGCCGCGATGACGAAGATCGCGCCCGACGCGACCATCAGCCGCAGACCGGTCTGGAACGGGCTGTAGCCGAGCACGTCCTGGATGTAGATGGTCAGGTAGAGAAACATCGAGAAGATGCTCGCCGAGATCCCGAACGCCGCGACCGCGCCGCCGGAGAACGTCGGCAGCCGGAACAGACCGAGGTCGAACATCGGGTGGTTGCTGACGCGCTCGGCCACGATGAACAGCGTGAGCAGCACGCCCGCAGCGACGAAGCACACGACTACCCGTGTCGCGGTGAAGCTGGTCCGGCCCGACTCGATGAGGGCATAGATCAGCGCCGCGAGGCCGGCGGAGAAGAGTACGAAGCCCGGCCAGTCCGGGCGTCTCGGCGTGTCATCTCGTGACTCCTGCACCCGCAGCGTGGTGAGCACCAGTGCGCCGATGCCGATCGGCAGGTTGACGAAGAAGATCCACCGCCACGAGAGGCCGCTGACCAGCGCGCCGCCGAGCAGTGGTCCGATGGCGACCGCGATGCCGGTGACGGCGCCCCACACCCCGAACGCGACGCCTCGCTCGCGTCCGCGAAAGGCGTGCGCAAGCAGCGCGAGCGATACGGCGAACATGATCGCACCGCCGACGCCTTGCAGCCCACGCGACAGCTCGAGCATCAGCGGCGACTGCGCCGCCCCGCACAGGACAGACGCAAGAGTGAAGACGACGAGCCCGATCACGTAGAGGAAGCGCCGGCCATACATGTCGGCCAGTGCACCGCCGGTGAGCAGCAGTGCGGCGAGCATCAGCGCGTAGGCGTCAACCACCCACTGCAGATCGGCGAACGACGAGTTCAAGTCCTGCTGGATGCTGGGCAGCGCGACGTTCACGATCGTGATGTCGAGCAACAACATGAACGTGCCGAGGCAGACGGCGCCGAGCGTCCACCATTTGAGATCGGCCGGGGTGCGCGTAGAGGTCACCCCTGCATCATCTCTATTTGCCTGATCCGTTCAGCGCGACAGCGTCCTTGATGAGCTGGGCCAGCGCCTTCTCGTCGATCTTGTCGCCCTCGCGGATGTCGATCGCGCGTCGCACCTTGCCCTCGAGGCTCGAGTTGAACAGCTCCGACGGGTCGTTGAGCGACGCGCCCTTGAAGAACGTCAGCTTGACCACTGCCTTGTAGACCTCGCCGGTGCAGATGCCGCCGTTGTGCTCCCACACCGGTACGCCGGGACTGGTCGCCTTGGCCCACTTCCACTCCTCGACGACGTCAGGGTCGGCCTTCTTGATGATCGCCCGCACCTTGGCGAGCGTCTCGCCGCGCCAGTCGTCGAAATCCTTGATGCGCTGGTCGATCTGCTCCGACGCCCTCGCCTGCCCGGCCATTTCTCCGCCTCTGACTAACTGACAGTTGAACTCTCAAAACGAGAGCAGTACTCTCACATCTTGTGGGATCCGCTGTCAAGACGCCACAGGCGCGGACCCGTCGTACCCGCGCCGCCGTCGTCGAGGCCGCGCGCACTCTCTTTCTAGACCGCGGCTACGCCGCCACCACCGTCGAGGCGATCAGCGACGCGTCGGACACCTCGCAGCCGACGATCTACCGGTTGTTCGGGTCCAAGCTCGGCATCCTCAGGGCGCTCCTCGACATCTCCATCGGCGGTGACGACCGGGCCGTCGCGATGGCCGACCGTCCGCAGGTCCTCACGATGCTCGGCGACCCGGACCCGCGCCGACAGCTGGCGGGATTCGCCGCGCTGCTGCGGCGTCTCATGGACCGAGCCGCGCCGGTGCACCGCATCCTGGCCGACGCCGCTCGGTCCGACGAGGACGCCGCGGCACTGCTCGCCGAGGTTGCCCGGCAACGACAGGAGGGGCAACAACGGATCGCTCGGTCGCTGGCGAGGTCGAAAGCGCTGCGCCCTCACCTGCGCGAGCGCGACGCCGCCGATGTCATCCACGCGCTGGCGTCGCCCGAGCTCTATGGCTTGCTCGTCCTCGACCGTGGGTGGAGCGGCGAGCGTTACGAGCAGTGGGTGCGCGAGATCCTGACCGAACAGCTCCTGCCGCAGGATGGGACATGAACATCGACACTCTTGTCCTGATGCGCCGCGTGCGCGACCGGATCGACCGTGACTATGCGCAACCGCTCGACGTCGAAGCGCTCGCCCGTGGCGTGCACATGTCAGCAGGTCACCTGAGTCGTGAGTTCAAGACTGCGTATGGCGAGTCGCCGTACTCGTATCTCATGACGCGGCGCATCGAACGTGCGATGGCGTTGCTGCGTCGGGGCGACATGAGCGTCACCGATGTCTGCTTCGCGGTCGGCTGCTCGTCGCTCGGCACGTTCAGCACGCGCTTCAGTGAGCTGGTCGGAATGTCACCGAGCGCCTACCGACAACAGTCCTCGACGACGACGTCGAGCCTGCCGTCGTGCGTCACCAAGCATGTGACCAGACCAGTCAGGAATCGAGAAGCACGGGGCGCCGCTACGGTCCTAACGTGACCCGCATGGACATCAACATTCAGGCCAGCTTCCTGCCGCACACCGACCCGGATGCGTCGCTGGCGTTCTATCGCGACGTGCTCGGCTTCGAGGTGCGTAACGACGTCGGCCAGGGATCCATGCGCTGGATCACGATCGGCCCGGCCGGCCAGCCCGGCACGTCCATCGTGCTCGAGCCGCCGTGCATGGATCCGGGCATCACCGACGCCGAGCGGCAGACGATCACCGAGATGATGGCCAAGGGCACCTACATCCGCCTCCTGCTCTCGACCAAAGACCTCGACAGCGTCTTCGACCGCGTGCAGGCGAGCGGTGCCGAGATCGTGCAAGAGCCCATGGACATGCCCTACGGCGTACGTGACTGCGCGCTGCGCGATCCGGCCGGCAACCTCCTACGCATCCAGCAGGAGATCTGACGATGGCGAGCAAGTTCAGTGCCGAGGAGCGCGCGGCGATGAAGGAACGCGCCGCCGAGCTGAAGGCCCAGGCCAACAAGGCGGATGGCACGGCGGCTGTGCTGGCCAAGATCGCCGAGATGAAGGGCCCGGACAAGGAGATGGCCGAGCGGATCCACGCCATCGTCACCAAGACCGCGCCGGACCTCGTGCCGCGCACCTTCTACGGCATGCCGGCATATGCCAAGGACGACAAGGTGCTCTGCTTCTTCAAGGCGGCGGCGAAGTTCAACCAGCGCTACGCGACGTTCGGCTTCACTGACAAGGCCAACCTCGACGACGGCAACTTCTGGCCGACCGACTATGCGCTGAAGAAGCTGACATCCGCCGACGAGAAGAAGATCACCGCACTCGTGAAGCAAGCAGTGAGCTGAGGAAGCAGTCGAGGCACGATATAATTAGGCATGCGTGTCGTTGTCGCATGCATTCCACAGACCGGTCATCTGTTTCCGCTGTTGCCCCTCGCCGAGGCGCTGGCCGCACAAGGCGACCAGGTCGTCGTCGCCAGCGGTGCCGACGCCGGTGATCCAGTGCGAGCCCGCCGACTCGCGTTTCGCGAGACCGGCCCGCCATTCGCGGACTGGTTCGGCGCGCTTGCCGCCCGCACCCGAGGCGCTCCTGGCCAGGGTCTGGCACCGGACCGGGTCGAGCGCTATTTCCTGCCGCGCTTGTTCGGAGAGGTCGGCACCGCCCTCGTCGTGGACGACCTGATGGCGGCCGTGGCCGAGCACCGGGCCGACACGGTCGTCTTCGATCCGGTGATGTTCGCGGCGCCGCTGGTCGCGGCAAAGCTCGGCGTGCGTGGCGTGCAGCACACCGTCGGTCCCCGGTACGACGACCTGACGCTCGAGCTGGTCGCAGATGCGGTGAGCCCGATCTGGCAGGAGTTCGGGCTTTCGGTGCCGGCGGCCGCCGGCATGTACGACGGGACCACGGTGGCGATCTGTCCGCCGTCCCTCGACCCGATGGCAACGGGCCGAGAGCGTGTCGAGCTGATGCGGCCGGTGCCACTGCCGCTGTCAGGCAGTCCCGAACCGCACGCGTTCCCCGAACCGCAACGCCCGCTCGTCTATCTCACGCTCGGCACGTTCTCCAACGACCCCGAGTTCCTGCGACTGCTCATCGACGCCTTGCGCGAACAACCGATCAACCTGTTGGTGACAACAGGCCGCGACATCCACGAACAGGCAGTCGGTGAGGTGCCGTCCAACGTGCATGTCACGCAGTTCATCCCGCAAGCAGATGTCCTGCCGCACTGCGCGTTGGCGGTGCATCACGCCGGAGCCGGGACGACGTTCGGCGTCGTCGCGCATGGTGTGCCATCGGTGGCGTTGCCGCGGGGTGCGGACAACTTCACGATCGGTGCGCGGTTGGCAGCGACCGGCGCGGCCGTCTCACTCATGCCACAAGACGTGACGGCGGAGGCGGTCCGGGGAGCAGTTGCCGCGGTGCTTGGCAACGCGAGCTATGCGGAGTCGGCGCAAAGACTCGCCGCAGAGATCGCCGCCATGCCGTCACCGCGCGAGCTCGCCGCCCGCCTCAGCGAAAGCTAGGCGGCGGAGACGGCTTTGTCGGCTTCGCCGAGGACGAGCTCGACGACGTCCTCGACAACGACGGCAAGTTTCTCGACGACGAGGTCGGCGCCCATCTCCAGAACGCCGGCTTCGCGCGCGACGCGCATGCTTGCGGTGTAGACGACGATGCGCGCCGCCGGCCAGGCCTTGCGCAGCTGCCGCAGGCAGTCGGCGGCCGTGCCGTCGCCGAGCATGAAGTCGCAAACGACGGCGTCGTACGACGCGGGCTGGCGGGTCGCCGCGAGTGCCGCGTCGACGCTGGCCGCCTCCGACACCGACAGGCATCGCGGGTCGTCGCTGAGCCACAGGTTGAGCAGCAGCCGGATGTCTTCGTTGTCCTCGACCACCAGCACCTTGCGGCTGGTGTCGGCGGCCCCCGGAGTAGTCATCACTAGTTACACCGTGGGCTGGAAGCGTTGCGTTACGTCGCCGCGCGACCGTCGCTCGCTTCGTCCGGACTTGTCCCTGTTTTAGCCACGCAGTCTCGACCGCGCGCTCGCTGACCACGAGCTAGCACGTCGGCGACGTCTTCCGTGCTCGCCGTCCTCGCCTACTTGGTCCAACACCGCGATCGCCGAACGCCGAGGACCTCACGCTTCCACCGCGGCGAAGCCGCGGGCGACGTACATGGTGGCCAGGAGGACAGCAAAGCCAACCAGCGTGACGAGCAGTCCGGTACCGACGGACAGGCCGGTCACCAGGAGGGTGAACGAGGCGATGGCGAGCGGGAACGACAGCAAGAGGTAACCCGTGTCGGCGCCGAGCCGGCGCAGCAGTGACGTCATGAACTGAGCGTCGCCGGAATCATCAACGCAGCCCATCCGATCAGCAGGCGTTTGGGGGGTAGGGCTAGCCCTACCGTGGTACCTTCACCTTGGTTCACGTTTGCATTTCACGTACGTTTTCTCCAGCGCCCGCGGGATGTCGACAGCGGGCGCTTGTTCTTTCCTGCTCTCGCGGCCCCGACGTGACCGCGCTCGAGGAGGATTGCCATCACGGTCAGTGAGTTCGTTCAGCGCCCGCATCTACGTGCGATCGTGCGGCGTCTGACGGTCAACCTCCTCTTTGCCAACATCGTGCCTGGCGCTCTGTTCTACGTGTGCTTCATCGCCATGAACGTGTGGATCGCACTGGCAGTCGCATTGGGCTGGTGCTACGTCGCGATGCTCTGGCGGCTGCGCACCAAGCGGGCGGCGTCCGGCTTGCTCTGGCTGACGGTCATCGGGCTCACGGCGCGGACCGCGCTCGCGGCAGCCACCGGCAGCACCTTCCTCTATTTCATCCAGCCGGCTCTGGGTGATGCGCTCACGGCCTTGGTCTTCCTCATCTCGCTCCTCACCGCTACGCCGGTCGTGGCGCGGCTCGCCGCGGACTTCTATCCGATGACGTCGGAGGTCTCCGAGCGCCCACGCATCCGCCGGCTCTTCTGGAACCTCACCCTGCTGTGGGCCGGCATCTGCCTGGTGCGAGCCGGCGTCACGGTCTGGCTCTTGAACGCGCTGTCGATGTCGACGTTCATCACGGTCAAGACGATGGTGAGCCCGTCGATCGCTGTGCTCGGGGCTGCCGTCACGGTCGTCCTTGCGGTGCGCGTCGCTCGCCGAGAGAGTCTGCTCCAGGGACGGTACGGGGTCGCATGATGGACGAGCTCCTGTCCGACGACGAGCTCGAGCTCGCCGAAGCCCGCTTCGAGTGGGCCAAAGAAGCGCGGTGCCTCGACATTCCCGCGCAGGCAACCGCGCTGCGCAGTCTTGCCGATGCATGCGACGAAGCACGAGCGCAGGCCGACGGCGGATCGCCGGAGTGAAAAGCCACCGATCCGGACTGCGTGCGAGCAGGCTGGCCCGACCGACCGATCAGGTCGACCGCGGCGCCCCGCTCGCTGACCGGCACAGCGTCACCTTCTGGTGTGCGGCCGACCATGACACCGTGCTCACGTTGGCCGTCGAAGCCGACGTGCCGTCCACGTGGGACTGCGACCGCTGCGGTGGTCCGGCGTCGACCGACCGCGGCACCGCCGTACCCCTGGGACCGACCCGCTGGTTCCCGCGCACGCCCTACGAGTTCTTGATGATGCGGCGTTCACCGGAGGACGGCGAACGAATCCTGGCGGAGGCGCTTGCGGCGATGCGGAAGGCACGCCCCCGCAACTAGCGCGAGGTCATGCGCTGGCGGGCGCGGACTTTGTCGTAGGACGCCGGCTCGGTCTTGCCGACGAAGTCCTGCACCACGTGCACGAACCGCTCCGGGTCATCGGCATGCGGGAAGTGCCCCGCCTCGTCGAAGACGACGAGCTCGCTGCCGGGGACCTCGTCGTGAGTCGCATATGCGTGACTCACGGGGATGATCCGGTCTCGCGCACCCCAGACGATGAGCGTCGGCACGTCCTCGGCGAGGTAGAGCCGGTCGCTCGCGTTGACGCGCTGTCCGCCGGGCGAGGCGATCGCGCGCACCACACGCACGAACGCCGCGCGACGATCGCGGTGGGTGAGACCGGCCATGCGGTGCGCGAGCTCGCCGTACTCGCTCTTCTGCCCGACACCGATCTTGTCCAGCACCGACGATGCACCCCGCGCGGCGGCGCCGACACCACCGAGTACCCACTCCGCACCGGGCAGTGACGCCGCCCGGATGAGTGCGCTCACTTCGCGCCCCAGACCACCGCTGCTGACGAGCACCATGCGCTCGACGTAGTCAGGGAACTGGTAGGCGAACTGCATCACCACGCCGCCGCCGAGCGAGTGCCCGACGAACGTCGCGCGCTCGATCTCCAGTGCCTCGAGCGCATCGCGCAACCAGGTCGCGAACGCGCCGATCGAGTGGTCGCCACGCAGCCGCGTCGACTCGCCGTGTCCGGCAAGGTCCGGCGCGACGACGTCGTACGACGCCGACAACGTGTCGAGGACCGGCTCCCATTCCGAGCTGTCACCCGCGATGCCGTGCACGAGCACGACGCACGGGCGGTTCCCAGCGCCGTGCCCGGCGCGGCGGAAGGCAACTTGACGGCCGTGGACAGAGATCGTCGAAAGTTCGCTCACCCCGCCCATCCTTCCCACTCCAGCAGGACCTCTGGCAATTGGGCCGAAATTTGTCCGAACCTTTCTCATCCGGCGGGCCGCTATCAGCGGATGCGCTGGGTCACCCACCAGAAGCAGAGCCCCGCAGCGACCAAGCCCAGTGCGAGGAAGATGCCGAGCTCGAGCCACTGAAACGTCCAGTAGCGGCTGGCGGGCTGGTAAGTCACGAGAACGTGAAAGGTCTTTGCCGCCTGTTGCTGGCAGGTGTCGAACGCCTCCCGAATGCCGGGCGGGGCCGCGACGGGGTGCGATGGGCCGCCCCTGAACGGAGGCGGCGCAGCGACCGCCGGGCAGTAGTGCTGCACGAATGCCGCGCGCTCCGCTCCGGTCGCGACATGGCCCGAGCTGGTCACGAGCTGGCTCGACAGCTCCCATGGCCCCGGTGGCGATGAGCCGCGGGCGGTCAGCTCGACCGGTGCGCCATTGCTCGAGATGAAGCCGAAGTCCTTCACGCTGAGGATCGACATCGTCTTGTGCAACGGTGAGAGCAGATGCGGGCGTACCCATTGCTGCACGGCGATGCGAACGAAGACGAAGACGCCGAGGGTGGCTGCCATGGCGGGCAACGTCCGCTTGATGACCGCGCCCAGTAGGGCGCCGAGCATGAAGGCGAAGAACGTGTAACCGATCGGTGCGACGTCACGAGCGTCGATGACGCCGTACATGTTGGGGTCGATGCTGTCGAGCGAGCGGTACCACCAGGTGACGGTCAGAGTCAGCAGACCGGCGGCGACGACGGCTGTGCCACCCACGATGGCGAGCTTGGTGATCACCCATCGCCGTCGAGAGACCGTCTGCGTCCAGGCCAGTCGATAGCTGCCCGCTTCGAGCTCGCGCGCGATGAGCGGGCCGCCCCAGAAGATGCCGATCAGCGCGGGCGCGAGACGCAGCAGGAGCATGAACGCGCCCTGCAGGAAGTTGTAGTGGTTGGTGAACGCGCTGATTCCAAGTTGGCAGTTGCCGCGGACCTCGCAGTGTCTGACCAGGTCGTTGTAGAGGTGCGAAAGGTGAACGCCCGTGACGGCGGCGGCGACTGCGAGCGCGGCCAGTGCGGCAAAGAAAGCGAGGGTTTGTGTCCTCGACTGCAACCAGGCGAAGCGGGTCATGACGCAACCGCCAAACCAGGTGTTGCGTCGGCGACGCCGGCATCGCGCGCCTGCTTCATGTAGGCGAGCACGATATCGTCGAGAGTGACGGGCGTGACCGTCCAGGCGGGGTCGAAGATGGGGTCCGTCGTACGGATCAGAAGCGTGCTCTGCCGGCCGACATGACTCGCCTCGATGATGGTCTGGCCGGCGGGCAGCGAGTCGCGTTGCGGGCCGGTGAGCAGGTGATGCGAGGCGCGAATGTCGTCGACGTCGCCGCTGAGAGCGACCCGACCGGCGATGAGTACGACGAGGTAGTCGCAGACGCGTTCGAGGTCGGCGATCAGATGTGAAGAGAGCACGACGCTGACGCCGTGACCAGCGACCACTTCCATCAACGTCTGCAGGAACTCTCGCCGAGCCAGCGGATCGAGACTGGCGACGGGCTCGTCGAGCAACAGCAGCTCCGGGCGCTTGGCGACTGCCATCGTGAGAGCGAGCTGGGCGCGTTGGCCGCCGGAGAGTGTGCCGGCGCGCTGCCGTGTGTCGAGGCCGAGCTCGCCGACCCGCCTGGTTGCGAACTCGCCGTCCCAGTGCGGGTTGAGCCATGTACCGGCGCGGAGGTGGTCGCCGACCCGGAGCCGGGGATAGACCGGGCTGTCCTGGGCCAGGAACCCGACCCGTGCGAGCGTCTCCGGGCCAGCACCGGGGGTGTCGCCCAGCACCGAGATCGTGCCGCTCGTGGGTCGCAGCAGGCCGACGGCGAGGTGCAGCAGTGTGGTCTTGCCTGCACCGTTGGGACCGACGAGACCGACCACGCGCCCGGCGGGGATGGTCATCGTGGTGTCGGTCAGCGCCAGGCGGCGGCCGTAGCCCTTGCTGACCTCAACGGTTTCGATCGCGGCGGTCATGCGATGTCCTCCTCGGCGAAGCTGTCGCGTAGCGACGTGCGGTAGATCGCCTCGATCTCGTCCGCAGTGAGGCCGGCGGCTCGGGCCTTGCGCAGCCATTCGGTCATCGATCGCCGGAACCGGCCCTGTGCCTGCGGGTCGGTGCGTGGGAGCTGGCCGACGATGAACGTCCCGAGCCCGGGTCGGGCGCGGACCAGGCCCTCACGTTCGAGGTCGCGGTAGGCCTTGAGGACGGTGTTGGGGTTGATCGCCAGCGACGCGACGACTTGCTGCGCGGTCGGCAGGCGGTCACCCGGCGCGAGCAGCCCCAGTCTCAGCGACTGTTGCACCTGCTGCACGAGCTGGAGATAGGTCGCGACACCCGAAGTCGGGTCGAGATGGAACTCGATCATTCAACACTTCCACTAAGTAGTTAGTGGAATGATGGGCGGGGCCGACCGGTCTGTCAACCCCGCTCGCTCGGTTGCGCGAGGAGCCGGTGTCGATGGATCTGACCGCATGCTGAAGGACCCGATGGGCTCGGGCTGTGGCGGGGAAGTGCGCGCCTGAACGGCGGGGTGTGTGGGGCGGACGGCTAGGCCGTCCCGAGTTTTCGGATGAGTTGTTGGCCGTTGGGGTTGGTCCATAGGTAGTCGCCGGTGGTTTTGAGGCGTTGGAGGGTCCAGCGGCCTTCGTGGACGAGCCAGTGGTGGTAGGCGCAGAGCCAGGCGGCGTTGTCGAGGCTGGTCGGTCCGCGGCGGCTGCGGAAGATGATGTGGTGGAGCTCGATGCGGCGGTTGCGGCAGTGCGGGAAGACGCATCGTCCGCCGTCGCGGTGGTAGGCGGCGCGGCGTTGGGCGGTGGTGAACTGGTGGTCGGCGACGCCGATGTCGAGGACTTCACCGTGTCCGCCGAGGACCAGGGGGATGAGTTCGGCGTCGCAGGCGAGCCGGCGCACGGTCGCGGGGGACAGTGGCCCGAACGGGGTCGTGATCCAGGCCTGGCGGAGCCGGTCTTCGAGGGTGGCGAGGTCGATGGTGACGATGACGGTGCGGGGCGCGCCGGTGAACGACGGTTCGGTCTGGCTGGTGAAGGCGTCGGCGATGACACCGAGGGCGTCGTGGCGGCGTTGCCGTGGGGTGCGGTCGTCGTCAGGTCCTGATGGTTGGGAGGCGGCGTCGAGGGCGGCCTGGAGCTTTGCGCCCACTTCCGGGGTGAGCGTCCCTGACACCGACCGGTTGCCGTGCAGGGTCTCGGCGACGTCGAGGCCGCGGTTGTTGTGGCGTCGTTCGCGGCGGATGTCACCGTTGTTGTCGATGCCCAGCGCCTGGAGCAGCTCGTCGACGAACCCGGCGATCTCTTCCGGCGGATACCAGCGGGCGCGTTCGATCAGGTGGGGTTCGACGGTGTCGCGCAGGGCGGCGGGCAACGTGTTGAGCGCGGTGAGGATCGCGCCCGCATGCGCGGCGCTGATCGTCATGTCGTTGACCGCGGCCTCGGTCACCGGCCGCGACGGGAGGTAGCGCACCAGCCGCATCAGCCGGGACGCTTCCGGGCCAGCCAGCAGCTGCTCCTCGGTCAGCCAGTTGCGGGTGCTGCGCCCCATCAGCTCCGGGCTGGCCGGGTGAAAGTGCACGTCGCGCAGACGTCGTACCAGCACCGCCTGCAGGCCGGTGATCAACCCGATCACTGCTTCGGCGTCGGCGAGCAACATCTCCGGGTCGGTGAGCAGGCGGTCCTCGGCGCGCAGCTTGTCCACGGCCGCGACAACGTCAGCGACCCGATCGGACAGCACGACGGACACAACACACCCTTCGGAAGGAGGGAGGCGGCCGGTCAACATCCGAAGTGTGTGAACAAGAGTCGCGCGTTACGCGTGTAGGTGGCCGCCACACGTTCGAACACATGTTC
>JAICMI010000130.1 GCA_025929315.1 Frankiaceae bacterium
CAGCGACGCCGAGGCGCGGTTGTCCTACGCCGCCGAGCTGACAGGGAACATCCGTCGAGCCGAGAGGCTCATGCGTCAGGCGCGCGCACGTGCACTCGGGCCGGACGACGTGGCCTTCGCCGACTACTACCTGTCAGAGCTGGCCCGCACGGGCGGCCGACCGGCGTTGGCGCTCGGCTTCGCCCAGCACGGGCTTGCCGCCCAGCCATCCTCGGCGATGCTGTTCGAGGGGCGTGCCCGCGCGGAGCTCGCTCTCGGCCGTGCCGACGCGGCCCGCCGCGACTTCGCCGCCGCTGTGGCCCGCGTGCCACAGCCGTCCTACCTCGTCGCGTACGGCGACCTGCTGCAGTCGATGGGGCTGCACGCGGCGGCAGGCAAGCAGTACGCGCTGTTTCGCATCGAGCAGCGACTGTTCCGCGCCAACGGCGTCACCCTCGACAGTGACGCGACCCTGTTCGAGGCCGACCACGGCAGTCCGACCAAGGCGGTGCGGCTCGGTCGCGCGGCGATCCGCACTCGGCCCTTCCTCGACAGCTATGACGCCTACGGATGGGCGCTGCACCGCGCCGGGCACGACCGGGCTGCGCTCGTCGCTGTGAACAAGGCGCTGTCGACCGGCGTCCACAACCCGCTCTTCCGCGCTCACCGGCGCAGCATCCTTCGCGCGCTCGGAGCCGCACGATGAGGCGAGCGTTGTTCATTGCCGCGGCCGCGGGCGCACTTGCGCTCGGACCAGCTGCCACTGCGTTCGCGCATCCGCTGGGCAACTTCACCATCAACCACTACGACGGCATCACCGTGCGCAGCGACACCGTCGACGTGTTTGCCGTCGTCGACTTCGCCGAAATTCCCACAGCGCAGCAACGCGGACCCGTTGATGCGGCCGCGTTGTGTGCCGCAGTCGCGGCGCATGAGGTGCTCACCATCGATGCGCAACGCGCCACTCTCGCGGTCACGTCTTCGTCGTACATGTTGCGTCCTGGCGCTGCCGGCCTCCACACCTCGCGACTGGAATGTCGACTGCACGCGTCAACAACGGGCTCAGGGCACGATCGGACACTGACGTTCGCCGACAGCTACGACTCGGCGCGGATCGGTTGGCGTGAGATCACCGCCGTTGCCGTCGGGGCGCACCTCGTCAACTCGCCTGTGCCGGCCAGCAGTGTCAGCGACACGTTGCTGCACTACCCGAACGACTTGTTGTCCTCGCCGCTCGACGTTCGCCGTGCGACTCTCGACGTCGCACCGGGCGCGGGACGCTCGACCTTTGCCAAGCAGCTCGCCCAGGTTCCTGGTGCCGGTCCACTCGCGCGGATCGTCGACCGCCTCAACCGTCTGTTCTCCGGCCTCGCCGGTGCGCGCCATCTCACGCTGGGTGTGGGACTGCTCGCGGTCCTGGTGAGTGTTCTGCTCGGCGCGACTCACGCCGCGCTGCCCGGTCACGGCAAGACCGTGATGGCGGCCTACATCGCCGGCAAGCGCGGCAGCGTTCGCGACGCCGTTCTCGTCGGTACGACGGTGACCGTCACCCACACCGCCGGAGTTCTCGCGCTCGGGCTCGCGCTGTCGCTTTCGTCATCGCTGGCCGGTGACCGCATCGAGGGCGAGCTCGGCATCGTGTCGGGGCTGCTGGTGGTCGCGGTCGGCGTCGGGCTGTTCCGAAGCGCACTGAACCGGCATCGACACGACAAGATGCATGCGCACGACCATCCGCACGACCATCCGCACGACCATGGGCACGACCATGGCGGTCGTCGCCGCGCCGGCTTGCTCGGCATGGGTGTCGCCGGCGGGTTGGTGCCGTCGCCGTCCGCCCTGGTCGTCCTCCTCGGCGCGGTCGCGTTGGGGCGCACCGCGTTCGGCGTACTTCTGGTGCTGTTCTACGGCGTCGGTATGGCCGGCACATTGACGGCCGCTGGACTGCTCGCGGTGCGGTTGACCGAGCGCTGGAGCATCCGGCTGACCCGGCAGCGCCTCATGCAGCGGCTCGCCGGCGCGACGCCGGTGGTCACGGCCGGACTCGTCGTTGTCGTCGGCCTCGGGCTTGCCGCCCGCAGCCTTGCTGTCGTGTGAGCAGTCAGTCAGCCACCGGTACCAGCGCCGGTCGGGGCGACTGCGCGCCGAGCTCGGTCAACCTCGGGATGCGGTTGGCAAAGTCCAGATCGGCGAGTGCTTGCTCCAGCACCGGTGCGGCGCGCGACAGCAGGAGTCGGGCTCCCGCGTAGGTGGCCCACTCCTCGGCGGCCACGAGCACCGCGACGGCCTCGTCATCGACGGCGACGACGTCACCCGCGTCGATCACGACGTCACGGCAGTAGTCGAACAGCGGGGTGAGCAGCGCGAGCCGCAGCGCTGCAAGCTCTTCACGACCGATGCGGCCGGAGAGCTGCACGAGCTTGCCGTCGGCGAGGTGGACACAGTTGACCGTCCCCGCGCTTGGATCGATCGCCTGAACACTCATGCTGTGAAGATCGGCGCTCGCAACACGCGCAGACAGGCCCGTAAAGAGGTTTTCCAAGGCATCCATCGGCTTGGCCCGCGTTGCCACGCCTGGCCTGGACACCACTACTCCGAATGGCTGATGGGGGAGGATGCCGGCCATGCCTCGCTCCGTTCTCGTCACCGGCGGCAACCGCGGCATCGGCTTGGCGATCGCTCGCGCGTTCGCAGCGCAGGGAGACGCGGTCGCCGTCACTCACCGCGGTGACAGCGCGCCGGCCGGGTTGCTCGGTGTGCGCTGCGACGTGACGAGCTCCGAAGACGTCGAGGCCGCCTTCGCCACCGCCGAACGCGAGCACGGACCGGTCGAGGTGGTGGTTGCCAACGCCGGTGTCACCCGCGACGCGTTGCTGCTACGGATGAGCGATGACGACTGGAACGACGTCATCCGGACAAATCTCACCGGCGCCTACCGGGTCGCACGGCAGGCCTCCCGCGGCATGTTGAGGATGCGCCGCGGCCGGATGATCTTCATCTCGAGCGTCGTCGGAATGACCGGCTCCGCGGGTCAGGTCAACTATGCCGCGTCCAAGGCCGGACTCGTCGGGCTCGCGCGGTCGATCGCGCGAGAGCTCGGCAGCCGGCAGATCACGGCCAATGTGGTCGCCCCGGGCTTCGTGGAGACCGACATGACGGCGGCGTTGCCGCAAGAGCGCCGGGCTGAGCTTCTCGGCCAGATCCCGCTCGGCCGCTACGCCGATCCCGCTGAGGTCGCCGCCGTGACGACGTGGCTCGCCAGTGACGAGGCGTCGTACATCACCGGAGCGGTCATCCCCGTCGACGGCGGTCTCGGCATGGGGCACTGACAAGATTCAGGCGTGTCCGGTCTTCTGGCAGGTAAGCGACTGCTCATCACTGGCGTGCTGACCGAGGCGTCGATTGCGTTCGGCGTCGCACGGCTCGCGCAACAGCAAGGTGCGACGGTGCTGCTCTCCGGCTTCGGCCGCGGCCTGTCGATCACCCAGCGGATCGGCGGTCGGCTCCCGCAGCCGGCCGACACGATCGAGCTCGACGTCACCGATCCCGCGCATCTCGACGCGCTGGCCGGCGTGCTGCGCGACCGGATGGGCGGCTGCGACGGCGTGCTGCACGCGATCGGGTTCGCCCCCGAAGCCGCGCTCGGCGGCAACTTCCTCAACGCCAGCTGGGAGGACGTCGCGACCGCGGTGCACGTGTCCACCTACTCGCTCGCCTCACTTGCGCGCGCGGTGCTGCCGTCGATGGACAACGGCGGGGCGATCGTCGGGCTCGACTTCGACGCCACGGTCGCCTGGCCTGCCTATGACTGGATGGGGGTCGCCAAGGCAGGGCTGGAGTCGTGCGCCCGGTATCTCGCTCGCGACCTCGGCAGCCGCGGCGTACGGGTCAACCTCGTGGCCGCCGGCCCGTTACGCACGATGGCGGCGAAGAGCATTCCCGGCTTCGACACCTACGAGGCCGTGTGGACCGCTCGCGCACCCCTCGGTTGGAACGTCTCTGACACCGAACCGGCGGCACGCGCGTGCGTCGCGCTGCTGTCGGACTGGTTCCCTGCGACGACGGGCGAGATCGTGCACGTCGACGGGGGAGTGCACGCCGTCGGGGCGTGATCTCGCCAGGCGGGGCGCGCTAGGCGACGGTGCGCGACTGGGCGGCCTTGATGTGGCCGCTGGCCAGTCCACCGACGACCGTCATCGCGAACGCGATGGCCAGGACGCGAGCGGTGTCCTGTGCCGGCGGCATGCCGGGCAGTCCGCCGAGCACTCGCTCGCCCGCGGTCTGCACGATGCGCGTCGTGGTCGTGGGTGTGTGGGCCATGGCCGGCGCGCGCTCGGCGATGGCCGCGGTGCGCGTGGCCGGCTCGGAGCGCAGGCCGCTGACGGCGAAGGTCGCCGGGCGCCACGCCGGGGTGACCGGCTCGGCCTTGGCTGGCGGGGTCTTGGTGCTGCTGGTCGTGTGCTTCACCGGGGCCGGCTGCGCCTGCTGCTGCGTGGCGTCGCGGTGGTCGTGGTGCTTGGTCTTGGGGGCGGTCGGCGTCGCGACGGGGTTGGGGATCCCCGCGATGTCGCTGACCGTCTGGACTGTGTCGACGATCGGCTGGGGGAGCGGCGGCGGGTTGGGGAGACCCGTTGTGGCGATCGCCGGCGCGGCGGCGCCCAGGCACAAGGCGAGAGTGCCGCCGGAGATGGCGACGGTGCGCTGTGCGGCGCGGCTGCGCAGAAGTGGCTTGCGGGGAGCTGCGTGCTTGCCCATGACCTGTCCTCTCACCTCGACCTCACAGGCTAAAACGAGCGACCCGGGACGAAGTTACGCAGGCGACCGGCAAATCCGGACAAACAAGCATATCCGGGGCCGACGGCCCGTCGAGAGGGTGCTTCAGACCTCGGCGCGGACGTCGTACACGGCCAGACGGACCTTGCCGCCGCCCTGCTTGACGGCCTTGCCCGGCACGCGCAGCGTGAGCACGTTGCGGAAGTCCTGGACGGACAGCGGCAGGGACAGGTCGACCCACTTGGCCTTGCCGCCCACACGGACCCTGCCGAGCTGGACGCTGCTGCCGAACTGGCGGCCCAGGAAGACCTTGACCGGGACCGCTGCGCCGTTGGCGGAGCGGGCCGACACCTGGACGCACAACTTGGTGGCATGAGTGAGGTTGAGCGCGTCGCGCATCATGACGCCGCCGCCACCGTTCGGTCGCCCGAGCTGGTGAAGCCACGTGTAGGCGCTGCCGTTGCGCGCCCGCGAGCCGGTGAACCCGAGCCGGCTGGCGGTCATGCCACGGCTGTGGCTGGCGGCGAACCGCTGGTCGGTCGCGTTGAGCATGGCGACGTCGGTCGTGCTGGTGATCGTCTTCTGATCCATCGTGAGGCCCGCCGCGGGGACGCGAGTGAGGCCGTAACCGTTGTTGTAGGCGTTGGTGAAGTCCAGCGTGTTCCAGGCGATGCCGTCGCGCTCGACGGTACCGACGCCCAAGTAGCGCGCGCCGCTGTCGAGGATGTTGGCCCGGTGCTCGGGGCTCTCCATGTAGGCCTGGAACAGGTTGCGCGGGTTGTCGGCGGGGCCTTCGCCCACGTTCTCCGCGATCTCGGTCCAGGCGCTCGAGCCGGCGTGCGCGATGTTGCGGATGATCGTCGGGTTGTGCGCGAGGATCTGCGATCCAGCCATGTGCCCGGACCAGCGGCGGGCCACGTCGGTGGCACCGGCGATCACCATCAGCGGGCGCAGACCGGCCGAGCGGCGGGCCTTGTTGATGTCAGCGGCGAGCTGGGCCTCGAAGCCGTTCAGGCGCACCGAGAGCACGTGCGTGCCACCGGTGGCGGCAGCGGGCGTGACCAGCGTGGCCGGCACCGCGACGCCGACAACCGGCGCGGCGGCCAGAGTGGCCGTCAGCAGGATCCGTGCAGGTCGGCGCATGTTGTCGTCTCCGAGCGTCTTCACTGACTGTCATGAAGTACGTCGGCATAGTCACGCTCTGTGTTGACTAGCCCGTCAGGGTGAACCCGGACGAAGCGACCTCCGCAGCGCGCTCAGCGGACGGTGGCGCCGATGGCCCGGCCCACGCCATAAGTGACGCCGGCCGCGAGAGCCGCGAGCAGCAGCTGGCGGGTCCCGCCGTACCAGATGGGCTGGGCAGTCAGGCGCGAGACGACGGCACCGGCGACGAAAAGGGTCACCGCGGCGATGCCGAGCGCCAGATAGAGGCTCGAGGCGCCGGCCAGGTAGGGCAGCAGCGGGATGATCGCGCCGATCGCGAATGCGACGAACGAGGAGACGGCCGCGACCACCGGTGACGGCAGCTCGGTCGGGTCGACGCCGAGCTCCTCCTGGGCGTGCAGCCGGAGCGCTTCGTCGTGGTCCTGGGAGACCTGCTCGGCGACCTCGAGCGCGAGGTGCTCCTCGACGCCCTTGTCGACGAAGGCGGCCGCGAGCTCTTTCTTCTCCTCCTCGGGATAGCTGGCGAGCTGGCGTCGTTCGATCTCGACCTCGGCGCGGACGAGCTCGTTCTGGCTGCTCACCGAGGTGAACTCACCTGTCGCCATCGAGAACGCCCCGGCGACGAGGCCCGCGAGCCCGGTCAGGATGATGCGCGACCGGTCCAGTCCGCCGCCACCCACGCCGGCGATCAAGCTGACGTTGGTGACCAGGCCGTCCATCGCGCCGAAGACGGTCGGGCGCAGCCAACCACCGCTGACGTCACGGTGCTCGTGCCGGTGCGGATGCAGATGCTTCGGCCTACGCGCACGCCGGCGCTCAGGTCGCTGGGCAGCCACTGTCACGTCGAGTCATCTGCCCCGCGACCTACGCTGGCATACGTGACGTCGACCACGACAACCACGCAAGAGGAGACTCGGACCACCGGCCGGCCCGACATCCGGCCCGACCACGGGGATCACGAACGGTTCGCGCACTACGTCGACCGGGACAAGGCGACCGAGGCAACCGTGCTCGGCACGCCTGTCGTCGCGCTCTGCGGCAAGGTGTGGGTGCCGAGCCGAGATCCGAAGAAGTACCCCGTGTGCCCGGAGTGCCAGCGTCTCTACGAGCTGGGGCCGGAAGGGCGTATGAACGAGTGGAACGAGCGAGCGTCCTCGGGTTCGGACTAGCACCGCGCAGGAGTGGCCGGTGCCGCGTCGTACCCTTCCCTCATGGCCGAATTGAAGATGCCGACGCTGCCGAAGTTCGACTCCCCGGAGGAGGAGCGGCTTCACCGCAAGCAGCGCCTCGCCGCCGGCTTCCGGCTGTTCTCGAAGTTCGGCTTCGAGGAGGGGGTGGCCGGCCACATCACGGCTCGGGACCCCATCGAGACGGACACGTTCTGGGTCAACCCGTTCGGGGTGCCGTTCGCGCACATCCGGACCTCGGACCTGATCCGTGTCAACCACCAGGGCGAGGTCATTGAGGGCGACTACGCCGTCAACGAGGCGGCGTTCTGCATCCACTCGCAGGTGCACGCGGCCC